>JAYSTY010000511.1:0-2047 GCA_043719385.1 Blastocatellia bacterium | reverse complement strand
TGCTCGCGCCTTATGCCCAACCACCGCTGCCGCCCGACTTGCCGCAATTGCGTGCTGATTTGGAAATAGAACCCCAGATTAAATCCATCGTTAATTCCTATCGTAATGAAGAGCCATTTCGTAGTGCGCCAAATCCTGAAGAATTGATCAGGCAAATATTACAGGGGTTTTATGCCAAGCCACAAGAAATCATCGACCGTGCCAAACACGGATTAGAATATTACAAAGATCATCTGGTAGATCATTTCGATGCGCTTTATCTGGTTGGTAAATCGCAGCTTGACCAGCTTGATAACTGGAGTAATGGTGGTTCCAATCAGGTTAATCCGATCAATTCTGCTGAGGTAGTCGGAGCCATTTCAGCGCTGAATTTCTTTTCCGGGACGCACGATGGCGGCGGAAACAATACTGGTTCATATCTTATTGGTACGGCTCCCAACACTTTCAATCCGCAAAAAATGCGGCTCGGTGATTTGCCCCGTTATAACATTGCCGGAACCTCCATTGACCCTGAAAAAGTATTTCTTGCGGCAGCGACTACGCGTTATCTGGTCAGGCATTCCCTCCCCTGGGGTACCAAAACATTCAATGGAAAGGAATTTCTCTACCTGACCCGCAACTACAAAAATTTCGGAATGGAATTCAACGAAGATAGCGAAGGCTATGTCAATGCCGCAGCCATTTTGAGCCGTGCCATCATTGCTTTGTTGCATCCCGATCCACGCGTTACCAAAGGCTGGAGTGGCGAAGACTATACCCAACTCAAATCCTTACTGTTAGACAATCCTGACGATGTCAACACAGTGATGGCAAAACTGCAAAGGAAAAATCTCATGAATAATTCACCCAGAGAATCAATCCATCTGGGCAACTCAAAAGCGGAAGTGCGCGATGAAGAATTTCAAAAATGGGGACCCGATCAACCTGAATTTTCTCGAGGTGATTATCTCAGATTCATATGGTTATCATTGATCGAAAAAGCTAAATAAACGATTTGAGTGGAGCAATAATTATGCCTTTTTTCCTGAATAAAGAAATCATTAATGACGGAGTCGGACAGCAAAAAGAACGTGATTTTCAGAACGTTGCTATCAATGCACTGGCTAATTCGCCACATGATGCCAAATATTTCGAGACGTTGCCAACCGCCTGGGCGAATTGTTACACGTTCCAGAAAGCGATTGAAGCTGGTAAGCCATCGGAGATCGAGGAATGGCTGGTATTGATGTGCCTGCACGCGACCGGAACGCTTCAGACGGTGGTTTATGATCGGTATGATCTGGAGAATTTTTATGACTCGGATTTATGGCCGGCGCTGGAAAGAACCTTTCCTCATTCTGATAAAGAAAAACTTGAGAATATTATTTTATTGACTACTAACAATGGGGCAATAGTTGGTAGTTATTACCCCGGAGTTATTTATGCGCCAGCCCGCAACCGAACCAAATGGCATGATGATCCCAATCTTCAGCCTTACTTAAGCGGCGAAAAATTATCCTGGCAGAGTTGTCTCAATTTACAGTTACGTGACAGAACCACGCGGCAGAAATTTTTCAATCGCCTGCTCGGTTTACAGGCACTGATGAGCGGACGCATTAAGACAACACTGGAAAATTTCTGGCAAGGTGATTCAACTTTTAATGGGTTGGAGGCAAATGCGCCTGAAAAATTAGGCAAGACGCCGGATACTTTTCCTCCATTCCCGGATAAAACTGATCCGAATCAGTTCCTTTCGCAATACCCACTCAAACGAACATTTTCTCAGAACGGCATTCAGTCAACAGTTTATTATTTGGTGGAGGGATTTCCCGAACCAGCCCCATGGATGCGTGAACCCATTGGGCCGTCGTTGCCACATTTTACTGATTATAAATTTTCCCCGAATGGGCAACTCGTGGTCAATTTTGGAGGCCGACAAACCGAATTGCGGCTCCAGGCAAATGACAAAGTAGTTTTATTAAAAGACCTGTTCTTACCTGCGAATGGTTCGTTCTGGTGCAAGCTCCCAGGTAATTCCAACGAAGCTCAAACGACGACGATCAGGAAT
>JAYSTY010000052.1:0-10243 GCA_043719385.1 Blastocatellia bacterium | reverse complement strand
GATTTCGTTGTCGGCCAAACCATCACGCGTATCAAAGCTGCGGAAACAGCCTTCGGATAACTGCGTCAGCCCATGTCCCGGCGTGCTGAGCCAAAGGTTGCCAGCGCGGTCGCCGAGCAATTCGCGGACGGGTTCATGCGGCAGCCCCTGCGCCGCTGTCCAACGCACAAATTGCCCATTGCGAAATTGCTGCAACTGACCGTTGCCGCTGAACCAAACATTACCCGCACGATCTTCGGCGATAGAGCCGCTATCCGGTCGCCCCTGCGGTAACGGAACGGTGGTGACAACGCCATTGGTAAGACGGCTCAAACCACCGTTCGTACCAAGCCAGAGATTTGTTTTTGAATCCTCAAAGACGGCGGCTACGAAGTTGTCCGGCAGCCCGTCCTCCATCGTATAAACGCCGAAGCGCCCATGCCGCAATTGCACCAGACCGCCATCCACCGTGCCAACCCAAATGTCGCCGTTTTCTTCATTGGGGTCTTGATACAGCGCCAACACCGTGTCACTCGGCAAACCGTCCCGCACCGCATATTGGGTAAGGCGTCCCTGGCGGCGCAGGAACAAGCCCTCGCCGCCCGTACCGATCCAGAGGTTTTGGTCGCGGTCTTCATACAGCGCAGTCACAGAGCTTTTGATCCGCGCACTGTCCACCACGCAGCGGCCTTCTTGCATCCGGCAAAGTCCGCCGCCCGTTCCCACCCACACATCTCCGGCGCGATCTACACAGACCGCGTTCACACGCTCGCCGGGCAATCCCTCGCGCGTGGTGTACGCCGTAAAGCGGCCCTGCTCGAAGCGGGCTAGGCCTTTGGTTGTGCCGATCCAGACGACACCGTTCGCATCCTCCGCCAGCGTTTGAATCTGATCGCTCGGCAGTCCGTCGCGCGTCGTGTACGCCGTGAAATGTTCGTCGCGAAAAAGATTTAGCCCGCCGCCGCGTGTGCCGATCCAAAGGTTCCCCGCATGGTCGGACAGCAGGCAGCGCACGGCATCGCTCGAAAGCCCATCGCTGGTGGTATAAAGCCGGAAATGCCCGTTGGCGTACTTTGTCAGCCCGCCACCCACTGCGCCCAGCCAGAGCTTGCCCGCGCTGTCTTCGGCAAGAGACAGAATCTGGTTGTTCCTGATCTCAGCAGTATTGTTATTATCGAAAACCGAAAAACGCACACCGTCGAAACGCGCTGCACCCTCAATCGTTCCCAGCCACAAATAGCCATCGCGCGTCCGCAAAATGGCGAGGACGCCGTTTTGCGGCAGGCCATGCTGATCCTGCCAGATAAGCTGCTGATACCGGCTCAGTACCTTGTGCGTGCTAAGCGTCTGTCCCCAGACGTGTGCCTGAACCAGGCAGCCCAGCCACAGCAGCAGGATGACTCGTTGCAGGCTCATCTCTTCCCTGCCTTTACATCTGAACCTTCGACAGCACGGCTGAAAGCGGTACAGCGCATCCCATCAGTCAGCCATAAATACCCATCGCGCATTTGCACAATGTCGCGCACCGAGTTTTGCGGCAAGCCGTTGTCCGCCGTCCAATGATCGAAACGGTATTGGGCCAGCAAGGCAAGCAAGGTGAGCCACCAACCCCGCCGCAGCGTTGCTAACACCACGGTACCTGCCTTCCGCTCCTGTTGTTGGATAAGTCCCATCATAGTGAATGAGTGGCAGGAGTGTACCTGATGGTTTCGGTCAGGCGCAATTTCGTAATGGCATTTCACCAGTCACGGGAGGAGAAAACTGCGTTCAGAAGAAAAAAGGGCCAGCAGCAGGAAGCCGCCAGCCCGAACTGTCTTGCGATGGAAGAAGCTTCCCCGCCGCACTTCCTGTCCACGCAACGCCATCTGCTCAGCTCGTGGACAGGAAGTGCGACGGAGACGCTCCCTGTCTTACTTGAACTGGAACAGTGCCTCGCGCGTGCTGCCGTCATTGAACTTCAACACTAGCTTACGACACGTGCCTTTCCACGCCTTGTCGGTCTTCCAGACGTACTTGTATTGATCGGTCGTCGCGTCGTAGCTCAGGCTGCTGCCGCCTGCCGTGACCGTTTCCTCGATGTCACTGGTCGCGCCGCCGCTGCACGCAATCGGCTGTGAGGTCGGGTAGCCTGTCGCGAAGATGTTCAGTCCCTTGTTGCCGCTCAAGGAGAACTTCACCGGGATGGCTTGCCCGGCGTTGACGGTGTTGACGGTCGGCGCATTGTCTACGGGCTGGAAGAAGCCGCTGAAGTTGTAGCGTACCGTCACCGTGAAGCTGCACGATGATTGATTATTGGCGGCGTCTTTGGCCGTGACGTTGACCGTCGTTGTACCGACCGGGAAGATTGAGCCGGAGCCAGGGCTGCTCGTGATGGTCGGCGACGCCGTGCAGTTGTCGCTGGCCGTCGGAGCCGGATAGTTGACCGTCATCCCGGTGTTCATCGAATTCAGCGGCAGATAGGCGACGACGTTGACCGGGCAACTGACGACTGGCGGCGTGGTGTCCACGACCGTGACGGTGGAGGTGCAGGAACCGAACGCCCCGTGATTGTCAGTCACAGTCAGCGTGACAGTGGTCGTGCCGAGCGAGTACGGCCCTGCCGGAGATTGCGTGACGGTAATCGTGTCGCCATCGGGATCAGCCGAGCCAGCGTCAATCGAAGCGGCGGCGGTGCAGTTTGCGCCAGCAGAGACGGTCACATTCTGGCAGGCAGCGACAGGCGGTTGATTGAGCACGATTCGTTCGAAGGTGACTTTGATGTTCCCGCAATTGTCCGCCCAGTAGCTGTCATTAATACCCAGGAAGAGATGCGTCGCCCCAACGGGAATCTGAATGGTGAAGCCGCTCGGCGGGAAGAGACGGAAATCCTGTGGAATGTCGTTTAGCTCGTTGCAAAAGAACGTCGGACCAGTGCTGACATCCGTCCCGGCCTCAAGCGCGCCGGGCACTCGTGGGTGGGCGCTGGGCGGCAGCAGGGTGCTGGAACTGCTGAAGACGCCGAGGATGCTCGTATCTTCTGCACCCACGAACGGTCCGCCACAACCGCTAAAGCTGAAGCCTGGCGGGGCCACGCTATAGGTCAGCTTCAAGCCATCGCCGGGAGCCAAGCCGAATGCCGCCAAGTCCACGACGGTTGGCAGGGCAGGGCTATCGCAGGTGGTATGGAGATATGTGGCTTTGGAGTCAACCGTCACCATCAACGGCTTGCACTTGCCCGCGCTGTCCGCGTTGACGATGGCCTGGATTTCTGAAGCAGTGAGGGCGCGGTTGAAGTACTCGACTTCGTCAACCTCCCCTAAGAACAGGGCCGTCGGCTGGTTTGTGCCGCCTTGAATGAGCGCGCCGATGGTGAATGGATCAGGCTCACCATCATCGTCTTTAATTGTGCCCGTGACGGTCAGCGGCGCGCTTGCGTCCACCACGCCGTCCACATACAACTGCATTTGCAAGCCCGTCGTGTCGCGCACTAGAGCGATGTGGTGATAGACACCGTCTGCCACTACCGTCGCACCGGTGATGCCCTGCGAGGTGCCTGCGGAGTCGCGCAAAAACCCGTTCAGCTTGCCCTCGCCATTGACGTCCATCAAGTAGACTGAATTCGCCCCGCCAGTGGGACAGTTGTTAGCGCACTCGTAATGGGCGAGGACAAAGGCGTTGCCGCTGCTCATTTGCGTGGTCTTGATCCAGGCGTCCACCGTGAAAGGGCCGGAGCCAGGATAGAGGTTGGCGTTGTCGGGGATGCGAACGTAGGCGTCTGTTCCGTTGAAGCTGAAGGACTGCCCGACCTTGCCGGCGGCGAACGTCGCACCATTTTGCAGCGAGCCGTCGTTGCCACCTTGAATGTCGTTGGCATTGCCGTCCCCTGGCCACCAACTTACCATGCCTGACGGCGGAGTAACGCAGGATAGTGGTCCCTGCGCGGCAACGCGAGGCGTGTAACGATTCCACAGCGTGACGAGCGACACGGTCAGCAGGACGACTGTGGCTAGAATGATGAGCGAACGAGAAATTATTGAGCTACGCATGGCACTTCCTCCTTGAGAAATAGATAGTTTCTGAATCGGCTCACAACACATCGTTGGAGCCGTTGGAGCCGTTGGAGAGTGGCAGCAGCGCACGCTTTATCCATTCCTTCCCCGGCTTTGGTGCCAGCTCTGGTGAACGACCTCTCGGCGTCGTTCAGGATTTCGGCGATGCGCGCACTGTCGTGTTTGTTAGGGAGCCGCTACAGCATCCTGTCAAAACATAACAGCGCGCTGCAACAGGTCTGGCATCCGCTGGCTGTAACGCAGCGCGGCATCGAAATCTTCCTGGTCGAGCGCGGCCATTGCCGCCCGCGCGTGTACCAGCGCGTCGAAGCTCGAACGTAACTGTGGCTGGCCGATCTTCTCTGTGATGGCGAACGCCTGAGCGAAAGCGTTTTCGCTCAGGGCTGCTCCACGGCGCGCGTCTTCGAGGATCTGAAAAACGCCGTTGCTGTGCAGCCCCTTGTCCATTGTATAGTTCGTGAACTTGCCGTCCCGGAAGCGCGACAAACCGCCATCGTAAGTGCCAAACCAAAACGTCCCTTGTTCGTCTTCGTAAATGGCGCGGACGTGGTCGCTGGCTAATCCTTCCTTTTCCGTCAAAGACCGGAATTGCCCATGCTTGAATTGCGTCACGCCACCATACGTGGCGAACCACAAGACTCCGTCGCGGTCTTGATGAATATCCCAAAAGTTAGCCTCGCCCACGCGCAGCCCCAGTCGCTCCGTAAAATCCGTGAACTTGCCGTCGGCGAAATACTCAACGCCGCCGACGCTGCCAATCCACAAACGCCCGTCGCGGTCTTCCGCCAAAGCCTGGACGATTTCATAAAGCAGGCCGTCGCGCCGTGTGTAGTTCTTGATTTTTTCATCCTTGTAATACGACAAAGCACTGAACGAACCGATCCAAACGCCGCTCGCTTTGTCTTCCAACATCGGATAGACATTTTTATCTAACAGCCCTTCGGCAACGGAAACGGAAGAGACTACACGGCGCGTCACGCGAACGATGCCGCTCTCGTTCGTGCCAAACCAGAGCGTGCCTTCGCGGTCTTCAAAGATGTCCATAAGGTGATTACTGGAAAGTCCATTCGTGGCGTTAAAGCACAGGCAGCGATTGGCGCACAACCGGCACGCGCCGTCTTTTTCCGTGCCCAGACAAATGTCGCCTTGCCGGTCTTGCAAGAGGTCGCGCACGCGACTCTGCGGGATGCCGTCTTTGCCGGTGAAGGTCGTCACCGCGCCGTCTTTCAGCTTGTAAAGATTTCCGGCTGCCGCCAACCACAACGCCCCTTCGCGGTCTTCCAGCATCGGCACGTAATAGACGTGGTTGAAGGTGCGGTCAGCCGCGATGCGTTGCGGGTCGAAAGGCAAAGGATACTCCTTCAGCCGACCGCCTCGCCCTCCCTCATCAAAGACGCGCAAGCCGGTTTTATCCAGCTCCCAACGCGCGCGCGCAGGCGAAAGATAGATTTTTAAATCTTTGAAGTCCTGTCGCCGTTCCACCCTGAACCGACCATCGCCGAAGCGCGCCAGCCCGTCTCTGGTAATAATCAACAAGCTGCCGTCCAAATCTTTTTGCACATCATTGACAGCGTTTGAAGGCAAGCCCTTGGCGGTGGTGAAAGTTTAAAATTGCCCGTTGCGAAAACGCATTAAGCCGCTCTCTGCAGTGCTAACCCACAACGTCCCATCGGCTTCGGCAAAGAGTTTGACGAACCGGTTATTCAATAGACCTTTGGCGTTGCTTCTGTTGAAGACGGTGAACTTCACGCCGTCAAACCGCACCACGCCATCCAGCGTCGTGAGCCATAAATACCCATCAGGGGTTTGGAGAATCGAATAGACGGAGTTCTGCGGCAAGCCGTTGTCCGCCGTCCAATGATCGAAGCGATATTGCGCGTGAGCAGCCAGCAGCCACGCACACGCCAACAGAGCTGCAACATTAGCGCAGAAAGCGGTAACCCATCTCTGTCTTAGCTGAAAATGCAACATGCAATGATTTTTTTGGTTACGTTTGAACTCAAAGCCCAGCTACCAATGAACGCGCTGTGCTGGGGAGAAATTATAAACAGCATAGTATCTATCTCCTGCGCGAAAGAAAACCTGTGCCAGCGGGAATTTTCAGCGCCACTCCTGGGATTAAATGACTGACAGCAAATCGCAGTTCGTTTTTTGTTCTGAGGTCATATTATGCAGCAAGCCTGGCGCAATCACACACAACGTACAACATGGCGCGGCAAAATCTTGTTGGCGCTGCTTTTTCAATTCCTATTTGCAGCCTCCACTGTGGCTCAGGTTGCAGCCGTAGACGCGCCCGGTTTCACCGTTTCCGACACAGATCGTTCGGTTGATTTTTTTCAGCAAGTGCTCTCGTTCGAAAAAGCTTCCGACATTGAAATCACGGGGACTGAATATGAACATTTGCAGGGAATTTTCGGACTGCGGATGCGGATTGTGCGAATGAAACTTGGTGATGAATTTATTGAATTGACCGAATATCTTGCGCCGAAAGGCCGACCGATTCCCGTTGATGCACGCAGTAATGATCGCGCGTTCCAGCACATTGCGATCATCGTCAGCGATATGGATCAGGCGTATCAATTGCTCCGAAAAAACAAAGTGGTACACGCTTCGACGGGGCCGCAACGGTTGCCGGATTGGAACAAAAATGCAGGTGGCATCAAGGCATTTTACTTTAAAGACCCGGATGGTCATGCCTTAGAAATTTTGCAGTTCCCTGCCAACAAAGGAAATCCGAAATGGCACAAACTCGCGGCTGAAAATCCAAACAAAATTTTTCTCGGCATAGACCATACAGCAATTGTCGTGAGCGACACGGATGCCAGTCTGAAATTTTACCGCGATGTTTTAGGGATGAAAGTTGTGGGTGAAAGTGAAAATTACGGCACGGAACAGGAACATTTGAATAACGTCTTTGGTGTGCGACTTCGCATCACCGCGATTCGTGCCGAGGCCGGACCCGGGATTGAATTTCTGGAGTACCTGTCGCCCCATGATGGTCGTCCGACACCGATGGATATTCGGTCAAATGATCTTTTGCATTGGCAAACAAAGCTTGTGACGCATGACGCGACAGCGGTTGAGCAAAGCGCTATAACCAACAAATATTCGCTCGTGTCTTCCGGCGTGGTTGTGCTTCCCGAAGACGAGATGAGGTTCAGGAAAAGCTTTCTGGTGCGCGATCCTGATGGACATGTTATGCAATTAATTGAAAGGTAAAAACTATGCAACAGAAAAATTATTGCCCTGATTGTGAGGTAGCAATGGACTTTCATCCAATCACAACTGATTTTATGTTCACCAAATTTGAGTTGGAAAACAATGAAGAATTCACCGGCATTCTCGACGAATTTTATTCCTGCCCTGAATGTGGCAAAACAGCGATGCCAATTGAAGATCAACCAATTCGGCAAGCTGAAAAAGCAACCTTCGCTTATGCCTGGAGCGTGGGGTAAACTTTTAGTTTGCGCTGCCTGATTAAGGAGCCATCTGGGTAAAGCGAACAGCTCTCATAGAAAAACGCGCAAACTAAAAGTTTACGCCACACCGGAGAACCAAATGACCGCAGAAGAAAAACGCCTGGAAGAATCCGACACTCGCACCAAACATTGGAAACGCTGGGGGCCATACCTCAGCGAACGCGCGTGGGGTACGGTGCGCGAAGACTACAGCGCACACGGCACCGCCTGGGACTATCTGCCGCACGATCACGCCCGTTCCAAAGCCTATCGCTGGAACGAAGACGGCCTTGCAGGCATTTCTGATCGCAAACAAAATCTTTGCTTTTCTGTCGCCCTATGGAATGGGCGCGATCCGATTTTGAAAGAACGAATTTTCGGCTTGACCGGCAGCGAAGGCAATCACGGCGAAGATGTCAAAGAATATTATTTTTATCTCGACTCGACGCCGACGCATTCGTACATGAAATATTTGTACAAATATCCGCAAGCCGAATTTCCCTACGCCGAACTCATCGCGCAAAATCGTGATCGCAGCAAACTTGAAGGCGAATATGAGCTAATGGATACAGGCATTTTCAATGATAATCGTTATTTTGACGTGTTCGTTGAATACGCCAAAGCTGAGGTCGAGGACATTGCCGTTCGCCTTACCGTCATCAATCGTGGCCCTGAAGCTGCTACGCTGCATTTGCTGCCGACGCTCTGGTATCGAAACCGTTGGAGCTGGGGCAATAATAACGGCAATAACGCGCGTAAACCGTTGCTCAAAGCGGCTGAAAATTCATCTATCGAAATTAATCATCACGGCTTAGGGCAACGCTGGTTGCATTGCGCGGGCGAGCCGGAATTGCTTTTTACCAACAACGAAACCAACGTGCGCAAGTTGTATGGAACAGACAACAGCGCGGGATTTTATAAAGATGGCATCAATGATTTTGTCGTTAATGGCGCGATGAATGCGGTCAATCCTGACCAGACAGGCACGAAGGCGGCGGCGCATTATTTACTGGCGCTGGCTCCGGGTGAAACCACGACAGTGCATTTGCGGCTGACAGATAATCCGGCTGCGACTCCGCTGTCAGAATTCGAGCCAATCTTTGCGCAACGGCAACGCGAAGCCGATGAATATTACGCACAAATTATTCCAACCGATATTTCAACTGATTCGCAAAACGTCATGCGCCAGGCTTTTGCCGGCATGTTGTGGTCGAAGCAATTCTATCATTACGTCGTCGAAGACTGGCTGAAAGGCGATCCGGGGCAGCCCTCGCCGCCGGTCGAAAGAAAACATGGTCGCAATAATGAATGGAAGCATCTGTACAATTCAGATGTAATTTCGATGCCTGATAAGTGGGAATATCCGTGGTACGCCGCGTGGGATTTGGCATTTCATTGCGTGCCGCTGGCGCTGGTGGATTCAGAGTTTGCGAAAGAACAACTGATCCTGATGCTGCGCGAATGGTACATGCATCCGAATGGTCAATTGCCCGCTTATGAATGGGCGTTTGGCGATGTAAACCCGCCCGTCCACGCGTGGGCTTCGTGGCGTGTGTACAAGATCGAAAAGAAACGGCGCGGCGTTGGTGATATAAAATTTCTCAAGCGCGTTTTTCATAAACTGCTACTAAATTTCAACTGGTGGGTGAACCGCAAAGACACCGAAGGGAACAACATTTTCCAGGGCGGCTTTTTGGGGCTGGACAACATTGGCGTGTTTGATCGCTCGCGTCCTTTGCCAACCGGCGGACACATCGAACAATCCGACGGCACCAGTTGGATGGCGATGTATGCGCTGAACCTGATGGCGATTGCGCTGGAACTGGCGCAATACGATCCGGCATATGAAGATGTCGCGACAAAATTCTGGGAGCATTTTCTTTATATCGCCAAAGCAATGAACGAGCGTGGACACGGTGATATTTCGTTGTGGGACGATGAAGACGGATTCTTTTACGATGTGTTGCACACAGAAGACGGAAATTTATTTCCGATGAAAGTTCGTTCATTAGTTGGATTGATACCACTTTTTGCAGTCGAAACTTTGGAGCCGGAAGTGCTGGAGAAATTGCCGAATTTCAAACGTCGCATGGAGTGGTTCATTGAGCATCGCCCTGATTTGACGAGCAACGTAGCCTGTATGCAAACGATGGGAATGGAACAACGGCGTTTGCTTTCAATCGTCAATCAGGAGCAATTGCGACGCGTGTTGCAAGTGATGCTGGATGAAAAAGAATTCCTGTCGAACTATGGCATCCGCGCTGTGTCGCGCTTTCATCACGAAAATCCTTATGTGCTGAACGTGCATGGCGAAGAGCATCGCGTAGATTATGAGCCGGGCGAATCTTCCTCCGGTTTATTCGGTGGTAACTCGAATTGGCGCGGCCCGATTTGGTTTCCGGTGAATTATCTGCTGATCGAATCGCTGCAAAAATTTCATCACTACTTGAACGATGAATACAAAGTCGAATGCCCCACCGGATCAGGAAATTTTGTTCCGTTGTGGGAAGTCGCGGAAGAATTGTCGCGGCGCTTGACACGAATTTTCCTGCGTGATGCCAATGGAACCAGAGCCGTTCACGGCAAAGATGGAAAATTCCAGAGCGATCCACACTGGCGTGACCTGATTTTGTTCTACGAATATTTTCACGGCGACAATGGCTCCGGCGTCGGCGCGAGCCATCAAACCGGATGGACGGGATTGGTCGCTAAGTTAATTCAGCAAAGTGGAGAATGAATAGAACGCGGATGACGCGG
>JAYSTY010000510.1:0-11864 GCA_043719385.1 Blastocatellia bacterium | reverse complement strand
AGCAATTGATCCTTCGGCAGCGAAGTCACCGGCGGGCGATTATCAATCAAACGCGCCCGCACAAAATTCAAATCACGCCGGATGCCGCGATAGGCCTGGCGCAAACGATAATCAATCCGTCCATTTTCGAGCGTCGTAAAAATTCGCGCCGCGAGCGATGGATTGGGAAAGCGCGACAGCACCAGCTTGAAATCTACGGCGGCAAAATGTTCTTCAGAAAGATCGGGACGGAGCCGTTTGCGCAGGCTGTATTCTTCAGGAATTTCTATTTCTTCAGAATCCGTGACGCGGCTCGGAGTTTCATCTTTGACGGTGAAAAATTCGTCTACATTTGTAAGCGAGGCTCGCAATTCAGATGTGCCAATATCGCGTGTGCCGAACTCAATTTGTCCGGCGGCGTGGGCGGCTAAAACTTTGTACAAACGAAAGTCGTCTTCCAGCGAGCCAAACTCTGCAATCATCGCGGGCAGATGAATTGTTTGCCCGTCGGTGATGCGCGATTCGTCGGGAACTACGCCGAGCGGAGCAATCGCCAGTTCGCGTCCGGTCAATCCTTCGACATAAATTCTCAGCAAATGCGAGACGGATTCGAGCGCCATTCCACCTCGCGCAGCGCGTAACGATTCCTGGCTGCTTTTTGATTCAAGCGCGTAATAGGCCTGGGCGCGGCGACGATCCTGGCGATGTAAGCCGGCTCCGGCACGTGCCCACGCCTGGAACTGTTCGAGCGAAGCCGCAGCCAACGCACGCGGCGCGGACTTGAAGCACTCCAGCGCCACGTAAACGCTGTTGTCGGCCAATTCCTCGGTCATTTCCAGCACGGATTTGATGACAGCGAGGCTGTGTTCAGGCGTGCGTTGTTTGGCGCCGATAATGCGGCGTTGATTGGCAGAAAGCGCCGACATGACTTTTGGCGTGAGCTTCAGAAAATCATAGACCAGCGCGTTGCCTTCATCGGCGACACGTTTGGTGACGAAATTCCATTTGTTATAGCTTGCCGCGTCGCTCTGTTCCATCACCGATTTTGCCGCCCGAAAATATTGCAGCGCTGTTGCTCCACCGCGTTCCAGAAACATTGCGGTTTGTTCGTAAAGCGAAACTGCTTCGCCAGAAGTTTTGATGAAACTCAGGCCTTCGCCAAGCGCCGCCAAAAATTCTGCGGCGGTAGCTCCCGTGCGATTGGCAAAGTTTTCGGCTAATTCCAAGGCCTGTTTGGTGAGTGCTGGATGCGGTTCCGGCAAGGCTGCTTCCAGTTTGGTGAGTGCCGCAAGAGCGCCGGGCGCGGCAGCCAAAACTTCGGTGCTGTGTTTGACCGAGCGATTGGCAACGGCGACCGCGATATTGAAAAGTTTTTGTGTAGCTTCAGTTTCGCCCAGTTTGGCAATCGTATGCGGCGCAGAATTGAACGTGTTGAGCGCTGTCGAAGGCGAAAGGACAATTTGTTTGGAACACAGCGCGATGAGTAAGGGACGCAAATGAACGGGAATTTCTGCTAACGTTTGCGCCGAGTTATGAAAGAATCCGCTGGCTTCATCGGCATTGTCGAGCGCCACACGGCGACCAACTTCAGCCCATAAACGCAGGTCTTCGTTATCAAGGTGTTGCGCGACTTCGGGCACGACGCGAAAAAATTCAGTGGCGACTTTGATGGAGACACTGGCGAGTGAAGCGCCCACATCCATCGTCACCCAGGCGCGATCATTGGGCTGGATGCCGAACGAACGGGCTAAGGCTTCAACCGATTTCCGGGTGACACCTTTGAGTAAAGAACCTGCGATGCCGCGTTTTTCATCGTTCATAAAAACAGGATTCAGAAGATAGGATTTGGGATTTAGGGAGGAGCGGAAAAAAACTTGTTACAAAGGGCTTCCGCGAAAGATATGCTTGATTTGAATAGCCCTAAATCCTAAATCCCAAATCCTGAATCCTCCTCAAACTACAGTAGTCACAATTTCACGGATGCCGCGCTGTAATTCAGCATCATCGGTGATCGGGCTGGCGATGGCGATTTCGCAGGCGGTCACGGGATCAACTCCGCTGGCGATCATTTGCGCGGCATAAACGAGCAGGCGCGTCGAAACGCCTTCTTCCAGGCCGTGCCCTTTTAGGTTGCGCACTTTCTCGCCGATTTTGACCAGCTCACGCGCCATGCCCGCTTCGACTCCGCCTTCACGGGCGACGATTTGCGCCTCGGCCTCGGCGGGCGGGTAATCGAATTCGAGCGAGATAAATCTTTGCCGCGTAGACTGCTTCAAATCCTTCAGCACGCTTTGATAACCGGGGTTGTACGAAATCACCAGCATAAAATTATCCGGCGCTTTGATGAGTTGTCCCAGCTTTTCAATCGGCATCACGCGGCGGTCATCGGTCAGCGGATGGATGCAAACAATCGTATCCTTGCGCGCTTCAACAACTTCGTCGAGGTAACAAATCGCCCCGTGCCGTACTGCTGTCGTCAGCGGTCCATCGTGCCAAACGGTTTCTTCGCCTTCGAGCAGAAAGCGTCCGACTAAATCAGTGGCGGACAAATCTTCGTGGCACGCCACCGTAATTAACGGGAGTCCCATGCGATACGCCATGGCCTGGACGAAGCGCGTTTTACCGCAGCCAGTCGGGCCTTTGAGCATGACGGGTAATTTGGCCTGGTAGGCTTTCTCAAACAGGGTAACTTCGTTTTTGATATTCAGATAATACGGCTCATTGCTGATGCGATATTTATCCAATACTGGTTCTGTCGCGGGTGAGGTTTGTGCTTTGGGGTTCATAGGCGAGCTTTTTGCCATTCTTGAATCGGAGTCCTTTGTCTGAATTTATATTACGCTGTGCTAAAATCAGCATTTCATCTTAGCACTATTGTTAATTCAATTGAAATTTGCAATGTTTAATGTCGGGTTGGCAACCCACGCGGGATAAATTTTTGCGAGCAAAATTATGATTGCAGTTGCGATGAGCGGCGGCGTTGACAGTTCAACGACTGCCGCACTACTAAAAAATCAGGGACATGAACTGGTCGGGTTTTCGATGCAGCTCTGGAATCAGCGGCGCATCAATATCGGGCCGGACGGCGAGCCTTTGCCTTCGCGGTGCTGTTCGCTGGACGATCTTTATGACGCGCGTGTTGTGGCAAATAAGCTGGGGTTTCCCTTTTATATTTTGAATCTGGAAGACGAATTTGAGCGTGATGTCGTAGCTCCATTCGTCAATAATTATTTGCAGGGACGCACGCCCAGCCCGTGTGTCGCGTGCAATTCTTATTTGAAATTCGACAAGCTGGTCGAAATGACGAAAAGCGTCGGCGCGGACAAAGTGGCGACGGGACATTATGCACAGGTCGAGTACGATGAAAAGCGCGGTCGCTGGTTGTTGCTGCGCTCGACCAATCGGGCGAAGGATCAGTCTTATTTTTTATTTGAATTGACACAGGAGCAATTGAGTTATGCGCTGTTTCCGCTGGGCGGGATGGCCAAGCAGGAAGTGCGTGACATTGCCGCTGCTGCCGGCTTGCCAACCGCGCAAAAACCCGAAAGCCAGGAAATTTGTTTTATCCCCGATGGCAATTACGCGCGATTTATTGATCGTTATCTGGACGAGCAAAAAACGCTGCCGCAACCACTGGTACAAATTGAAGGCTACAAAAAAGCGCCAGCGCCAACGCCGGGAAACATTGTGACGACAGTGGGGAAAATTGTGGGACAGCACACTGGCATTCATCGCTACACGGTTGGGCAACGGCGCGGCATTGGCATCTCTTCGCCGGAGCCGTTATACGTCGTGAAAGTTGACGCCGAAAAAAATCAGGTCGTCGTCGGTTCGCCTGAAAACCTGCTCAAACACGAAATGATCGTGACGCGTCCAAACTGGATTGCCGTTGAAAAGCTGAGCGAGCCAATGCACGTCACCGTCAAAATTCGTTCCCGCGCCGAGGAAGCCGCCGCCGTCATTTCGCCACGTGAAGATGGCGATGTGCTGGTGACCTTTGCCGCCGCCCAACGCGCCATTACGCCGGGACAAGCGGCAGTGTTTTTTGACGAAGATGTTGTTGTCGGGGGAGGGTGGATTAAATGACTCAAACTGTAGAAGCCCCGTCTCAAGTGTTACTTGATCAACTAATTCATGGAGATTGCCTTGACGTTTTGCGACAAATGCCTTCAGGTATAGTTAATCTCATCGTTACTTCGCCACCTTATGCCGATAGTCGAAAAAGCACATACGGTGGAATTCACCCTGATCAATATGTTGAATGGTTTCTTCCTATTGCCGATGAACTAAAGCGAGTTTTGAAAGCTGATGGTTCGTTTGTCTTGAACATTAAAGAAAAGGTTGTAGATGGTGAACGGCATACTTATGTGCTTGAGTTAATTCTGGGGCTAAAAAAACAAGGCTGGGTGTGGACAGAAGAGTATCTCTGGCACAAGAGAAATTGCGCACCGGGAAAATGGCCTAATCGCTTTCGTGACGCCTGGGAGAGATGCTTGCAATTCAACAAGCAAAAAAAATTCAAGATGTATCAGGAAGAGGTGATGGTTCCGACTGGTGACTGGGCAAAAAACAGACTGAAAAATCTCAGTGACAATGACCGCGTTAGATTTGATTCGCAAGTTGGTAGTGGCTTTGGGAAGAACATTGCCAATTGGGTTGGGCGAGACAAAGCTTATCCGACCAATGTCCTGCATTTAGCGACAGAGTGTGGCAATAAAAATCATAGTGCAGCTTTCCCAAAAGATTTACCAGCTTGGTTTATCAAGTTATTTACTGAAGAAAATGATCTTGTACTTGATCCTTTTGTTGGATCAGGAACAAGCTGTGTAGTGGCCTATGAACTTAATAGACGATTTATCGGAATTGAGAAAAAAGAAGAATATTATCAACAGGCGCTATCAAATCTCAGTACACTTAAGAAGCTTCCCATACAACCAAAACTAATATGATGAGTAGGCACTATCAGGATTTTTACGATTATTTAGCGCAGCATGTCATCGAACCATTTTATGCAGTCAGGCTTAACAACCTAAATGAGCTTCGTTTGAAAAGCGTTTTGAAACGTAAAAATCCTTATCTCTTCAAGGCTAAAAACATAGAACTGGCAGGCGATTTGGTGAAATCTATCATTGATGCTTTTTTATCTTCGCAGGAAGAAACTATCTTTGGCAACCTGCTTGAAGGTTTTGCTATTCATGTTTCAAAAACTTTGTATGGAGGTTTTAAATCAGAGTTGAAGAGTGTTGATCTTGAGTTCAAGCGCAAAAAATCCTATCACATAGTAGGAATCAAGTCGGGAATTCATTGGGGGAATAGTGATCAAATTAACAAGATGCGTGATAATTTTAAATTGTCACGAGAAGTCCTGCGCAAACGCGGAGTCAAAAGTGAAATCATCGCGGTTAACGGTTGTATCTACGGCAAAGATAATGTGCCATTCAAAATTCACAGCGATCCAGATAAGCAATATTTCAAATATGCGGGGCAGGCTTTTTGGGGTTTTATTTCTGGAGATGACCAGCTATATCGAGAAATCATCACGCCGATTGACGAAGAAGCACGACAGAAAGATGAGAAGTTTAAGAAAGCATATGCCGCAAAGATTAATGAGATGACTCAGGACTTTGTCACTGACTTTATGACGACGGATAATCAGATTGATTGGCTCAAGCTTATAGACTTTGTTTCCAAACGAGAATCACGATAAAGCAGAGATTGCCGCAGGCTTTTGCCTGACAAGCTACGCAAAAACTTCGCTTGGCATTTCCTAAAACTCTATGCGAAACTTCCTGCCAGCATTACTAAAAAAAGCTATTTTCAATTTCCATCAATTTTTCACCGCAAACACCAAATTAATGTAGAGATTTTACTGAAATTATTATTCGCGTTGTCTTTGCGCTTTCGGCGTCTTTGCGATGACACTCACAACCTTGCGTCAATGACGCTTGAATGAAAGGGCAAAATCATGTCGGTTGCAAAAATAGGAGATTCCGTTCTCGTGCATTACACGGGGAAGCTGGTTACGGGTGAGGTCTTTGACTCTTCCGAAGGGCGCGAGCCGCTCGGCTTTGCGCTGGGTTCGGGCAATGTGATTCCGGGCTTTGAACAGGCCGTCATCGGAATGCAGACAGGCGATGCCAAAGATGTTGTAATCCCTGCTGACGAGGCTTATGGTGATCGTCACGAGCAATTAATTCAGACTGTGCAGCGTGATCAAATGCAGCTTGGCGTAGAGCCGGAAATTGGCATGACGGTTGAACTGCATCGGGAAGATGGGACGGTCATTCCGCTCCTGATTTCTGAAGTAACAGAAACTACAGTGACAGTTGATGGCAATCATCCGCTGGCCGGAGAAGAATTACATTTTAATATTCAACTGGTGGAAATTGCTGCGTAAAGCAGTGCATCGTTTTCACCATCTATAATTTTTTGAGGAGTCCCCATGTATCGTTTAATTTTTGGTTGTGTCGTATTGCTAATTCTGGTCGGCGCGAAATTTGCTCCGGCGGCGCAACAGGATTTGTCCAAAGTCGAAATCAAAACCCAAAAAGTCGCGGGCAATGTTTATATGCTTGAAGGCTCTGGCGGCAACATCGGCGTTTCGGCTGGCCCTGACGGCACATTGATTATTGACGATCAATTTGCTCCGCTCGCCGATAAAATCAAGGCGGCGGTCAAGGCCATCAATCCTGGTCAGTTGAAATTCCTGCTCAACACGCATCATCACGGTGATCACACCGGAAGCAATGAAATTTTTGGCAAAGACACGCTCATCGTAGCGCATACCAATGTTCGTAAGCGGATGGAAAACAAACCGAAAGAAGCCCAGCCCGTGGTGACGTATGACAAGTCTATTTCCATTCATTTCAACGGTGAAGAAATTCAGGCGATGTATTACAGCAATGGCCACACGGACAACGACAGCATTATCTACTTTACCAAATCCAATGTCGCACACTTTGGTGATACATTTTCGCCAGGCAGATTTCCGTTTGTGGATTTAGGCGGCGGTGGCGATGTTGATGGTTTGATCTCGGCGCTCGGCGAAGCTATCAAACGCCTGCCGGCTGATGTCAAAGTTATTCCCGGTCACGGCCCGGTCTCAACGCTGGAAGATGTAAAGGGCTATCAGAAAATGATTGCGGACACGGCGGACATTGTGCGTAAGCAAATGGCAGCGGGGAAAAACATGGAGCAAATTAAAGCGCAGGGGATGCCGGAAAAATATAAAGATTTAGGGACGGGATTTGTTAAGACAGAGACCTGGATTCAGGTTATTTATAATAGCCTGAGTAAGAAGAAATAGGCAGTGGATGAGCTTAACGATCTTGCTTTTGCACGGTTGCTATTAACCATTTTCCTAAGGCGCGGATTTCGTCAGTGATTGATTCATCGTTGACCTGCCAGATACGGGTTTTACCCGCGTCTGTGACAGTGAATTCATAATTAAATTGATCAGGCATCGTCGCCTTTTTATTTTTGAGCTGGTCGGGAGGAAAAGCCTTCTCGACCAGCTCTTTTAGTTCGTCGGCCTGTTTAGGAGTCAGGGTTGAAGAATCAACTTCTGCGGTGATGGTGATGCCTGCGAAGCCGCCGGAACGTTCGTAACTAACTTTCATAAATATTTCCGGTACAGTACCCGAAGCCTGAACCCGGCTCGCTACGGCTCGTGGTACTGTACCTGACAGCTACTTAGCTTTGATTCCGACTACATCCCATGCATCCTGCACGGCTTTTTGTTCGGCTTTGCCAACTCCGAAAAGCTCTCCCGCGACAGCAAAAGTCAGGTTCGCACAATCCTGAAATTGTGAGTTAGGGCGCAACCGATCTCGCAGGGTGATGTACCAGATTTTGCCAGCTTTTTCCCACGCATTGCCACCAATCCGAATTGCCGTTTCATAAAACGCTTTGTTCGTAATGCCGGAATTAATGTGCACGCCGCCATTATCACGGCTGGTGCTGACGAAATTTTTCATGTGCGCCGGCTGCGGGTCTTTGCCAATCAGCGGATCATTGTAAGCCGTACCAGGGTCTTTCATCGAACGCAGCGCCACACCATTAACTTTTTTCGTAAACAGGCCGGCGCCAATTAACCAGTCGGCTTTGGCGGCGGTTTGCTTTTTGGCATATTGCTTGACCAGGGAGCCAAACACATCCGACATGCTTTCGTTCAGTGCGCCGGATTGATTTTTATAAATCAGGCCTGCTTCAAACTGGGTCACGCCGTGCGTGAGTTCGTGTCCGATGACATCAAGTGAAACGGTGAAGCGCTCAAATATTTGTCCATCGCCATCGCCATACACCATTTGCTGACCGTTCCAAAAAGCGTTGTTGTATTTGGCGTCGTAATGCACTGTTGAGTCTAGGCGCATCCCGCGATCATCAATTGAGTTCCGGGCAAAAACTTTGGAGTAAAAATCATACGTTTTGCCCGATCCATCAAAAGCTTCGTTGACGGCAACGTCTTTGCTTTTCGGATCGGTTTCGCTGCGGACAAGTTTACCGGGCAAAGTAGTTTTATTGCCCGCATCATAAACTGTACGACGTTTGACTCCGGGAGAAACGCCAACCGCCGCCGAGCGCATGGCTCCGATGGCAGTTCGTTGTCCGCGCATTTGGGCGGTTTCCTCCATTGTTTTGTACGCCCATTCGCGTTGGGCGTCGGTTCCATTTTTGGCGACATTCCGCAAAATATCCGGCGGAAGAATGCAATGGTACGAGTGAAATGAACAGTTTCTCATTGTGGTGCCTCCAATTGACTGAATGTAAATAACACGTGAATCGTAACGGGGTCTGAGATTGGGGGATAAATACTTTGGGGAGAGCGGACTCTACTGCGATTTTAGCCAGGGCGTCAAGAGGCAACGGAAAAGGCCTGAACATTTTGCTGTTCAGGCCTTTTCTTTAACCGGGTACTGTATCTTACATCAACCCTGTCGCTCCGGCTCCGGGTACTGTTAACAGCCAGGCATAAAAACCGGGACGATGAGAGTGCTGGCAGTGACGCCAACCTTATGCAGGCTGCGAATACCTGAGCGTCCTTTGGCATTACGAGGAACCATCAATAATCCAACGGCGGCAGTGACTCTGAACCTGATCGTGCCAACTTGTCCTGAAGGAATAATGCTGTTAATCCCCGACGGGACACGTGGAGAGTTTGATGTCAGCGTGGCCGAAGTCTGACAACCATCAGGAATCCAGCGGCTGAAACTGACCGCAGGCGTTTCATATCCATTGATAACCTGACCGGCCCCAACCTGACCAGCGCCTGTTAAGGTGGTATTCATATCACCGCTCAATCCTGCTAAAACAATCTTTTGATTGGGAATGTCCAGGGGGCTTTGAATTTCTACGGCAAAACTGTTGGGAGCAGGGAATGTTAGGGTTGCCGATGCGCCATCAGGAGCCAGCGTACAACTTGAAGCAAAAGTCCCACGAGCGTTTGAATTAATGGCCTCTGCACCATACGCACCCTGAATATTGCTGGTTGGAATATTGACAAAAGCATTGCCAATCAATGAATTGGCCGCGATGTCGGGGCATCCGGCAGAAGCTCCAGTGGGTTGAATGGCATAGCCAATAATATAGCCGGTATTGTCTGGATCAATATCTGAGGCCTTGAAAGATTCCGAGGCGTTTGGACTGAGGCAGATAATCATGTCTGATTCAGCGCAGCTTTGCCCATCCATAAAATAAAGATGAACGCCCACGGTATTCGTGGCACTGACGTTGGAAATCGTGATGAAAGTATCCTGTCCGGCGCTGGCAGTATTTGAAGTGTAATACGGATAAACCAGCATATATCCGGCCTGTTGATCACTGAAGGCAGGAGCGGGAAAGCCTGCCTGGGCAGAGGCGGAAACTATAGTTCCGAGCAGAACGATAAGAGCGAAAAATAATTGTGTAAGTCTATGTGAGGTTTTCATAAAACTGTCCTCTGTTTGGTAGTAAGTTTTGGAGTAATCCTTTGGTTGGGAAGAGAAAAATACTGCCTGATGAAAAGGCTTTGATTAACTATTCGCAGTGAAAGGTTAATGAGAATTCCAGTGAGGTTTCCCGCATTTAGGCGGAAACAGGGGATAAGCTTCCAGGAAGATGTATGCCGAATGTGAGGAAAACTTATCGCTTGCTAACTTAGCCCGAAAAACATAAAGCGTCAATTGAAAATAAATTCCCGGTTTTGTTAATTTTAATAAACTATCGGACAACCAGGTGAATGTTGCTCAAAATGCCAGACGGTTGCGGTTGCACTTTATCCATATCCTGATTTTCAAAGCGCACGCCATAACGCAAATTGAGTAATTTGTAATCAGGCAGTTTGCGCCCGGCCATAAAATTAATCGCGGTATTCGCTACCATAATGCGAATTCGGTTCTCACCTCGTTGCAGCAAGCCTGTGACATTCAACGAATAAGGCGGACACCAAACTGAACCAGCGCGTTTGTCGTTGATGTAAATCACCGCTGCGTCACGGATCGGAGCGTCAAGCCAGGCCTGCATGCCAGCTTTCAAATCCAGCGACGGAATGGCTTGGCCTTCCCCAAAATCCAGGCACAGCTCCAGGCCGTCTTCGAGCATTTCGTCAGTCACCGTCACCACTTTTTGATAAGTCGCCACACCTGAAAAATAGCGCGTAGTTTCATCTTCTGTCCACGAACGCAATTTATCATTCATCAATACTGGTGCAGTATTTTCGCCAAACGAGACAGCCCAGCCGCTGCTTAAATCAAGTGCAGTCGGAGGCGCGGATGATTGTCTGACAGGAACTTTTGCGAGGACGCGATTGGTGAGAATAATGACCCGCGAACCATACGGCTCAAACTCCAGCGGAACCGTGACTGTGCCGTCAGTATTACCCTGCATCGCAATGGGCGCAACGCTGCCATCAAAGGGATTCCACAACTCAGCTTGTGTGACTTGTGCGCGAAAAGTGGCGTTCACGGTGTGACGCACGTTGGATGAGTTCGCCAGAAAATATATCTCAGCATTTTCAGTTCGACGATGAATAAAGCCGATTTCAGGAACAGCAGGAACCAGCGCAACATCCGGTTTAAGCAGTGAATTTAATTTGCCGCCAAGCTCAGCCGTTTCATTTTTCACGAATTGTGCAGTCACATTGGAGCCGCCAAATAATCGTTGCGAAAGGGCACTGATTTCGTTTTGCTCGGCGTTGGTTGCCTTGTAGCCCGGCGCGACTGATGGCAGCCTGCGCGTGGCAATCACGATGCCTCCCTGCCGCGCAAATTCGTCCAATTTCTTCAGCGTCGCCAGCGGGATGCGTTCGACGTTGGGCAGCACAACAGCTTTGTATTTATTGGCTCCAAGCGTCAACGCGCCTTTTTCAACCTGCCCGATTTTGCCCAGCACCTCATCATCAAAAAAATCAAAATTGTAACCCGCCTCCAGGGTTCGAGCGATCACATCATCGCCAATGCGGTCTTTCAACGCTTCGATCATGTAATGCACTTTGCCATTGGTGAAACCGGCCCACGCGTCATTGTTGGGCAGGTAAAACGCGATGTCATTGGCAGGTTGTCCCTGACGCAATAACCAGCTCATTCGTTGCAAATATCGCGTTATATCGGGCATCACAATCCACCAGGGGTTTTTGTCATTGAAAACCGCCGACGCGTAAAAACGCCAGCCGGGATACTCGACGCCTTCTGCTGTATAAGGCCAGCCGTGTCCGATCAATTGATTGATGCCCTGCAAAAAATGTAAATCGGCTTCGGCCTTCATATCCAGCGGCGTCGCTCTGAATGATGGCGAATGCAACCACGTCCAGGTTTCCGAAGAAGTCACGTTGCGGCCATACAAATGATTAGCCGATGAAGCCCAGCGCGACGCACGCAGGACTTTCCATTGCGGCCCTTCGCCTTCGGACA
>JAYSTY010000509.1:0-4974 GCA_043719385.1 Blastocatellia bacterium | reverse complement strand
CCAGGAGCAATCACCTCATATCAGTCTGACACAGGCAAACCCGCTGGCTCAGAGACTCGGCTTGCATGTCACGGTTCTTGCACTAGGGTATGGAGGAGAGGTAGGCCTGATTGGTCAGATCGGGCGGGAAGATGGGCGAAAGGTCTATCTCCTGCATTTTGGTGCACATTACATACCCCTTTGGGAGAAAAGATAGTGAGAAGAGGGTACAATCGTAACAAACGGACATTCATGGGCGAATTTTAAGTTCTTTCCATCTTACAGAGTAACAGGCATGATGCGGTTGTTTCTTCGCTTGCTCAACCAACTGACTGGTAAATTATTTATTTGGTGCAAGGGCAATTCCTAACTGCTCTTTTGAATTTACTTTCACACCTGCTCGCCAATTTGAATTCAGTCCAATTTGATAAGCTTCAACTTCAGGCGACAGACAATTTGCCAGCAGGTTAAAGCTGCGATGAAAACGTAGTCGTGGCGCGACTAAATACAATAATGGTGCTTGGTTGGCGAGTGCGATTCCGGCAAATAATCCACGGCGGGCAAATTCTCCACGAATGCGCGCCTGCTCGACTCGCAACCAATAATTCAAACCCTGCAACGGAAGCTGTGCATCCTCGGCAGCTTTGATTTCGATGACGACTAAACGCCCTTCGTGATTGATCGTCAGCAAATCAAGCACTGAGCGTTCGTCACCCAGCCACGCCGGAATTTGCGAATATACAAAGCGCGGATCAAGTGTCGCGTCAAGCGCACGAATATCGCGGCGCAACAATGATTCCAGCCAGCTTTCAGTGCGCAGGCGATAAAACGGATGGCGCAAATCAGGCGTGTCAGCGCGCCGATGCGCAATGATCTCTCGCGTTAATTTTTCCAGTTCAGCAAAATTTCTTTCACTTACAATTTTTCTTCCGGTTTCGTTGGCCCGATAAAATTTTTCAGCGATTTCGTCGGTATAACTCGCCACGCCAAATTTAACGCGCTCGCGTTCTGCGTCATAAGTGCGCGCGAATTCCAGCCCGTGAATGGAGAAGCTTTCAAAACTTTGCTTAACGTCTTCGCGCACTTCGATCAATTCCGGCGCGAGGCTCAGGATTCGCTCACGCCAGATGCTGTGCAGTCTGGTTTTTTGTTCAGGCCAGATCAGTCCGCGTGGATGCAGGCTTAATAATTCAGCCTGCGAAAATGGTCGCAGCGAAATTATTGCGCGGTCGTTTTCGTTGATTTCAAAGCATTCGATTTTAAAGTTGTGCTGAGTGGTGTCGAGCAGGGTCAGCCGTTCAAGAATTGTTTGATTACGATCTTTTGGAACGCAGAGCCAGAGCCTGGTTGCTGGTTGCTTAAATTCTGAAACCCACGCCAGCCCAGCGGCAATGATGCCATCAAAATCCGCTTGTGTTTCACTTTCGTTAATACCAATTACCAGCACATTTTCTTTTTTCAGCTTCAACCACAGGCGCACATACTGACCAGGGCTGGCGGTTGAATTTTTGCTGCGGACGCTCACTCGTTGCACGCGGACTTCAGCAAAATGCGAACAAATAATTTCCGTCAACAATTCACTGAATTTTGCGCGTCGCTCAATAGCCGATAAATCCTGCGTTTTGTCGGCTTGCCAGCGGGCCGGATCACGCAACGTAAAATTGACGATTTCGCGCCCCATTCCGCGTGTGGCCTGGAGGCGGATTTCGGCTTCGTCAATTTCGTAAGCCGTCACACGCCAGCTTTGTGATTGCGCATTATCCCACCATGCGAAAATTAACTTGCCCCATTCGACGCTGAATTCGCGGCCCTCGCGGGTAAGCGAAGCAAGCAATTTTTCGCCTTCCCAAAATTGCCAGGCGTGAGCGTTAAGCAGGGCCTGCTCAATTTCGTATTTGGCCTGAGCCGCAATTTTGTTATCGGTAATCTGAATCATCGTGTTGAATCGGTGCAGGGATTATTGCTGAAAGGCGCGGGCTTTGCTATCTTTTTCGTATGGTTTGTCATAGTTGTAGTCGTGAAATCAATTTGCTTGGCAAGGTTGGGCGCAAAGATGAATGCCCGCATTGCAACGCGGACCTGCACTGTTGCAAAAATTGTCGCTTCTTTGACCCAGGCGTCAGCAAGCAATGCACTGAAACGCAGTCCGATTATGTCGCCGATAAGAGCCGCGCTAATTTCTGTGAATATTTTCAGCCCAGCAAACGCGTCCCGCTCGTCGCTAAAAGCAGCCGCTCCGGTTCTGACCCGAACGATGTAAAAAAAGCTTTCGATAATTTATTTAAGAAATAGTGAGTGGTGAGTAATTCATCATTCAGCCACCCGCATTCATTCTTCCATTATGAACCAACCTTATTTATTTCCTGTGCCACCTAACGACATCGAACGTCCAACCGAATATTTTGCCATTCCCCCGGCACAACTTTACGAAGAGCCGCAAAGCGAAATCACGGTTGGGAAAGCGCTGTTTCATTTATTGTTGCTAGGCATCACAGCGGTGACGACAACTTTTTATGGAGCTTTGCTGTTAGGTGGATTGTTTTCCGGGATGTTGTTTTCGTTCACGGTGTTGATGATTTTGGGAGCGCACGAATTAGGCCATTATTTCGCCTGTCGTTATTACGGAGTGCGAGCAACGCTGCCGTATTTTATTCCTTCACCTTTGCCTATTGGAACCTTTGGCGCAGTCATCAAAATCAAAGAACGGATTCCGTCCAAAAAGGCTTTGTTTGATATTGGCATCGCGGGGCCGCTGGCCGGATTTGTCTTTGTCATTCCGGCGGCGCTCATCGGACTTTATTTTGCGCAAGCTGCGGGCACGTTTCCCGCCACCGGAGAATCCCCCATATTTCATGATCCGCCTTTATTCCTGGCCCTCGCCAAATTACTTGGCCTGCCACACGACATCCTGACGAATCCAATCTGGTTTGCTGCCTGGTTTGGATGTTTAATCACGAGCTTGAATTTATTGCCCGTCGGACAATTGGATGGCGGTCACGTGGTGTATGCGGTTTTCGGCAGAAGATTACACTGGTTAATTGCGCGTGTGATTTATGTCAGCGTGATCGCTCTGGCAATCGCTTCGTATTTTTACAATGGTTGGATGGGCTGGGTCGTTTACATTATCATCCTGACAATTATGGTTCGTGCCGGACACCCACCTGTTTCTGACGAAGAGGAACCGCTTGACCTCGCACGGAAAATTATCGCGTTGATTGGGCTGGTCGTTTTTCTGCTGTGCTTTATGCCGGTGCCGATTTCAATGTAGGATTCGTATATTTTCTCCGAACAGAATTAACAGCAGGGATTCCCGCTTGATTGAAATTTTACTTCGTGCGCCGGGATTGATGAATCGAAAACTTTGCCGGGGTTGAGGATGCCATTTGGATCAAGCGCCTGCTTGATTGTTCTCATCAAATCAATCGTTGGCTGGGTGATGGCCAGATCCAAATACGACGCCTTGGCATAACCCACGCCGTGCTCACCCGAAAGAGTTCCACCTAACTCAACTACCTTGATAAAAATTTCCCGCGCTACGGCAACTCCGCGTAAACGAGTTTCTTCCGTGTCTTCTTTGAGCATCACATTCGTGTGCAAATTGCCATCACCGGCGTGTCCAAACGTTGGAATCTTAAAGCCGCAACGCTCACTCAAAGCTTCAAGAAAAGTCAGCATTTCCGGGATGCGCGAACGCGGAATCACTACGTCGTGATTAATTTTTATCACGCCGGTCTGCTTGACGGCGGGCGACATTTTGCGACGCACTTCCCAGATTTTGTCGGCCTCGGCGTCGTTTGCCGCTTCGTTGTATTGCAGCGCGTGATGCTTGTGGCAAAGCTCGCGCATAATTTCGGCCTCACGCACGACAGTTTCTTTGAGTCCGTCAACCTCGATGATAAGCAACGCTCCGGCATGACGCGGCATGCCGGATGGTTCGTAATCCTCAATTGCATTGATCGAAGTGCGATCCAGCAACTCCAGCGCGACAGGCAAAACTCCTGATTCGGTAAATCCAGCCACGCAATTACACGCATCCTGCGCTGTCGCAAAAATCGCCATTGCTGTTTTGCGCGCTTCAGGTAAAGGAACCAGCCGCAAAATGCAGCGCGTGATGATGCCCAGCATTCCTTCGCTGCCGACCATCAAACTTGCCAGTTGAAAGCCTGTCGCATTTTTCGGAGTGCGTCCGCCAGCTTTGATAATTGAGCCCGTCGGAGTTACGAAATCCAGCCCCAGCACAAATTGTTTGGTGTTGCCGTATTTCACGCACCGCGGCCCGCCGGCATTGAGCGCGATGTTGCCGCCGATGAATGATTCTTTCCAACTGGAAGGATCAGGCGGATAAAACAAGCCCTGCGCCTCAACCGCCTGTTGCAATTCGTGATTGGTCACGCCGGGTTCGACCACTGCCAGCAAATCATCTTTCCTGATTTCCAGAATTTGATTCATGCGCCTGGTCGCCAGCACAATGCCACCACGCACAGGAACCGCGCTGCCGACATAGCCTACGCCGCCGCCGCGTGCTGTGACATAGGTTTTATGTTCATTTGCCAGCTTCATAATCGCCGCGATTTCCTCGGTGGTGCGCGGAAAAACTACGACATCGGCGGGAAAGACCTGATGTAATGCGTCCTGCGAATTTTCGGTGATGACATCATCAGCGACAGAGACGAATTCTGCTCCGACGATTGCTGCAAGACGCTGAACAATTTCTGGATTAATCATTCTCATAGCAAAGCAAATCAAAGTGCAAAAGGCAAATAATGAAGTTGCGGCAAAAAAGAAAAAGCGCAGGAAAGGTTTATTTTTCCGGCGCTTTTAGTAATTCTTAAAGTTGCTTTTTACTTCGTCAATTTACTGATGGCTTGTCCGACATCGCCAAACGGATCAGCCTGGTCGGGGTCAAAACCTTCGTGCTTCAACTCCACTTTGCCGGTTGAATCAAGCACAACCAGACTTGGCAACGAAGTCAGTCCGTAGGCGCGATACGCAGCT
>JAYSTY010000508.1:0-12001 GCA_043719385.1 Blastocatellia bacterium | reverse complement strand
ACTCGCATTGGGAGGCTGGGCTAGGTGCCCCGAGTGGCCCAGGCAGCGTTCCTTCTTCTGGCCCCAATTCCTGGATGCCAGCCTTCGTATTTCATAACCCCGCCTGGGTAACAAGCCCCTTCGGCAACGCAAACTGGATTTCCTTTTTTAAGGATAGCCTTCAGGGTCAGAAGGATGTAGATGCCTACTTTCGCTACAGATTTAATTTGAGCTCGTCCGTTGATCCAGCCACATTTGCTCTAACCATGGATTTTTATGCGGATAATAGAGTTTGGGAAATTTATGTCAACGGTTGTCCGCAAAGTACAAAACCCAACGGTTCAGGCATCCTGCCTCAATTCCCTAATCTAGGGCAAGATGTGTATGAAGCCCCAGGTTATCAGATGGGTAATGCAGTACAAATCAAGCTGGACAATTGCTGGCAGCGCTGTGAGAACGAAATAATCGTCCACGTTATGTCTCACCCCGGCGCGCTTGGGTTCCTTGCTCAGAATGCTGTAGCGGTTACGCCAGACGAAACTGGCTGCGACTGTCACTGCGATTGCGTCGCAGTCGAATTACCAGATATTCACCCGTGCATCTCGGTCAAGTGGGGGGATAGTCCTTGCGATTGCTTAGAGACGGACGATGTAGAAGTGTTATGCGTTACCGTATGTAACTGCTACTCCAATGTCACATTCACCAATCTTACTATTGGTCAGATTCAGGTAACTGATCTAGCTGGAAAACCAGTTGCCAACTTGCCGGACGGGACACCATCAGTACAGGTTATCCCTTCTGGCCCAATTTGTTTTGGCGACATCGGGCCGTGCATAGACAGCAATCACCCAAGCTGTGTATCAAGGGAGTTAGTACTACACACGCGCGGCGCACTTGGAGGGAAATACCGACTAACATTCAATGCGATCTGCTTTGATGTTTGTCATCATTTCCAGTCACAGTGTTTATTCACCATGAAATTGTGCCAGGATTAATTGGCACTGTTGTTTTCGATTGCGTGTATGGCAGTACGCTTGAGCCAGTCATTGATTCTATTCGCGTAGCTGAGAATAGATGCCCTGCACGCAATCGAAAACTGGTAAGCGGAAAACATAAGTAAGGCCACTAAAAACAGCCTGATCCTGTGACACTTACAAAAGTGTCGTAAGCAGCAAACCTTCCCTATTACTAAACCATTAGACTGTCATCGTTCGATCAAACTAAAGGAGAATTAAACAATGAACACCGAAACACAAAAACCATCCACCCAGGATAGCTACTACTTAAACACCGAAGCACATAAACCATCCGCCGCTTTTCTTGGGGCCGCCTGGGTCGCCCTCGTGGTTGGCATGGGAGCTTACTTAATCGGCCTCTGGAATGCTTCTATGCAACTGAATGAAAAGGGCTACTATTTTACAGTCCTGATGTATGGCTTGTTTGCCGCCGTCTCGGTACAAAAAAGCGTGCGCGATAAAGCCGAACGGATTCCTGTCACACCGATTTATTACGGGCTGTGCTGGTTCTCAACGCTGCTGACACTCCTGCTGTTAACAGTGGGATTAGTCAACGCGACGATCACGCTGAGCGAAAAAGGCTTCTTTGCCATGTCGTTTGTCTTGAGCTTGTTTGCAGCCATCGCCGTGCAGAAAAACACGCGCGATACCTCAAGCCGCTGAGCGAAAAACCAACGGGAACTTAAACAAATTAGACCACTTCAAACCATTTGAGATAAATCCAAGAAAGGTCGTTCAAACTATGTCAATGCAAACAAAACACGTCTATCACGGGCTGCGTCAGTCACTTGTCCTGCTGTTCGTCTGCGCCCTGGGTACAGTCCTCGCGACGGCACAGAATTACACGGTTACCAACCTTAGTCTGGGTGGGTCGTATAGCGCTATTACCGTCAACCCTCCTTTCAATGCCCTCAACCAAACGGCGGGCTATTCCTACACCGCGGGAGACACCGCGTACCATGCATTCTTCTACGATGGCGCTCTCTTGCGGGACCTGGGTACGCTCAGCGGCAGCTATTCCTATCCGATTGCGGTGAATGCTTCCGGCCAGGTAGTTGGCTTTGCCTCCACCGCCGGAGACAGCGGGGACCATGCCTTCTCGTGGACGCAGGCGGGTGGGATGGTTGATCTGGGTACGCTCGGCGGCAGCTATTCCTATCCGACTGCCGTGAATGCTTCCGGCCAAGTGGTTGGCTATTCCTTCCTTGCCGGAGACAGCGGGTATCATGCGTTCTCGTGGACGCAGGCGGGCGGGAGGGTTGATCTAAATGCGCGCATCCCCACTGCACCCGCCGGCTTGGTTTTGTACTACGCAAGTGCTGTATCAGGCAGCGGCTTGATCGTTGCTGACTCCAGCGCTGGCCTGGTGCTGTTAGGGGGGAGTTCGAAAGCGCCGGTGCTGGGCGCGATTTCGGCGAATGACCCCGTCGCCGTTGGCTCTGCCGTCGCGGTCAGCGCCAAATTCACCGACGCAGACACGGCGGATACACATACAGCGATTTGGACGTGGGGAGATGGCAGTCCTACTCAGTCAGGCTTAGTGGCAGAAACCAGTAGTGCGGGTACGGCAACAGGCTCCCACGCCTTCGCTGCTGCTGGTGTTTACACGATTAGCTTGAAAATCACCGATCAAGCTGGCCTTACGGCGCAGGTCAGCCGCGATATCGTGGTCTACGATCCGTCGGCTGGCTTTGTGACCGGGGGCGGTTGGATTTTCTCACCACCAGGAGCCTACAAGGCAAACGAGACCTTGGTTGGAAAGGCCACCTTCGGGTTCGTCTCCAAGTATCTGAAGGGGGCAAAGGTACCAACTGGGAATACCGAGTTTCAATTCCAGACCGCAAAGCTAAACTTTCACAGCGAAACCTACGATTGGCTGGTGGTGGCCGGAGCGCGCGCGCAATACAAAGGCGTCGGGACAGTCAATGGCAGCGGCAATTACGGGTTTCTGCTGACGGCGATTGATGGCCAGATTAGTGGCGGTGGCGGCGTGGACAAATTCCGCATCAAGATTTGGGACAAGAACAATGAGGATAAGATTGTCTACGACAACCAGGTGAGCGGGGACACGAGCGATGCGGGGACGCCGAACACCGTGCTGGGCGGCGGCAGCATCGTCATTCACAAGTAAATGAAGAGATGGTTTGCCCGGTCGTTTGTCTTGCGCTTGTTTGCGGTCATTGCCGTGCAAAAGAACACGCGGGATACTTCAACCACCTGAGCGAAAAAACAACTCAGGTTTGACTCATCTTCCAACCCGACTGTCCGCATACTCCCGTCGTTCGGTGGTGTCGCGGGTCAGTCGGGCGACGGATCAACTTTGGCTCACATCATTTGATTTAGCGAGGAGCGTCTTACTATAGCGAGCAACAGTTATGAATAATTTTCGCCTCAATCAGCCGTTTGATATTGCTCTAAGGTTAGTGCTTGCCCTTTGTGCATTGCTCTTTGTTCACACTACTTTTGCGAACTCAGGCCTAAACACTCCGGGCAATCAGGTAACTTATGACAAGCTGTTTGTTTTCGTACATACAGCCACTGGTTTTCCGTTTTCAATGTTCCCGGCATTGGGCGGAGCCGACAAAACCAAATGGGTAGACGACGAGTTAATCAACCGCGAAGAATTGCTGCACACCAGCACGTTCTTACAAGGGCAAATTGCAATTCGTGCAGCCAGCGATCCGGCCAGTGTGGTTGAATTAGAGCAGCTCTTGCAGGCAGCAAATTTTCTCCAGAAAAATTTTGTCAGAATCGCTACTGCCTTCGATGCCAAAGGAAGTGCAGCCATTAGTGCTGAAGACATCGAAACACTGTTCGCTCAACAAAAGGAAAAATATCGGGGCAATCCGAGTCAATAACGTTGCCATTAGCGGTGCAAAGACTTACGGCTTAACCTAAAGCATATGCGCTCTCAGCCAAAGTGCGATTGTCACCCTGGTGACAATCGCCACTCCCAGGGAACTTGATGTGCCCTGTTTGCCAGTGCAATCAGACATTAGATTTGCAAGCTTTGGCGATTACGATAGTATTCAAATTCCTTACTTCAGATATGAAGGTTGATTCCACCCGAGGATTCAAGCTGAAGTTTGTCGAATATTTTCAGGGCGGGAAACAAAATAATGAAGACAGTTCGCTGGGGATTAATCGGTTGCGGCGACATCGCACAAAAGCGCGTCGCTCCGGCTTTACAGGCTTTGCCAAACGTTGATTTCGTCGCGGTGGCTCGTTCCAACTTTGCTTTAGCCGAAGAATTCGCCCTAAAGTTCGGAGTGCGGAAATGGTACAAAGACTGGCAGGAATTATTGGCTGATCCAGAAATTGATGCGGTCTACATCGCTACGCCAGTGCATTTGCATGCGGAGCAAACAATAGCTGCGGCAGAAGCTGGCAAGCATGTGTTGTGCGAAAAACCGCTGGCGCTCAATGTGCAGGAATGTGATCAGATGATCGCGGCGTGTACAGCTAACAAAGTAAAATTCGGTGTAGCGTATTACCGTCATTTTTATCCCGTCATTGCGCGAATTAAGGAGGTCATCGCCGCTGGTGAAATCGGGCAAACGGTCATCGCGCAGATCAATGCATTCGAGTGGAACGATATGCCGCCCGACAATCCGCGCTACTGGTTTTTCACCAGAGAAAAATCCGGGGGCGGGCCAATGATGGATTTTGGCTGTCATCGCATCGAAGTTTTAATGAATATTTTCGGGCGCATCAACCACGTGCAGGCGTTCACTGATAACCTGTTGCATAACCGCGAAGTCGAAGACACGAGCGCGGCATTTTTCAAATTCGAGGCCGGAATGCGAGCGACATTGACCGTGACGCACGCGGCGTTTGAAAGCCAGGACACGTTGGATATTTTTGGTTCGCGGGGATCATTGCACGTGGCTGGCTTGAATCGTGGCGACCTGACCATCAAATCTGCCCAGGGTGAACGCATCGAATTTCACCCGCCGCACGAAAATATTCAACTGCCTTCGATTGCGGATTTTACGCTCGCGGTGCTTGATGATCGTGAACCAAAAGTTACTGGTGAGATGGGACGCGAAGTGGCGTGGATTGAAGCAGAAATTTATGGCACTTCCATCAGCAGGTAGGGAAAATAAAACAGGGGAATAAAGTGTTCTCACCAATCCTGCCCATCTTGTCAATCCTGTCTATGTCGTATTATTTTTGGCCAGCCGCACATTGGGTTCAATGAAGCGTCAGTTTCATCGTGACAGAATTGCCATGCATTACGACGATCTCAAAGCCGAGTCGTTGATACAAACGCAACGCCGGGTTATCAATCGAAACGCTCAACGAAAGCGCAGCATACTGAGAACGCACTGTCGCCAATAATTCCTGCATCAACCTTGTGCCAATCCCCTGACCGCGATAATCAGGCAGCACCGCAATACTCAATTCCGGCGTTTTGTCGTCTACATAACCATAGGCTTTGATTTGTCGCAGCCAGACCGCGCCAATCGGTTTTTCATCCGCCAGAGCGATCACACCGACATCATCCGGTTTTCCCCAAGCACGCACATATTGGCTGAGTTCCGGTTGCTGCACAATTTCACGCGGCAATGGTGGCTCGCCTTCCGGCACGTACAAAGCCTGATAAAGCATCTCCCACAAAAAAGGTTCATCAGATTTTTGGCTGGCGCGAACGGTGATATTCATTTGAATCCCAGGCGTTTTGCAATAATGTTGTCTACCATGCGTTTTGGCAATAATTGCGGGATCGTCCAATTTTTCAGGCGCTGGGGAACAATTGCATAACGTACTTTTGGCTTTGCAGTCGTCATCACGTGCAACACCAGGTCGCCTAATTTTTCAGCGGGCAAGCCATTCTTTCCTGAGTCGGTCATATACTTGCGGAATTTCCCCAGGATGGAACCGTAATCGGTTTTCTCAAAAGCAGAAATATCCATCTCATTTGCCTTGTCCCAAATCGGAGTCGAGATCGCGCCGGGGCCAATAATAATCACATCAATTCCGTACAGCATCAGTTCGCGGCGGAGGCTTTCTGATAGTCCTTCCAGTGCGTGTTTTGAAGCGGCATACGCGCCCACAAACGGAGCGCCGTTTTTCCCTCCCACCGAACTCATATTGAGAATTCTTCCCGGCTTCCCCTGCAAGCTGCGATCTGATCCGAGCAACGGAGTAAACGCCTGAATCACAATTAATTGTCCCGTCACATTTACTTCCAATTGCTGCCGAAAATCCTGAATGGACTGATGAATCAGCGGGCCGGGCAGCGCGATGCCTGCATTGTTCACAAGCCCATCAAGCGTTTGTCCATTCAATTTTTCGCGGACAAAATTTGCTGCGTCGTGAACCGCTTTTTCATCCGTCACGTCAAAGTCTAGTGGCGTGAATTCTGCGCCAAATTCTGACGCCAGACGCTCGCCATCTCCAGCTTTGCGAACGCTGCCGAAAACGTGAAAACCATTAGCGGTAAGTGTTTTGGCAATGGCGTAGCCAATGCCTGTTGAGACTCCGGTGACGACGATGTTTTTCATAAATTTTGAGGTACGGCAGACGGCTCGTTTGCCGATGTTTTATTATCCTGTAATTCTTGTCAATCCTGTCCAAATATTTCTTCCAACAAATTCGTTTGCGGATACGCATGCCCTAAATGCTGGCGAAATCCTTCCGCAAAACTCACGCCGATTTCTGCCCCGCAATGTGCTGACCATTGATGCATGGATTCCAGGTAATGATCCATTCCGTGTTGTTGCAATAACCAGTCGCGCTGACTGACGTGACAGGCCAACATCCTGGCTTTCGTTTCGATCACCGCAGAAATATCCAGATAAAAATTTGGTTTGATCGGGACGCCAAAAATGTCTTTGCCTTCGATAGCATCGGTGTAATACAGATGTGGAATTGCGGCGAGTGGAGGCGCAGGATCATCAGCCCGCGTTTTCGCATTCGGCGCAGAAGCCGCGAAACACGCCGCACGAACGATCAGCGCAGTCTGTTCGTGATCGGTCATATAATCCTGTGGCGAATGCGTGATAACTAAAATTGGATTGACCCGACGAATAATTTCAAGCGCCGTCTGAATCGTTGATTGTCCGAACGTGACAAAGAAATCTTTTTGCCAGGCGCATTGATAGCTCGCTTCCAGAATCGCCGCCGCCTGTTCCGCTTCATTGTAACGGATTCGCGCAATTTCTTCGTTCGGCAACTCCGCGCTGCCGCCATCGCCTGCGGTCATCGTCGCGAGATGAATTTGATAATCCTGATTTTTCAGGCGTGCCAGCGTCCCCGCGCACAAAAACTCCGCATCATCAGGATGCGCCATGAAGGCAAGGATATTTTTGTTTTGTTCACTCATAGATATACTTGAAAGGGTGGCGACGTAGTACCAGTTCGCTACCGCTCGCCGTACTGCTCCGCCATGCGCCGATGCTCATCCAGAAAATCATCGGGATCATCCAACCGAGTTTTGTTACTTGCCGATTTTGCCCGGAGAGATTTCTTCTCATCAAAAATTCGTGTATCAATCGGCAGGCAGTTATACGCAGTAAAATCAGGCTTGTCGGTGAATGCTTCGCGCAAATCAGTGGCTCCAAAATCATATTGATTAAGCGGCGGTATTCCTAACAACAAATTAATTGTTTTGAAAATACTGGCAATGCTGGTATGCGCCCGCGTTGCGTATCCACGTTTGGCGTAGGGGCTAATCATCATCAACAAACTGCGATGTGCATCAATACTGTCCAGTCCGCCCTGCGCGTCGTCTTCGGTAATGATGATCGCCATATTTTTCCAGTACGGCGTATGCGAAAGCATTTCGATAATGCGGCCGAGCGCCAGATCGTTGTCAGCGACAAAGCCGGAACGATAGGGATAACCGTCTTCGGGGCGCTCGCTCGCCATGTGATCATTCGGCAAATATATGTTGATAAAATTCGGCAGTGGCTCTTTACCTTCCAAGTATTTCGCCTTGAAATCTTTCTCGAATTGCTGCCAGCGAAACGTGTCCGAAACATTCATATTGAACGTCGGAAAATCGCGCGCAGTATTGTCGAATAAGGGCTGCGGCATCGGGAAGTTCACAGGCAAACGCGCTCCGGTTGGTTCGTAATCTTTTTCTTCTTCGATGCCGCCAAGCTCATAGCCTTCGCCATAATTGCGGAATTTAATATTGGAACGAAACAGATGTTCCCACATCGAACCTGCTTCCAGATAATCTTCGGGGGCGAGCGCAGCGGCGGAACCGGCATACGTCAATCGTCCCGGCGCACTCGGAGTCAGGCGAAAATCACGATGACCGCCATAGCTCGCCGCCATACTCGTTTCAACCCACGCGTTAGGGTAAACACCAACCAGCCAGCGATGACCATCAGCGGAAACATCAGCGTCCAGGTAGTAATTATCTGAGAAAGCAAATTGCCGCGCCAGCGCATGATGATTGGGTGAAACGTTCACATCACGCAGGGCAATTTTATTAGCCTTGTCAAAGACATTCGATTTTTCACCGAGTGTCGTCAGCATTGGATCGGCGCTCAATTTACGCCCCGTCGAATCCTGTGCGATGTCGCCAAAGACCTGATCGTAGGTGCGATTTTCTTTCGTGATAAAAACGACGTATTTAATTTGCTCGCTGGGCTTGCCATATTCGCTCGGCACAACGCTTTTTGCAGGCTCCGTCGTCGGCAAATCGAAGCCGTTATTTTTAATAACTTGAGCGGTGTCCAAAATTAATTCTTTGTCGGTTGGAATTTTGACGACTGAGACGACGCCCTTTTGTAACGCGGCTACGGCTGAGCCTTCGGGGCCGCGCTTAAAATTGGCGCCACCATTCGGGCCGGAGCCAAACCCTTTCGCATTGGCGACGAATAAGGTTTTGCCGTCATTGCTGATGGCAAGTTCGGAGGGAAACCACGCCGTCGGAAGATGACCGAGAACCTTTAATTTTTCAGTCTCAATCACGGCTACTGCATTGATTCCAGCCTCGGCAACATAGAGCCGCTTTTCGTCTTTGCTGAGCGTCATCCCAAACGGGATTTGTCCCCGCAATCTGTTCAGCGTGATTTCCTGTTCGGTTGAAATTGCAATTCCCTGCTTGCGCCAACGTGTGATGTGTTCGGTAAAAATGTTCAGATTAATCGTCGCGGAAACTTTACCGTTGGCAGTATCAACTACGGTCACGCTGTCATTGTTGGCGTTGCTGACGAAGAGGCGTTTTGATCCGGCGACGACTCCGCTGGGGCTGCTGCTGCCAATAACTTTTAAGCCGTTCGCAGTTTCGCCAATCAAGCGTCCGGTCCTAGTTTTTGTCAACAATTTCAATACGCCGCCTGACTGAATTTCATAACTCCAAACCGAAGCTGCGGCTTCATCATTTGGATCGCCGAGACCAAGAACCTGCTTGCCTTCAACAGTGATTCCGTTCCTGGATTCGGCAGAATTTTCAGCGAACGGTGGGAATGAAAGCCCCGTGTCTTTGGGATTATTTTTATCGTAGCCGTCAACGACGGAATATTTATAAACCCCAGCATTAGTCACAAACAATTTCTTTTCATCAGGAGTAAGTGCCAGCGAAAATGGTGCGCGACCGGTTGGCAAACTGTTCAGAACTTTTTGGGTTGCCGTATCAATCACAGCCACTCGATAATTCGCCTGATCGAGTACAAATAAAAATTTGCCATCACGCGTCAATTTCAATTCGCCGAGGAAGCTGTTTTGAAATTTTTCATCGTTGAGCTTGATCGTGGCGAGGCGCTTTTTTTCGAGCAAATCAAACACAAAAACAGCCCCCTGATTGCCGCCCGAAGCGTAGAGCGTGCGATTGTCCGGCGCGATGCTCAGCCCCATAAACACTGTACGAAATTCATCATCGTCATCGTCTTTGATTTTCATATTTCGATAACGTTCACGATCTGCTTTGATTTGCTCCAGGATTGGCTTGTCGCTTAGCAAATCGGTAAGAATAGAAATCGCAAACGGCTCCGTCCCGTTACAAGAAGCGACGAGAATTTTTTGATCGGGGCTGAGCGTCAAGCCATAGGGATGCGCGGCAACTATCGTATGAATCCCGCGTGGCGTCAGTACGCGACCGTTCGGCAGTACGGTTGCATTCGGATTATTGCTCGCCAGCCGTTCGCCAGCAGGTGCAGTCAGTGCTGCCAGATTAATTGTGCGCTGACGGATTGGAATTAAGAACAAAAGCGGAATGGCTAAATAGAAATAGTATTTTTTCATTACTAATCATCCCCGGTAAAGATGGTACTGACACGATCCTAAAATAGACAGGATTAACAAGAACATCAAAGGCATCTTAATCTTGCGCCTGCATAAATCCTGTTCATCTTGTCAATCCTGTCTAAGCCGCTTTACGATTTACCTAAAAACAAATCGCGCCCCTTCACCAAATTCACCACTTTACGATCAGCAATCGAACGCTTATTCATCCAGAATCCGCAATCAGGATGCACCCACGTGATGCGACCTTCGCCCATTATTTTTGCGGCGGTTTCGATCCGTTGTGCGACCAGTTCGGGCGACTCAACCGTATTCACCTTGATGTCAATCACACCAATTCCAAGCCCGATTTTCGGATCAAGTTCTTCTTTGAAATACTGTAATTCATCGTAGCCGCGAAACGCCATTTCGAGCACGACGTGATCGCAGTGCAGGCGATTCAAAAAGCCAATCAGCTTTGCCCATTCGCCACGTTGAATGGATTGTCCGCCGTAATTTCCAAAACATAAATGGACACCTTTTTCTTTGGCTTTGGTCGCCGCATCCAATACTACATTAATTGCTGCTGCCGCCCATTCGGCTTCGTCGGGATGCCCGGTAATATTGGCTTCGTCAATCTGAATCACTTCGGGATCAAGCTCCGCGACTTGATTCGCCAGCGCATTCGCCAAGCCCATCGCCAGATCAGCGTTATTGCCGTAATAATGATCCATCAGCGTTTTACAAAGCATGTGTGGCCCCGTCAACGTGAATTTCATGGCGTGATTCGTACATGCACGCGCACGGCGATAATCTGCGCCTAAACTTAACGTCCCTTCATTGATTGGCCCTACGACGACTCCGGCTGGAGCGGCACGAAATCCCATCCCTTGCAACTTACTAAATTCTACTAAATCCGTGCGCGTAATTTCAGTTCTTATGCCCCCCATCGGACGGATAAAATATTCAATCATACCGTTGGTATCGGGATGATTGATGTCCCAGCGATACAGCTCGCCATCGGCGACGACATCTACGCCAGCGAGTTCCTGCAATTTGAAAACAACCTGCGTCGCGTCAATTAAGGCTTGCTGACTGGGCATTCCAATCAGCCATTCGGGAACGGGGTAAGAACCGACTACAGTAGTGCGAATTGATGATGTACTCACTAAATCCTCCAGAGTTGATAATAAATTTTGATAAGAAAAATACTGAAGGCAAGATACTGTAACAGGCGTTAAGAGTTCAAGCTTTAGCTTGTGTTTACTTTTCCAGGAACAATCTGAAGCTTGAAATCTGAACTTTATTTTTTCATGATGGCAGGCTTCAACGTCCACGCCTGTAATTTCGCCAGTTCCATAATCTTCGGCGCGTGAAAACCTTCGGGATGAATCACCCAGTTGAAAATTTTCGGATCATCATCGGCGACGTATTTGTCGGCAGTGAAGTTGCCGTGCTTGATTTCAATGTCTTCGGGCTTAGCTTCTTTTCCAAGAAGGATGTCAACGAATCCGCCAAGAGTCGCCAGGTAATCTTGCGGAGAAATTGTTTCAGAGCCAATCAAAATCTCACTGGGAATTCGCAGATTGGTTCGGCAATAATTATTTGTCTCCCGGACAACCTCTGCAAAGATTTCCCATTTTACTTTCGATAACTTTGCGTGCGAATTTTTCGATTCAAAACTTCGATTTGGGCCACCCATCGCTAGCAATTTGATAGGCTCGAATTGGCGTTGTTGCACGAATCAGAAAGGGTAGCTGCGGCAGCGGAAACGTGGTAGATATTTTCTGCGATGAAAAAGAAAACCACGTACCGCCTTCGCAACT
>JAYSTY010000507.1:0-5008 GCA_043719385.1 Blastocatellia bacterium | reverse complement strand
TACGATCATCACGGTTGAGCCGAATGAATTGATGGCGCAAATTCACCATCGCATGCCCGCGATTATCAAACCACACCACGAAGCCGAATGGCTTGATCCTGCCGCCCATTATGCGCCCGCGTTGACACAGCTTTTGCAAACGTATCCTGATGATGACTTAGCGGCTATCCCTGTCTCACGAGCAGTAAATTCTCCGGCCCTGGATAATGCGACACTGCTCGAACCTGATCCCGGCTAAATAAAACTATTGCTCCGAAAAAAATTCCCGTTATACTTTCCACGCGAAGCCAAAAGCTTCGGCCCTGCTTGCTGATAATTTTATTTGACGCCCTGTCGAATGCTCCCCAATTCAGCCAAATTATCTTTTTGAAAAATGCCCCTTCTCCGATTCGGAGGTAATATGCGGCGATTTCCATTCTCTCCGGTAGCAGTCATAGCGTTGCTGGCTTCATCTCTGTCTATTATTGCGCAGCCAGCCCAATCAGCCTTTGCCGAAGCTTCACTTGCTGGTCATTTCAGACCGCGCACAACAGCGGTCAGTCCGGCGCCACCAGTCACAGTTGATGTCACCGTTCCACTGCCACGTCTTAAAGCCAAAGGATTAGATACTTCGCGTCTTTCCCGTAAGGATTTTGAACGCTGGAAAGCTATCGAAAAAGTAGCGTGGGCAGAAGGAAAAAACGGTGCGGCATTGCATCCGAATTTACGCGCCTTGTGGCAATGGGCAGAAACAAGTGGACAGCAAATTTACATTCAAATGATTTCTGCTCCAGCGTTTCAATCCAACCTCGCTGGCAGCCTGAACATTGAGCAGTTTGATCAAACGGGGAAATGTCATGTCGTAGTCATCAAGCTGTATCTGGCGAATATTGACCGGGTAGTAATCAGCCCCCGGACAGCCCGCACAAACGGCTTCATTCCGTTTGAAAACCTGGGGAAGGAAGAACGCTACGCCGAAGTCCTGGGACATGAACTGGCGCATGCACAATATATCCTGTCAAATTTGATGAGGACTCATTTAGTATATGAGATGATTGAGACAACCAACGACCTCGTCCTTGTGCGCGCCCGGCGTAATGCGAACGAACTAAAATCACCTGATATGCTGCTCAGGTTGTTGCAACGAGACGAATTATTAAAAGAGGTGGAATCTCAGGCTGAAGAAATAGAGGAAAAAATATGGCAGGAAATCAGTGCCAGCCAAAAAACCCGGATTGCACTTCTGACCTTAACCAATCGTCGCCGCTGACTTCTCTGCGCCAAATCAGATTCATACATATTGACCGGCGGCATAACCCGATGCCCACGCCCATTGAAAATTGAAGCCACCCAAATGCCCGGTTACATCAACGACTTCGCCAATAAAATACAGGCCATTCACATTTCGCGCCGCCATCGTTTTGGAAGAAAGTTCGTTCGTGTCAACGCCGCCCAATGTGACTTCAGCTTTGCCAAAACCTTCTGTTCCATTGGGGAAAAGTTGCCACGCATGCAGGCGTTCGGCGATTGCTGCCAGTTCGGTTTGGTTGAATTGCCGGAGCGGTTTTTCCTGCCCATAAACTGTCGCCCACGCTTTCGCAAAGCGGTGCGGAAAATACTCCCCCAGCAGCGTCGAAAGGGCGACGCCTTCGGATTTCCTGGCCGCCAGCAATGCAGCCGCGCTTTGATCTGGCAGCAAATCAATCGTGACGGCTTCACCCTTGTTCCAGTAAGAAGAAATTTGCAGAATCGCCGGCCCACTCAAGCCGCGATGTGTCAGCAGAATATTTTCTCGAAATTCCTGTTCCTGACACGAGACTCTGGCCGCCACAGACACGCCACTGAGTTCCCTGAAAATGCGGAGATCATTTTCGCCGAGTGTTAACGGAACCAGCGCAGGTCTGGGAGCAATAACTTTCAAGCCAAATTGTCGGGCGAGGCGAAACCCAAAATCCGTCGCCCCCATCTTCGGAATGGAAACACCGCCCGTCGCAATGACAACCGAGTCCGCCGAAAAAATTCCCTGACTGGTTTCAAGGATAAACGAATCAGTTTTTTGAATATTCCGAACGTGGCAATTAACCCGAATTTTCACGCCAGCAGCAGCGCATTCCTGCGTTAATAAGTTAACGATTTCAGCGGAATTGCTATCGCAAAACAATTGACCAAGTTTCTTTTCGTGAAATTTGATTCGATGCTTTTTGACTAAGGCAATAAAATCATCCGGGGAAAACCGGGCCAGTGCTGATTTATGAAAGTTCGGATTCGTACAAATAAAATTGTCGGGCGTGGTATAAAGATTCGTAAAGTTGCAGCGCCCGCCGCCACTAATCAAAATCTTTTTCCCGACTTTGTCTGCCGCTTCCACCACCAGCACTGAACGTCCGCGCTGCCCGGCAAGGCTGGCACAGAATAATCCGGCAGCCCCACCGCCAATGACGATCACATCAAATTTCATCAATGCGCCAGTTCCTTAATTTTGATGTTTCTGTAACGCGCCCGGCTGTTATCGCCCCACGCATCAGCACCTCCATGCACCTGCAATCCGATGTAACCTTCGCGTGGGAAACGATCACGATTGTCAGTAAAATCAATCGTCTTGAAGCCGTTCAGCCAGGCTTTCACATGCGCGGGCTGGCCTTCGATCCGCGCCATCAGCTTGTTCCATTTAGCTTTTTTGAAGTACTGTTCCCACGATTTATTGATCTGAATGAAACCGCCTTCGGCTGGCGCGTAGAGGCTGCCGATATAACCATCCTTGTGATAATCAATCGTGATCTGATAGCCCATTCCATCCTCGCGTGTGCGCAAAAACAGCCCGGTGTCGGCGGGGTTGTCTACTTTAAATTCCAGTTCAATTTCAAAGTCGGAATATTTTTTCTCAGTGCCAACCAATCCACCTTTGTGATCTTTTTCCTGATTGCCAACCAGCGCACCGTCTTTGACTTCCCACAAACCACCATTGCCGCCATGCACCGCCATCGCTTTCCAACCATTCATCGTTTTGCCATCAAAAATACTGACCCAGCCACTGCCCTGCGCAATGGCAAAGACCAGCGCCAATAACAGCATCACTGAAGTCGCAATCAGAGTTTTCGTAGTTCGTTTCATGTTCCCTCCTGTTTGATGTTTATTTGATATTTTATCGGGAACCTATTTAACGTTAATTGCGACTCGATTTGCAACTTTTCCATCTACGGTCAACACAACTTCCACCGCGCCGCGTCCGGCTAAAGATTTCGGGATCGGCAAATTCACCTGGTCTACGCCAAAGTAACAGCAATGCGCGCCTGCATATAACACTGGCACGCTGACGCCCCCAATCGTCGCGGAAACATTAGTCAGCCCGCTATTTTTGCGAATCCCGGTGCCAAATAATTCCATGTAGACTTCATCATAAGCATTCACATCAATCGAATTTGCCGTGCAACCCTGCGCACCACAATTTGCAACGACGCCATTCGTGCGTTGCCCGTTTTTAATGAATAACAACGACGCGGCAGCAAATCCGCTGCCATCGGACGTAGCTGAAAAAACACCCGGTTGCACATCAACTACATTAACTGCACCTGTCCAGATTTCGCCATTGCCGTTCGTGATAATGATGGTGGCAAAACCTGTTGCCGTGCCAGTGGAAATTTGATAATTGACTTGCGATTTGCCGACATAAAACAACGGCGCTAATCGTTCGACGCCGCGACTGTCGCGCACTTTCACGCTTGTGCCTGCCATCTCTGTCAGCAATGGCAATTGCGTAGCGGCCTGGTCACGCGTCGCCAAATTTCCGCCAAAGGCTGAGACTACGGATTCGACCGCGACGGGCTGATTCGGTAAATAACTTGCGCCGCTAACTGAGACCGTAGCCCTGTAGGCAGCGACAACCACGACGCGATGATTATTTGTATCCGCAATAAACAGATTGCCAGCCGCATCAACCGCGACACCTGCGGGTGCGTTGAGCGTAGCGTTGAGCGCCGTGCCGCCTTCGTCAGTTGTAGTTGAAGACGTACTCCCATTTCCGGCAACTGTACTCATCGTCCCATCCAAAGCAATTTTGCGCACCCGATGATTACCCTGATCTGTGACGTACAAATTCCCTGCGGCATCCACTGTCAAGCCACCCGGCGCACTGAACTGCGCAAGAGTTGCCTGCCCGCCATCGCCGCTGAAGCCTCTGAATCCGGTTCCGGCAAAGCGCGAGATAATGCCCACCGCCGTGACCTTACGCACCTGATTATTGCTGGTGTCAGAAATGTAGAGGTTGCCGTTCTTATCCAGCGCTACACTCGTCGGATAATTGAGTTGCGCCTGCGTTGCCTGTCCGCCATCACCGCCAAACCCGTAGCCATTGCCTGCAATCGTGGTAATAACTCCGGTACTGAGATTGAGTTTCCGAATGCGATGATTGTTCGCATCAGCAATCAATAAATTACCTGCATCATCCAGCGTAACGCCCACGGGAGTATCCAGCTCAGCCTGCGTCCCCTGTCCGCCATCACCTCTGAAGCCATTAATGCCATTCCCCGCAATAGTCGTAATGACGCCGGCGGAATTAACTTTGCGAATGCGATGATTATTGGTATCAGAGAGATAAATATTGCCGGAACCATCCACCGCCACGCCATTCGGCTGATTCATCGCCGCATTGATCGACAGGCCGCCATCCCCGCTTGATCCAAGCTGCCCACTGCCTGCAACCGTACTGATGAGGCCAGAGCGGGTTACTTTGCGAATGCGATGATTCCCTTTGTCGGCGATGTAGAGATTGCCTGAACTATCAAAAGCTACTGTTTCAGGAGCGTAAAGTTGGGAGGCCAGGCCAGTGCCGCTTTCGAGATTGAAGCCTGGCATAAGCGTGCCTGCGAAAATTGAAAGAGTGTTCGTGGGACTGTAAGTTACAGCAAGTGTATTTACGAATGAGTTACCTACTGCATCCCAAGCTGTGACTGAAATATTATTTAATCCGGCTTTTAATAGAATATTGCTAACTAACCACGTAGAGGTTCCGCTCACTTCCCCATCCCCACCT
>JAYSTY010000506.1:0-2070 GCA_043719385.1 Blastocatellia bacterium | reverse complement strand
AAAGATCCTTTTTGAAAATCTCGTTAACTTCCGCGCACCGCTCATACCGCAATTCATGGTTTCCCCGAATTAGATACAATCGTCCGGTATTGGCAGTTACGTTAGTTACAAAGTCACGAGTGTAGTTGTAATCTTTCTCAATCGCGATTTTCATTTGGGCCGGAGAAAGTTTCCCGCCTTCATTATTTCGCGCCGATCCTCGAAACTGTCCTGCGTCGGTCAAATCGCCTCCAGAAACCACCATTTCGGGCTGAACGCGATGAACATAAGTATAGAAAATATCCATGAAGGCTTTGTTTTCTTTTCCTAAGTGAAAACACCCTCCAGTGATCACTTCCGTAAAATCATTGTTCGGCAACTTGGCTTGGATTATTTTATTCAAACTTGTACTAGCTCCTGTGCAATGTTCTTTGCTGGGATGTTTTTGACCTTTGACGTTTTGACAAAAATCAATAGCGCGGCGGCAGAAAAAATGAAACTGCCTTCTTCCGGTGTAAGTGCGCCCTCGGCTATATGCTCAAGCGTTGGGGCAATTAACGCCTCTGCATAAGCTCGTAAACGGGTCTGTCGGGCCGCGCTAAGATTCTCCAAAAATTGCTGTTGAAAGGCCACTGAGTTATTCAGTTGCGTTCCAATTTCTTTGCGGGAGTAAATGAGTTCTTTTTTTGTTTTGATAAAATTATTCTCCCTAAACACCCGCAAAAACGAATGTAATGATTGAATCGTCGGAAATGATAGATGTGAACTTAACAGCGTTATCGCCGTCACGAACATAATCTACTCCCGGCGTTTGAAAAAATCCGTTGTAATATACATTCAATCGACGCCCGACAAGAACAGGAGTTTGGACAACAGAGTAAGTGTTGTTACTGATTCTTGCGGCTTGCTGTGTAAGCTCTAACGGAAGATTCAAAGGTTGAGCCATCGCATTGAGTTCAATCACTGACAGACCGTTAACCTGCTTAATTGATGAAACCAAACCCGCGCCGATAATAATTTCTGTAAAGAAACTATTACCATACCGTCCGTATAGTTTCAGATTGTTAATTTGTGCAGCCGGGTCGGGGTCACGAATATCCAAATTACCCGGTTTAACGCGAGTTTGCGAGAAAAGTGCTGCTGGGGAGAGCAACGCAAGAAGAAATTTCAATCTATTCATAAAACTCCCAATCTGTTGCCAAAAGATCTGCTGAACTTGCGCTCCACGGAGTAAGGCCAGAACTTCTCATATCCTCATCAAGGATATATAGATATGATTGCGTCATATCTGATAAATCTGTTGGCTCAAAAATTCCAATCCAACTGTTACACGACGGCCATGCGCCCCGCCTCATACAAGCGCCCGTTTTTAGCTGTTTAAGGGCTTTACTGAAATTCATTAAGTAGTAACCTCAGCTTCATCTGCAATTTCGTCCCAATCCTCTGCTAACAAATCCGTTGTCGTTGGATACCAAGGGGAAGTGTGCCCTTCGTCATCCGTATAAACCAGATAGTTTGGATTTCCGTCGAGACGGTTATAAAGCGTCACGAAAGCCAAACTACACCAATCATTCCGAAAAACATCCCGTCCACTTTTCAACTTTTTCAGGGCTTTGCCGAATGTCATTAGTAAATTTTACCTAAACCTTTCATGTCTGATTCTTTCCAATTCTTCCCGCGTAAAACCTTTGCGGGGCAAATCATTCCGGGTAATACCGAACTCGTTTCGACCAATATTCTCATTTTATCAAGAACTTCTTCATCGGAAACTGTTTCATTAAAATAAACATTGATGTCATCGTGGACCTGACAGAACGGAATTATGCCCGTTTTAGCCGTAAATCGGATCATTGCTTCCTGTACAAACGCCGCTCCACCGCCCTGCCCTACGCCCGCCGCCGCGATTTTACAGTCGTCTAGGTCGGGGCCGTAGAGATCAATTACCATACCTCCGGGCAGTTTGTATGTTGAAGCATTCTCAATATCAGCAAGCAATTTTCGATGAAAAGTGTTAAGAATTGGGAAAGAATTGAAGTAAATATCCCACTGCATTTTCAGCATTTCGGCGCGATTGACTTCGGTTTTTGACCC
>JAYSTY010000505.1:0-5017 GCA_043719385.1 Blastocatellia bacterium | reverse complement strand
TGTACAGGTTGCTGTAACTATTTCAGAGGAAGGGCGTGTTGTTTCTGCTGAAGCTGTGAGCGGTCACCCGCTTTTAAGAGAAGCTGCTGTGGCTGCGGCCAGACAGTGGACTTTTAAACCTACTGAACTTTCGGGGCAGCCGGTTAAGGTTCAGGGAATTCTGACTTTCAACTTTACTTTACAATAAGATTGGAACTTTTGTAGGTTTCGTGTGTCTGATGTGAAGTAAGAGTTGTTTTTTTAGCCTATACGTGTCCTTTAGCCAATGGCTGAGTAAGAGATATTTTTTACCTAAAAACAACCCTTAATGGAGGTTTCTAAAACATTATGATCATTTTTCTTGGTCACATTTGGATGATGGCTACTAACTTTGGCCTCGTGATTTTACAGGAAGCAAGCAACGTTGACTTTTCACTTGTGGGAATGCTCCGCAAGATGGGATGGATCGCCTGGGCCGTTGTGATTGTTCTGTTTATCATGTCTATCTTCTCAATTGCGGTAATGGTTGAGCGTTATCTGACTTACAGCGCGGCTCGTTCACAATCACGTGAATTCGCCCCAAAGGTTGCACAGGCACTCAAAAATACACGCATTGATGAGGCAATCAGTATTTCTGATAAGTACAAAAAGAGCCATCTTGCGATGGTTGTTAATGCTGGCTTACAGGAATTTCAGGCTCATCAGGGCGGCGATATTTCGGGTGAAGAAGTGGAAGCTTCCAAGCGCGCTTTACAGCGTGCTGAGGCCATTAAGATTGCTGAGTTCAGGCGCGGTTTGTCTGCCTTGGCGACGATTGGTTCGACTGGACCATTCGTCGGTTTGTTCGGCACTGTTATCGGTATTATTAATGCGTTTCAGGAAATGAGAAACGCTGAATCAGCCGGTATTGCAGCTATCGCAGGTGGTATTTCGGAAGCGCTCTTTACGACAGCTTTCGGTCTGCTGGTGGCTGTGCCTGCGGTCTGGGCGTTTAACTATTTTACCAACAAGGTTGATAACTTTACGGTTGAAATGGATAACTCATCGGCTGAGCTGATTGACTTTTTCGTTAAGCGAAAAAACCGAAAGTAAGTATTTAAGATTGGATTCTCCTAAAAGCACTGTGGGCAGAAGTCAAAGCCTTAAATATGTTCTGGCTTCTGTTCCGGTGCGGGTTGTGAGAAATTTAATCAAATTTCACTAGCATTTAAGGAGATTTGTTATGGGAATGTCTGGTGGTAGTAGCTCGGGATATCAATCGGAAATCAATGTCACGCCGATGGTTGATATTATGTTGGTACTGTTGATCATCTTTATGGTCATCACGCCAATGTTACAATCTGGCGTTAACTTGACCTTGCCCAAGAATGACAATCCTGACATAGACCCGAACATAATTAAGGATAGTGCGATCGTTGTATCTATCCCTGATGCCGGAGCCTATTACGTTAAGAAGGACTTAATTGTAGGTAAGGACAGGTTAATTGAACGGCTTAAACGTGATGAAAAGCTACTTAAGCCGAGTGATCCCCACGTCATTTACATTCGTGGTGGAATTAATGTCCCTTATCGAGAAATAGTAACCGTGGTGGATGCTATTAGGGAAGCGGGATTTGATGAAATAGGTTTAGTCGCCGACAAGAAAAAAGAGGCGAAAAAATAATTTACGTTTTAGTTTAAGGAGATACTGATATGGCGATGTCAGGAGGCGGCGGTACAACACGTGCCGTTCCATATATTAATGTTACGCCACTCATTGACGTATTACTTGTGTTGTTGATTATTTTTATGGTCATCAGCCCGCAAAAGCCACACAAATTTGAAGCTAAAGTGCCAGAGAAGCCGCCCGAAAACGTGACTCCTCCCCCACCTGATCCTTTAACCCTGGTGGTTTCCATTCCAAAAGGTGGAGGTGGATTTAAGCTAAATCAAACAGACGCTAAAAGTTTGAATGATTTATCGCAATTACTTCACACTGCTCTTGATGGTCGTCCGGCAGATCGTAAAGCTGTCTTTGTGAAAGCTCCAAGTGCGACAAAGTATGGCGCAGTGGTGGATGTAATTGACGTGATTAAACAGGCTCAGGGTTCGCCGATTGGCCTGCAACTGGAGGGACTGGATGAGTAATTATACCCGTGCCGTTTTTATTATAAATTTTGCCAAAAGGGAGAGTTCCCCAAAATGAAACTTTCACGTTATTTTAGTAATGGTGTTTGCTTAGTTCTTATTACTGGCTCTGCGCTTTCGTTTTCGGGGTGTGGACCGGTTAACAGAATAATAGGAAAAGACAGACTTAATCAGGGCATCCTGAAATACAATCAGGGGAAAACAACTGAGGCTGTAGGGTTCTTTACTCGTGCCTCAGAGTTGATCCCGGATGACCCTAAAGTTTGGGTTTGCCTGGGGGCCGTTACTTATAAAAAAATCCGTAACGCTGATCAAGGCGATGTCCCTAAACTTGCTAATCAGGCCCTTGGGTATTATAGAAATGCGCTAGAGAAAGCCACGGATTGTAAAACTAAGGATAATGCCATTGGGTATATCGCTACGATCTACGGTGACGATTTGAAACAACCAGATGTCCAGCGTGAATGGTTGTTGAAGCGGACAACTGGCGAATGCACCTCCAAAGACATTAAGGCGCAGACTTTTTATTCACTGGCGGTCAAGGACTGGCAGTGCGCTTACGACCAATCCACGCGCTATCAAGATAAGCAGAAGGCGACTTCTGATCCATTTCATGCGCGCAACTTTTATTTTGCCCCGGACAAAGAGAAATTTGATAAGTGTCTGGCGAATGCGTTTGAGAATATTGACAAGTCCTTAGCTGAGAAGGCTGAATATAGTGAAGCTCATTCTTATAAGAGCCTGCTGTGGCGCGAAAAGCAAAAAGCTTCCAGCAATGACGCAGATCGTAAAAAGTTTGTGGCGGAAGCTGAAAAAGAAGCAAAAATTTCCATGGAACAGGCGGTAATTGCTAAAGCTCAGGCTGAAGCTGAAGCTGCTAAAAAAGAAGCTGAGGGCGTTAAGAAGAAATAGCTTGAGGCTGGTAATTTTACAGGCTCCAAAAAACAGCGGCCAGTGTCAGTCATTTTCTGATACTGGCTCTTTTTATATTCGCTCTTATCCCCGGGTTCCCACCGAACTTGTTATAATGCTGCATTATGATTCGCTTTGAGGATGTTTACCGAACAGTTGGACGTTATCACCCGGATGGTGATCTGGATATGTTACGCCGTGCCTATATTTTTTCGGCGCGCGAACATAAGGATCAGATGCGTCAATCCGGTGAACCCTATCTGATTCACCCTCTTTCAGTGGCAGGCATTCTGGCCGATATGAAAATGGATGTGGTGACGGTCAGCACCGGATTTCTGCACGATGTTGTTGAAGATACGCTCACTACCGTTGATAATATCAAGCTATATTTTGGCGACGAAGTGGCTCACCTGGTTGATGGCGTAACCAAAATTAGTAACCTCGGTAAAGTTTCCAAAGAAGAGCAACAGGCTGAAAATATTCGCAAGATGGTGCTGGCGATGGTGACGGATATTCGGGTGGTACTGGTGAAATTAGCCGACCGCCTGCACAACATGCGGACGCTGAGCCATCTGCCGCCGGAAAAACGTAAACGAATTGCCCAGGAAACTTTGGATGTCTACTCGCCTATTGCGCATCGCCTGGGGATGGGGAAAGTTCGGGCCGAATTAGAGGATTTGTCTTTCAAATATCTTGAGCCGGATGCTTATAAAAACCTTCAGGAAGCAATTGAAAAACGCCGCTCAACTTCAGATACGTTTCTTGAAGAATTGAAAGGGCGCATCGCTAAATCCCTGGAGGAAACGGGAGTAGAAATAGTTTCTATCGAAGGTCGGATCAAACGTCTTTACAGTATTTACCTGAAAATGAAGCGACAACGAATCACGCTGGATCAGGTTTATGATTTACTGGCGGTGCGCCTGATTACCAAAGATATTCGTGATTGTTATGCGGCGCTGGGAGCGATTCATCAACACTGGCATCCGGTTCCGGGACGCATCAAAGATTTCATTGCCACCCCGCGCGAAAATCTCTATCAATCCCTTCACACCTCGGTGGTAGGCGATGAAGGGCAACCGTTTGAAGTCCAAATCCGCACCGAAGAAATGCACCGCGTTGCCGAAGAAGGGATCGCTGCGCATTGGAAATATAAAGAGGGCAAACTCAAAGATACCAGCGAGGATGAGACCTTCAAATGGTTGCGACATTTGGTGGAATGGCAACAGGAAGTACCAGACGCACGCGAGTTCATGGATGGCTTGAAAATTGATCTTTACCCCAAAGAGGTCTATGCCTTCACTCCCAAAGGTAAAGTTATCCAGCTTCCGCGTGGCTCAACTCCGGTGGATTTTGCGTATGCGATTCACACTGAGGTCGGCAATCAATGCACCGGCGCAAAAATCAACAATCGAATCGTGCCGCTGAAATACCAGATTCACAATGGTGAAGTGATCGAAATTATGACGACGCCGGGGCATCACCCCAGCCGCGACTGGTTGAATTTTGTTATCACGTCCAGAGCGCGCAATAAAATCAAGCATTGGTTGACCGAGCAGCAACGCGAAAAATCCATTGAGATAGGCCGCAAGATTTTTGAGAAAGAGGCGGTGCGCTTTAAGCTGAAAGCCAAAAAAATCCTGGAAGATGAACAGTTGCCTAAAATTTGCAGCGATCACGGCTTTCATAAAACGGAAGATATGCTCGCGGCAATTGGTTATGGCAAACTGACGCCGCGCACGATTCTCCTGCGCTTCATTTCGCCTGCCGAAATGGAGAAAATTGAGCAAAGTAAACCCTCGACTTTCAAGCAGGTCAGTGATGTCGTGAAGCGGGCTTTGCGGCTGGGCGAAGACAGGATTTTAGTCAAAGGCATTGATGATGTCGCAGTTTATCGCGCCCCTTGTTGCAGCCCTATCAAAGGCGAGAAAATTATCGGTTATATCACCAGAGGGAAAGGCGTTGCGGTGCATGCACAACGGTGCAAAAATGCGGCAAACCT
>JAYSTY010000504.1:0-2074 GCA_043719385.1 Blastocatellia bacterium | reverse complement strand
TTTCTCACTCGATACTATCCCCGGCTCATATGAAATAGGGAGGGTGCGAGTTGAAGGAGACATTAGGCCTCAAATGTGAATGCAATATTCACAAATTTGTCATGTTGAAAAGATTCCTGCTTATCCAATACCTCTTTTATCATCTACTCCTAATTACTATTACGACTTCCGCTTGGACAGTAATTTTGCAATGACCAAATAGAAGTTGGTGAGGTTGCTACTGCCGAAAGAATCAACTGCAATTCGTTACGCATGGATATTTGCCCACGAGCAGAGAGAATGCAATTCGGCGATAAGTCAGGAATCATATTCGTAAATAAGCTAAGGTGGCGTAATTACCAGATCAGAAGCAAATGCCGCCAGCGGATCGTGCCTGCGAGGGAGAGTGAAAGAGAAATCAGGCGCTCATTATACACAGGAAACCCTGGTAAATTTCATCAAGCGGTCAGATCGCTTTTCAAGGACATCATCTAATTGAGAAATACCATCTTAGTGTACACAATTTGGAAATTTTGCCAAGAAAATTGTTAGTCCCTAATTTTACTGGTTAGGAAATATTACCCATTGCATGGCTTGCGACAAAATGTTTCGTTACTATTAGCTTTTCAGACTTCTAGTTAACCGCAGGCAAAAAACAACCGGAGGCAGCCTTTCAAATTAATGTGGAAAAATAACCATTGGCTGCGCCGCATTATAATTATTACAGGAATTCTGACGGTGGGATATTTCCTGTTACCGTTTGTGCTTACAGCCTTTGCACGCGGATTGATCCGTATTGATCAACCCGTAACTGCCGATCTTATTATTTCGCTGAGTGGCGATGCTGACTGCCTGCGCGAATTAAAAGCAGCCAGGCTATACCAGCAGGGATTGGCGCGATTTGTCATTGTGAGCGGTTACGCCTATGGCCCTGATTTGGACACCAGCACTGCATCAAGAGGCTATCTTCTCAGTCTGGGGACACCCGAAACTGATTTGCTCGCCGTCCCAGGCGGGAACAATACACGACTTGAAGCCCAGAACATTACGGCGCTGATGCGGGCACGCGGCTGGCGTTCAGCGATTATTGTAACTTCGGCGTTTCATTCGCGCCGTGCCTTGTTTACATTTGAACAAGCCGCCCCTGATCTGCAATTTTATTCTGCTCCCGTGCCAGCCGAGGGGACAAACTGGCAGCCGGATCATTGGTGGCAGCGTCGCTACGCCTTCGAGATAACCGTGCGTGAATTTTTTGCCTGGGGCAATACATTGGTGACCAGATGGAAATGACAAATAAAATTATCAAACCCTGGGCAAAGTATTTGCGCCGCGCTGGACTGGCACTGCTGATCTGCCTGTTGAGTGCGTTACTGCTGTTTTTTTCCTTGCCCTGGTTATTGATTCGCCCGGCAGAAACAGCGCCTGCTGATGTCGTATTGTATTTCGCTTCCGGTAATACATCAGACACTGAACGTTATGTAGCTGAGCTTTACCAGCAAGGCCTGGCAAAGAAAATCGTTTGCCTCAGCAGGCAAATCACCTGGCAGATATTTCCGGCGGATTTTGCCCGTGAACATTTATTACAACTGGGATTACCAGCCGAAGCAGTAACAACGTTTCACTTACCACGCGCTGATTGCGATGCGGAGGTGGGCGGGCTGCTGCGGGATTTCCTCCAGCAACAAGGTTGGAAACGAGTTTTGGTTGTCACGACTCCGATAGCCAGTCGCGCCCTGAATCGCACCCTGTCGCCTCCTTTTGCGCGTGCACAAATTAGTTTGTCGGTCACATATGCGCCTGCCGATGCTGAGGCATTGCGCGGGCAATGGTGGCGTGAACATAAAAAAACGCAGCAGGTGGTGCAACAGGGAATCGAAACGGCACTGGATTTATTTTACCCACATTGCTGGTAACGCGAAATTTGCCCTTATGAATTTACAGAACAACCAGCGGATCCGCATCGTGCGGATTATTGATCGCCTCAATATCGGCGGGCCAACCAAACACGTGACATGGTTGACGGCGGGGCTGAACACAGCAGAATTCGAGACTACGCTGATTACCGGCACAGTGCCGCCCACGGAAGGCGATATGA
>JAYSTY010000503.1:0-30346 GCA_043719385.1 Blastocatellia bacterium | reverse complement strand
TCAGCAACTTACTTTTTGAGCCTTTTGACTAAGTCGCCACTTACAAAATACCTGTAAAATGCTGATTTTATTAGTCATAAGTTAATAACAAGCTCTAGGTTATGATACAAACGGAATTACAGTAAAACTTAACGTTACTGATGATCTTTCAGGCGTTAACGATATTCACTATACCCTGGACACAAACCGGGATTCTCAGGGTAATTTCGTTCCGTATATAGCCCCATTCAAAGTTGCTTATTCGGCTGAACCAGGCTTTTACTATCTGGCTCAGGACAAAGTGGCAAACGAGGCTTATGGTGGTTATACAATCAGGTTGCCCAAACTATCTACCAATAGTCTTTCGTCTCCGGCAATTGGAGGAGCAGCCAGTGTTGATATAAGCTTTGCGCTCAATCCCGAAGACAAGAGAGTACAAGGTATTAGTGTTATTCCTGTCAGCAACGTCTCCTGGATTACAGTTGCAGTTCCGGCAAATATCCAAAACGGAATGGGGACAATTACCTTTACCGTTGCACCGAATAATACGTCGGTGCAGCGCACGGGAACAATCAATATTGGCGGGCAAATTTTCACGGTCACACAGGAAGCGGGCCGCGATACGATTCCGCCGACGATTACTGCGCCAGCAAACCTCAGCGTCAATGCCGCGAATAATCAATGCGCGACCAACGTCAATCCCGGCTCGCCAACCGTGGACGACAATTTGCCAGGTGTGACCTTCACGGCGGCCCGCAGCGATAACAAAATCCTGACAGAACCTTTTGCGGTTGGGATCACAACCATCATTTGGACGGCGGTGGATGTGGCGGGCAATACGGCAACTGCGACGCAAACCGTGACCGTGCTGGATAAACAGGCACCAGGTCTGACTGCGCCAGCGGCAGTGACCGTAGCGACGACGGCAACCGCTACCTCGTGCAGCGTCTTTGTCAGCGATACGGCGTTGGGTAAAGCAACTGCGCTGGATAATTGTTCGGCAGTTACCCTCACCCACAGCGGCGTTCTCACAGGCAATCTTTTCCCCATTGGTACAACAACCGTGACGTACACGGCAAAAGATGCGGCAGGGAATATCGCTACCGCGACACAGACAATTACCGTGCAGGATAAAACCGCGCCGATCATTAGCTGCCCGACGAATATCACGGCGGTGAGTAATATTCTCGGCGCGTGTGGCGCAACTGTAAATCTCGGGACTGCGACCGCGACTGACAATTGCAGCACCTCGGTAGCCATCACCAACAATGCACCCGCCATCTTTCCCCTCGGCGCAACGCTCATCACGTGGAAAGCGACCGATAGCGCGGGCAACCAATCTACCTGCCAGCAAACCGTCACCGTTACAAATCCCGCTCCGGTAGTAACACTGACCAGTCCGGCAACAGGAGCGACTTATGCGGTTGGCACGACAGTCAACCTCGCGGGTAACTTCACCGATAACGCAGGCGGGACGCACACGGCGATGTGGTCATTCGACAACCTTACGAAAGTAGGAGTTGTGAATGAAGCAACGGGCGCAGTCACAGGCAGTTATACTTTCACCGCCGCAGGTGTCTACAAAGTCACATTAACAGTAGTGGACGGCTGCGGTGGGACAGGGACAGCAACCGCGATTGACGGCCTCGATTTGCTGCTGGTTGTCTACGATCCCAATGGGGGCTGGGTGACAGGCGGTGGCTGGATCAATTCTCTGGCAGGCGCGTATGTCACCAATCCCGCGCTGACAGGCAAAGCCAATTTCGGCTTCGTCTCGAAATATCAAACTGGCGCTACGATTCCGACGGGTAACACGGAGTTCCAATTCAAAGCAGGCAATCTGAACTTCAGCAGCACGGCGTATGACTGGTTGGTGATTGCCGGAGCGCGGGCGCAATACAAAGGCGCAGGCACAATCAACGGGACAGGAGATTACCGTTTTATGCTGACGGCCATTGACGGACAGGAGCCGGGCGGCGGTGGGCAGGACAAGTTCCGCATCCGCATCTGGAACTATGCGGGTGGCGGATTGGTTTACGACAACCAGATGAATGCCCCTGACAATGCTGATCCCACCACAATCCTGGGTGGCGGGCAAATTGTCATTCACAAATAAACACTGATTTACTTGTGGGGCGAGTGGGTAGCTAGCCAGGCTATTCGCTTGCCTCTTTATTATTATCCAAGTACCCGGAAAGCTGTATAAGTAAGGTACAAGAGAAGTGTGTTTTTTTAGCTGTACTTAAAGAGCTTCAATACGTGCTTCTTCGTTTATAAGTTGCCAAAGTACAAAGAGGTCTAAATGGAAAATAAAAATTTATTTGTCGTTATTCTAATCGGAGCAATCAGCGGAGTCGTTTGTGCATTTGTATTTATTATGCCAATGGATTTAATTTTTAGCGGCTTAGTTCCTTATGGCGGCGGGTATGGATGGTTTTTCTTTGCTTTACTTTGGAATCCTGTCATTTCTTTTGTCAACGGGATAATTATAGGGATAGTAAGTTGGTTCGTAGCCTCGAAGAAAAAGTGGGGAGAGCGTGTTAGATTTATTGAAGTAGTAATTGGTATATTAGTTGGCTTAGTGGCTGGAGGAGTGATTTGTGTGCCTTATTATCCTGATATTGATATACCAGTTAGTATTCATTTGTTTGTTGGACTGGCCTTCAATGGAGGAATGATCGGATATATTGTAGGTTTGTATTTGGATCGCAGAAAGCGTCAGCCAGCAGTTATTTCGATTATGAGCGAGGAAGAATGATGTTGTTCTCTCTTAAAGCCAGGAGTTTCGGCATAAAGCAAACTGTCCCGAGCGAAATGACGGCGTTGAAAAATACGCTGACGAATCAGGACGATAAGGGCAAACTTACTGAAGTCATCACTCGCTTGACTAACTTATTGAAAGCTTTGTTGTAGAGCGAACAATAACCGCTATTATCCTCCTGCCAGCCAGCGGGAAAGAATTAGCTGTAACGCGCCACAGCCAAAAATAATAAAGACGGGGTTGAGTTTGGCGCGCAGCATTAATAAAAATGCCAGTGTCGCAATGCCAAAGCTGATGGGGATATTTCCATAGCTGAGCGTGGTGCTGAGTGACGACCTTGCGAGGCTGACTCCGGCGGACGCCAGCATTCCTACCACTGCCGGCGCGACTCCTGATAAAAAAGATTGCACCAGATTATTTGTGCGAAAACGATTGAGCGAGGTTCCCGCCACTATTGTCATTAGAAATGATGGCAAAAATGCTGCAACCGTTGCCGCCACTGCGCCGAGAATTCCGGCGACTTTGAAGCCGATGAATGTAGCGGTAATCATCACTGGGCCAGGCGTGATTTGCCCGAATGCCATGCCGTCGGCAAATTCCTGATGCGTCAACCAGCGATTTACATCAACTACGTCATTTTCAATTTGCGGGATCATCACAAAACCGCCGCCGAAGGTTACGGAACCAATGCGCAGGAAGATCATTGACAGTTGCCACGTCGCCAGCAATTTTGCCAACAACGCGGAAATAAATGGAATTGCCAGCATCACCAGCAACGGCCAGGTAACTGATAATAATTGCTCAGGGCGTAATTTCTCTTCGGATGATTCTTTACTGAGAGGGGCTTTGCTTACTTCTCCTGGCATTGGCAGGGAAACTTCAATTCGATGCTGGACAGCAAATGCCTCGCCTCCTTCAATCACTTGCGCGGCGTGTTCACGGGCTTTTTTTTCGGCCAGCGTGGCGTGGGCTTTTTCCCGGCGCTCGCGTTTTACTTTGGAGCGCACCCGTTCGCGCATCTGCTTTTTGAAGGACTGAATAAAAATCCCCAGCATTCCGGCCAACAATACAACTTCGGCAATACTCGTGCTGGTAAAAATCAGCAGGAACCCAACCGCAACACCCATTTCCAAATGCCATTGGCGTTGCATCGCCGTTTTGCCAATGCGCATTACGGTAGCGGCAATCAACCCGACGACGGCGGCATTGAAGCCCTGGAAAACGCGCTGTGCATCGGGGAATTGCGACAGTTTTCCATGCGCAATCGTCAGCGCAATCATCATCAAAAATGAAGGGAAAATAAAGCTGGTTGCCGCGACCGCTGCGCCCCGCACGCCTGCGACTTTTAAGCCGATGTAAGAGATGGCATTGACTGCATTTGCCCCCGGCAGGCTTTGCGCCAGTGAAACGGCGTCGAGGAATTCGTTTTCGGAAAGCCAGCGTTTTTGATGCACGACGAGGCGGCGAATTTGTGCGATGACCGCGATGCCACCACCAAAACCAGTCGCGCCAACTTTGAGAAATGGTTTGACGAGCGAGCGCCAATCTGCCAGCGGCTCAGCTTCGGTTTTTTCGGGAAGCTGGCTGCTGATAAATTCGCGGACTTGTTCATAGTATTGGCGAAATCGGCTCATATTGCCTTTGGCTTTTTGCGCTATGCGGCTAACTCTTCAAAATCTTCAATGCTTGGCAACTCCTGCAAATCCTTCAATCCGAACTGAATTAAAAAATCTTTGGACGTGCCATACATCATCGGACGCCCGACTGTTTCTTTGCGACCTTTAGTCACGATCAGACGTTTTTCCAGCAAAGTTTTAATCGCGGATGAAGAAGTCACGCCGCGAATTTCCAGCACTTCCGGCACGGTCACAGGTTGCTTGTAAGCAATCACCGCCAGGGTTTCAAGCGCCGGTAATGACAGCTTCGCCGAAGGTTTGGACTTGAGATATTTGCGGATAAATTCGTGATGCTGCGGACGCGTCGAGAAGCGCCAGCCTCCGGCAATTTCGCGCAACTCCAGGCCGCTCTCACGCGCATTGTATTCCGCCACGATTTCCTGCAACGCGGCACTGACCTGGCGCGTGTCAACGTCGCCCAGAATTTTGCAAAGCTGCGCAAAGGGCAACGGCTCATCTGCCACAAATAAGACGGCTTCGATGACGGGTTTGAGTTCTGCCAGCGAAGCCGTCACGTTGACATCATCGTCCTGTTTTTGTAGCTGTGCTTCAAGCGCAACCGCTAAAGCTTCCGTTTCGGCGGCGGCTAATAAAATTTCATCGCGTTGCTCCAGGGCGAATGCGCCAGCAGATATTTCCTCGCTGTCTGATGAAGCTGTTTCCTGCGGCTCAGTGGTAATTTCTGCCGCGATGCTGGCGAAGATTTGCGCGTATTCTTCCGCTTCAATATTCACGTCGTTATCAGGATTGTCGGTAGGTTTATTTTTCTTCTTGCTCATCACGTAATTCAATTTCGATGTTTTCAGTACTTGTTTCCAGCGCAGCGGCTTTGGCTTCGATTTCTTTCAGGACGTCAGGATTGCTGCGATAGGAATCAATAATTAATTCTTCCTCGGACGCATTTTCACAGGCGCGAGCGATGATGTCGCCAAAAACTTCGGCCTGTACCAGAGTAATTTGTGCGCCTTTGACCAGCTCCAGCAGCGCCAGAAAAGTAAGAATTAATTCACGTTTCGAGTGCGCCAGTTCAAAGACTGCGCGGACATTGATTTCTTTATGTTCTGCCAGCAACGCTCTGATTTGCCTGAGCTTTTCGCTCATGCTCATTTCTTCGCGCTGAATTTCCATTTCTTTGATGGTCCTGGCGCGGTCAAGAATTTCTTTGAAGATGCGAAGCAAATCTACAACGGTGGCGGTGACTTCAGGATTATTTTTGTCGGTGTCGAGCGGGCCGCGCGTATACACCGCTGCTTCGACCTCAGCTTTTTCGTAAAGCATATTCGCGGCGGCTTTAAATTTTTGGTATTCGAGCAATTGCCCAACTAATTCGGCACGCGGGTCTTCGTTGAGGTCTTCTTCGCCTGCGGTTTTTGGATCAGGCGGGAGCAGCAGCTTCGATTTGATATAAATCAAAGTTGCCGCCATCACCAGAAAATCTCCGGCGAGTTCAATGTTCAGCGATTCAAGGAGCTTGATGTATTCAAGATATTCGTGCGTGATCCGCGCAATGGGAATGTCGTAAATATCAATCTCATCTTTTTTGATGAGGAATAAAAGCAGGTCAAGCGGACCTTCAAACATTTCCAGCTTAACATTGTAATCATCACGCCGCAGATCATCATCCGAGGTGAATTCTTCGGGTGTTGTAACTTTATTTTTGGTCTGTGATTTTGCCATTTTGCAGGTGGTCAGCGAACTATCTTACCAATCAATTTTCACGGCGCGTCGCACTTCATCCATCACACGCGCCGCCTCTTCACGCGCCCGCTTTGATCCTTCGATAATGACATCGCGCACTTCGTCCTGATGTTCGCGGTAATAATTTATGCGCTCTGTGATGGGCGCTAAATATTCAATCAGGGCATCAGACAGAGCTTTCTTGCGGTCTACACAACCAATGCCTGCGCCGCGACAATCCTCATCAAATTTGTCTGCGACTGCCGCCGGGACAAACAGGCGATGTGTTTTGCAGACATCACAATCTTCGGGATGACCGGGGTCAGTGCGTTTGACGCGGGTGCGATCCGTAATCATTTTTTTGACTTTGGCCTGAATCGTTTCGGGCGTGTCGGCAAGCTCAATCGTGTTGTTATAGCTTTTCGACATCTTGCGTCCGTCGAGTCCGGTAAGTTGTAAAACTTCGGTGTGGAGCGCTTCCGGTTCAGGGAAAATTTCGCCAAAAAAATTATTGAAGCGGCGGGCAATTTCGCGGGTCAATTCCACGTGCGCGGCCTGGTCTTTGCCGACCGGAACGTAATGCGCTTTGTACATACAAATGTCCGCCGCCTGTAACACGGGGTAGCCGAAGAAAGCGTAATTGCCGATGTCTTTGTCGGTAATATTTTCGCGCATTTCTTTGTAAGTCGGCACCCGCTCCAGCCAGCCCAGCGGCGTCAGGGTTGAGAAAATTAAATGCAATTCCGCGTGTTGCGGCACGAGCGATTGCGCAAAAATTGTACACTTGTTTGGATCAAGTCCCGCCGCCAGCCAATCCGTCACCATCGCCAGCGTATTTTCCTTCAGCTTTGACGTATCGGCGTAATCAGACGTGAGCGCATGCCAGTCAGCGACGAAAAAATAGCACTGATAGCTGTCCTGTAATTTGACCCAGTTTTTGAGCGCACCTTCGTAATTGCCCAGATGTAATTTGCCCGTCGGGCGCATTCCGCTAACGATTCGTTTCATAAATTAATAGGGAGAGAAAATGATGAGCAGTACAGGCCATTGCCTTTATCCAGCCATTTTGAACCCCATCAGCTTGTAGGTAAGAAAATAAACCGGCCCAATGATCGTCCCGAAAATCCCTGTGTACATCAGACCCAGCAAAAGCATAAAGCCGTAAGGTCGAATCGCCGCATACTTTTCTGCTGCACTTTCGGGCAACAAACTTTCCAGAATATGGCTGCCATCCAGCGGTGGCACAGGAATCATATTAAAAATCGCCAGCGCAATATTCAGCATTAACATAATGCCCAGGAGTTTCGCCAAAGCTCCCAGGATTGGCTGGCCGCTTAACGCCGGACGGAGCAAGTCATAAACATCGTTTCCTTCATAATCCAGCACCAAAACTCTAGTGAGAGTTAACACCTTAATAATGGTAAAAGTGATTGTCGCCAGAATCAGATTGCTCAGCGGGCCTGCACCCGCGACACAAATATTCGCTAATTTTTTATTCCGCCAGCTCAGGGGATTTGTCTCGACCGGCTTGGCCCAGCCAATGAAAGAAAAACCGGAACTAAGGAAGCCAAACAAGGGAATCAGAATCGTTCCAATCGGATCAATGTGCGCCATCGGATTGAGCGTGATGCGCCCCTGATACCTTCCAGTGTCATCGCCAAATTTTTCCGAAGTCCACGCATGCGCCGATTCGTGGACAGAAAGCGAAAATAAAAATGCGACAAACCAAAGGACGATATTTTCAATGGGACGATTAAAAATTTGCGATGTATCCATAACCAAACCTCTGGAACCGAAACTACGGTCCTTAGTTAGGAAGAAACTATTCTAAAAGAACAAGTTAGCACGTGGCTGGAAGCACTGTCAATTTTGCCTCCTGCGTGTTTTGCCTATCCTTTGACGCGCTCAATTTCGGCGCCGACGGCACGTAATTTTTCTTCGATCTTTTCATAGCCGCGATCAATATGGTAAACGCGATCAATCCACGTTTCGCCTTCCGCTGCTAATCCGGCCAGCACGAGCGAAGCCGAAGCGCGTAAATCCGAGGCAATCAATTTTGCTCCGGTCAAGGGTGTCGGGCCGTGGACGTGCGCATCGTGGCCGCTGACTTTGATGTTAGCGCCAAGCCGCTGCAATTCGCTGACGTGCATAAAGCGATTCTCGAAAATTGTTTCCGTCACAGTGGCATCGCCTTCGGCCTGTGTCAACAACGCCAGATATTGCGCCTGCATATCGGTGGGGAAGCCGGGATAGACTTCGGTTTTAACTGCAACTGCGCGTAACCCGCCGTGACCTTTGACGTACAGCGTTGTGTCATTGATTTTGTTAATTTCGACTCCGACCATGCGCAATTTTTCAATGACGGCGGTGAGGTGATGCGGATTGCAAGCAGTGATTTCCAGTTCGCCACCAGTTATCGCGGCGGCGATAATCAACGTGCCGGTTTCGATGCGATCAGGAATAATCGAGTGATCTGCGCCATGCAATTTTTCGACGCCTTCAATCGTAATGACAGGCGTACCGGCGCCGGAAATTTTTGCGCCCATCTTTGTCAGCAACGCCGCGAGATCGTCAATTTCTGGTTCACAGGCGGCGTTGTGCAAGCGCGTCGTTCCCTGTGCCAGCGTTGCCGCCATCAGCAAATTTTCAGTCCCGCCCACGGTCACAATTTCAAATTCAATGTCGGCTCCCTGCAACCGCTCAGTCCGTGCGTGAACTACACCGTTATGCAGTTCAATTTTCGCGCCCATTTTTTCCAGCGCCGTCAAATGCAAATCTATCGGACGTTGCCCAATCGCACAGCCGCCCGGCAAACTCACTCTGGCCTCACCAAAACGGGCGAGCAGCGGCCCTAAAACCAGCACCGAGGCGCGCATGGTTTTGACCAGTTCATACGGCGCTTCGTAAGCATCAACAGTGCTGGCATTGATTTGGTGTGTGCGGAGTTCAGGGACTAAAACCGTGCAGCCTAAATCTTCCAGCAGGCGCCGCATCGTAATCAGATCGCGGACATACGGGACGTTGCGCAGGGTCACTGTTTCAGCCGTTAAGAGCGTCGCCGCCAGACAGGGTAGGGCCGAATTTTTTGCGCCACTGACCGCTACTTTTCCGCGCAAACGATTGCCACCAACAATTCGAAATTTATCCATAGCTGACAATTTAGCGCAAAAAAATGTGGGAAGATAGGGACGAAAAGATTCAAAAATAATGGCAGTATGCTCCCTTTGCCTTCGCACTATTCGCCCTACAGCTTGCCAGGGGAAAATAGCTGGAAAGAGAGGCCACATGGTTGAACGGTAAAAATTGTTTTTAAGAAAGAAAAAAGTTGACAAATTTTGGCACCTTGATTACCTTTGCCCTGCTGAAAAGCATTGCCATCTGAAAATTTATTTTGCTGATCCTGAGCTATACATACCCATTTGCGAGCCTGATTGTGCTGCTCAATTTGATTGGTGAGGTGTGTTCGGAAGGTTTGAATTGGTAGCCCCTAAACCTCGCAGTATCTCCCCCAGGGTTAAAGGCCGAGAAATCTTAAATCTGAAAACGCGAATAGAGATAGCTGCGGTAAAATTACTCCAGTCTGTCTTTTTAGTGCGTTTCCTTGTTTCTGAAAGTAGAAGTTTCCCCCGGCTTCAACGTTTGCATTTCTGCTCTCCGATATAAATTGGTTTTGTTTTTTTCTACTTAATCCTCAAGTTCAGACTTGAGGGGAAAATGTGCCCCATTTTCCGCCGGCAGCCCCTGACCTTCCCACCAGGCCCAGCCCTGCTCGCTTTTTAATCATCCCTGGAGGTTACGATGAAAGTCAGAATTTTCCTGTTGACAGTTCTCTTCGCTGTCAGCCTCATTTTTAATTTAAGCCTGCGCGTACCGAATCAAGCGGTCGTTCAGGCACAAGCCACATCCAATTGCCTCACCACTGAAATTCCGGTGGTAACGATTGGCTCCAACAATGATTCATTTCTGTTGGCAGACCCGTTAAAATTTACGCTGCTCAACGCCAGTAGTGACGCTTCATTCTTTGCCACCAACGAGCAGAATTTTGGTGGTAATGCGACGCTAACGCGCATTATTCAGACGGGCGGCAGCGCCAAAGGCCTCACGATTTCCTCCGTTGGTGGGAAGTCCGTGGCGTTGTCCTGCCGCGACGCATTCTGGGATATAAATTTTATGTTAGCGAGTACGGGCGCAACCGCCGGCGACAAGGTACGTCTGTTTATGCAACCCGACGAAACGGGTAAAGGGGCTTTTGATCTGGCTCGCTTTGAAGTTGCGGCTGGCAGCGGCGGCGCGAATCTTACTTATCTTGAGCCAACTTCCAAACTCTCTGCCAATGGGCACGTTGAGCAAAAATTAGGCGCGTTTCTGCCTTATAACATTGGTGCCGGGCAAAGCGGTAAACGCACCGATCAGATCAGCATTTCACTTTCAATGGATAAAAAGGCTCCGACGATGACGTGCCTGCATTTGGGGATTGAAATTGTCCGCGATGGTGGAATGGGAACCAGCAGTATCGTCTTTAACGACATCGTTCTTGTCCGCGAAGGCAAGCCCGCCCAGGGCACAGGATTATTCACTGGTCAGCCCGGAAATTATCCAACCGGCACTGTCTGTGACCGCGTGTGTCCGGCTTGTCAGGTAACTTGTGTCAGAGCCGATGTCCCGGCTACAACGGTTGGTGCAAATAACGATCAGTTCCTGCTCAAAGACCCTTTGAAACTAACCCTCACGGATTCGTCAGGTACAGCCGGATTCTTTGCCACCAATGATCTGAATTTTGGCGGTAATGCAACCTTGACGCGGATTATTCAGGCCGGACGCGCAGCGCAGGGTTTGCGTGCGGAAGGCGTGGGCAGCAGTGCGACTGCCATTTCCTGCCGCGATCATTTCTGGGACATTAATTTCATGATCGCTGCCGCCGGAGCCAGCGCTGGTGACAAAATTCGCTTGTTTATGCAAAGCGATGAAAATGGCAAAGGCGTTTTCGATGTTGCCAGATTCGAGGTTGCGGCTGGCGGTGGTGGCGTTACCTTAACTTATCTCGAACCATCTGCCCAACTTTATGGCAATGGTCACGTGCAGCAAAATGTGAATTCCTTTTTGCCTTTTGGGGCGAATGCGGGAACGAACGGTAAACGTACCGATCAAATCGTCATTGCCCTTTCGATGGACAAGAAAGCGCCGACGATGGGTTGTCAGCATCTGGGCGTGCAAATCGTCAGGGATGGTGGCAGCGGCAGCACTGCGGTTGTTTTCAATAGTTTTGTTTTGGTGCGCGACAACGCAACAACTGCCATTGGCACGGGGTTGTTTACGGGGCAGACAGGAAGCTATCCAACCAAAGCAGAATGCGACGGAGCTTGTCCCTCATGCTGCCGACTTGGAAATATCCCGGCGGTAGTGAATGGCAGCAACAATGATGTTTTCCTCTTGCCGGAGCCATTCAAACTCAGTTTGGGTAGTGGGGCAGGCGACGCCTCTTTCTTTAGCACGAATGCCGCTAACTTTGGCAGCAATGCAACCCTGACTCGCATCATGCAACAAGGTGGCAGTGGCCTGGGCTTCAAGCTTTCTTCTGTCGGCGGCAAAGCCAGTGCTGTTTCATGCCGGGATAGCATTTGGGATTTGAACTTTATGCTGGCTGGCGCAGGCGCGACCGGAGGCGACCGCATTCGGCTCCTGCTGCAACCTGACCAAACTGGCAAAGGAGCCGTCGAACTTGCCACCTTTACAGTTGCGAATGGTGGCGGCGGTGTCAATGTGTCGCAGTTGGAAAAGAGCGCCGCGCTTTTTGCCAATGGACATGTGCAACAAAATGCCGGTGCATTTATTCCTTACAGCTTCAATGCAGGCAGTAGTGGCAAGCGCACTGACCAAATAGTGATTGCCCTTTCAATGGACAAGAAAGCGGCGACGATGGGTTGCAATCACCTGGTCGTTGAAATTATCCGGGATGGAGGAATGGGCACATCAGCCATCGTTTTCAATGACGTGGTACTGATTCGCTCCGGCCCCAACAACGGTACAGGCACGGGTTTGTTTACCGGAGTCAGCGGTAATTATCCGACCAAAGCGGAATGCGATGGCGCCTGCCCCAAGTGCGATAATTAATTTTGGTGAGGATTAATGAACTGTCTTTTGCTTTAATCAGGTAAAAGACAGTTCATTTTTTATGCCAGTTATCCAAAGATTAAAACACCATTGACAGTTAGCTCGCTCAGACATATTCTCACCACAGACACGTTAGAAATTCAGCCGGCAAAAAACATCAGGTCAGCAGACTGTTATGGTTGATCTTTCGATAAGCAAATTAGAAACTATCACTGAAAGTTAGCTCACTGGTAATTTTATCAAAGCTTTATCCGTCAATCGGATTTACTGCTTTGACGCTGGTTGTCGTTTTTTAGCGATGATTGTCTCGATGACGGCATTCGCTTGTTTTAGTCTAAGCGGAAGATACAAATTCTATCCATTGTTCAGTCGCAAAATGTTCAGGCAATGCAGCGAGAATTTCGCGTTGCCTCTTTTCCCTGGAGTCCTAAGCATGGTGCCTCAAAAAAATAAATATCGAAATCTCTTCACCACCGGGTTTTTAAGCTTGTTGCTTGTCTTCGGCAGCGTAATCAATTTTACTGCCGACATTCAGGCGAAACCACAAACCTCGAAAACCACCAAAGCCAAAAATAAAGCGCCGCACTTCAATAAAAAGACGGTCGCCAAATTACAAAAAAATCTTAAGAAACTCGCGCCGAAAATTGACGACGATGAAAAAGAACCACAGGCGAGCGAGGCCGGCGAAGACCCGGATGCGCGCCAAAAATGGTTTACCTTCGAGCGTACCTATCCCTTCGATTCAATCCCGGCGGATGCGCGGCGTGAGGCTTTTGACTCCATCGCCCAAAATAGTTTTGAGGCGGCGGCGGCGCTGCCAACCTGGCGCTCAATTGGCCCGACTCCGTCTTATTCAGCTTTCCCCAATAACTGGGGCTTCACCAGCGGACGTATCAACTCAGTCGCGGTCTCACCCGCCAATCCAAATATTATTCTGGTCGGTGCTTCAACTGGCGGCGTGTGGCGCTCCACTGATGGCGGTCAGAGTTTCAACCCCACCACAGACGATCAGGTGGATTTAGCAGTTGGCTACATCGCGTTTGCGCCCAGCGATCCGAATATCGTTTATGCCGGAATGGGTGATGCGCAGGGTGGCTATAACGGTAACGGCGTTTTGAAATCAACCAATGCCGGCAAGACGTGGCAACGAGTAAGCAATAGTTCTTTGCCTGCGCCCGGCAGAATTTTCCGACTTGAGGTAGACCCGAATAATCCCAATCGTGTTTACGTTGCGCAGTATGCTTTTGCCAACACTACGACCAATCAGCTTTTTTCCAGTGGTTTCCTCCTTTCTGAAGACGGCGGCGTCACCTGGAAAAATACCTTGCGTGGCTTACCGCGTGATCTGGCGATCAGCCCCGCGAATCCACAAATAATTTATGTCACGATGGTGCGCGTAGACCCGGCGGGCAGCGGTTCCCCTGGACTTTATCGTTCACAGGATGGCGGTCTGACCTGGGCCAGTGTTTACACTTCGCCTTACCCGCTGGGGATTGCCGATATTCGTGTCGCGGTCACTCCGGCGGCATCCAATCGGGTTTACGTTTACAGCGGCGGTGGTAATGCCAGCGGTCTGCTTGAACTGCGCCTGGCAACCAGCAACGACAATGGCACAACGTGGAGCAGCCGCATTCTGGATGGGCTGATTGATTCCGGTCAGATCGGCTACAACACCTATATTTATGCTGATCCGGCGAACGCCAGTACGCTTTACATCGGCACACGCGATGTTTTCAAAAGCACGGATGCGGGCGCAACGTGGAAAAATCTCAATAACAATTTCACGCTGAGCAATGCCTATCAACCGACCAAATCAAATGCTCACCCCGACCAGCATGCGCTAACGTTTTTGCCAGGCAATTCCAATGTAGTTTTTATCGGCAATGACGGAGGTCTGTACAAATCATCGAACGGGGGAACCACCTTTACCTCATTAAACCTGACTCTTTCTTTAAGCCAGATCGTTGGGATGGATATTTCTCCCTTTGATCCAACGGCGACGCTGATTGGCACCCAGGATAATGGGACGCAGCTTCGGTTTGATGATGGCACGTGGGGGGAAATTGTTTCCGGTGACGGAGGCGATGCGCTCTTCAGTCGCAGCAACCCGAATCTGATTTTCACCAGTTATATCTATGGCACGGTTTTTCGCATTGATTTTGAGAAAGGAACGGGAGCGCAGATCACTAATCAACAGATTTTCGGTGAATTGACTTCGCAGCGGATTAATTTTTATCCGCCGATTGTCGGAACTAAAAACGGCAGGTTGTATGTCGGGTCGTGGCGGTTATTTATTAGTCGCAATAACGGCAGCACCTGGTACACGCCCGGCTGGACTTCTGACCTGACCAAAGGTTCCAGTGATACAATTAATGCTATCGGAGTAAGTGACTTAATTTCTGATGTGATTTATACCGGTTCCTCACAAGGCCGCGTTTCCGTCACAAAAGACAGTGGCGAAAACTGGGCAGACATCACGGCTGGTTTGCCAAATCGCACGATCAAGAGCATCACGACCGATCCCAAAAATCCGGCGATTGCTTATCTGACTGTTTCCGGGTTTGCTTCAGGACATGTCTTCAAAACTACTAATTATGGAACAAGCTGGGCGGACATCAGCGGTAATTTACCGAATATTCCAACCAGTGCATTCATCTTTGACCCCGTCAATGCCGGCACGATTTACGTCGGCACCGACATTGGCGCTTTCCGTTCGACCGATGACGGCAAATCGTGGGAGCCGGTTAATAAAGGCATCCCGCCCGTCGTCATTACCAAACTCGTTTCTCATCCCAGTGGGATAATTCAGGCGGCCACGTATGGTCGCGGAGTTTATGAATTGAACGTCAACGCCGTTAACGTTGACGCTGTACAAAACAACCACACAACCATAGATAACAAGGAGAACCAACAATGAAAAACCTCAGACTGGTTATCGGCTTTTTTCTGCTGCTCACCGCTTCGCAGGTCTTCGCCGATCCCATTACCCTCACCTTTACCGAATTGTCCTCACGACCTGTCAATGGCGTCAGTATTGCTGGCGTGACGTTCGGTTTTTCTGTCAATGGCAAAGCTTCGACGGATGCTGTCTACAACTCTGCGGGACCAACCGGCACAACGTTCGTCAAAGTTCCGGCGCTGGTCGGCACGACGCAGGGCGTTCTGACGTTAAACTTCATTACGCCTTCTGATCGTTTAGGGTTTGGCATCACGTTCAATAGCTTCAACACGCTGAGTCCCGGCGCGACAGTTGAATTATTCAATTCTTCGCTCCAGTCTCTCGGCAAGTTTGACATCAAGACGACTTCACTGACTTCTTTCACCGAAGCGTTGTTCGCGGTTAGCGGACCGAGCATCATCAGCCGCGCCGTCATCACCTTCAATACTTCAGTCTCAAGTTTCGCCATTGATAATTTAAACTTCAATGTGCCTGAACCTGCGACACTATTGTTGTTAGGCAGTGGTCTCGCTGGCTTGGCGGCGCTCAGGAAACGACGGAAAAATATCTAATCATAGTGATAGTGAGACAGGGCGATGCGGGACATTTTTATCTCTCGCATCGCCCTGTCCCGTCATTGTCTGCTCTTGCTTATTCTCGTGTCATTGCTGATGATGCAGTGACAATATGCCGAACGAAAACCCCAGTAATTCCTTCCTGCCGCGCGCTCTTACCTTTTGCGATCAACTCAGTGCCGTAACCGTCAAGCCTGAAAAAAACTCCTTCGCGTTGTGGGCCAATCGCAGCGTAATTTTCGGCGTCATTTTGTTTGCCTTAAGCCTGCCGCATTCGATTGCCGCAAGTTATATCAGCCTGAGCCTGTGCGCGGTTGGCTGGCTCGGGCGTGATTTGGTAATGCGCAAATTTCACTTCGTGCGCACGCCGCTGGATGTGCCGCTGCTGTGTTTTGTCGCGTTAACTTTTCTTTCCGTTTTGGCCTCAACTGAACCCGCGATCAGCTTGCCAAAAACACGCAGCATTTTGATTTTTGCAGTGCTTTATCTGTGCGTCACAAATCTGCACCAGCAAGCCGTGCATTTCCTGCTGGGACTGTTAATTTTTTCTGGCCTGGTGGGCGTACTTTTCAGCCTCGGAGAAAAAATTATCGGGCGCGGAATGATTGTCACCAATATTCAAAGCACCAGCCCGCTGGCCTCCAGTCAATTGCAAAGCGGCGATGTGATCTGGATGATTGCGCGTCATCGGGTTAGCTCGGTTGCGGCAGCGAATCAAATTATTCGTCAGAGCAAATCCGGCGTAACGCTGGAAATCGAAGCCCTGCACGATGGTGACCCGTTGCCAGTTGAACTAAAAATCACGGATGAATTAAAAGCCGAGGCTGATCCGCTGAAGCTCAATGCTGACGGGCATAGTCGTCGTTTTCGCGTCTCAGGATTTTCGCGTCATTTTTTAACGTATGCCGAGCAAATGCAGATTCTCGCGCTACTACTGTTCGGATTCCTGCTCGCCCCCTCGCTCCGTCGCCGCCTCGCCCTGTCGGGTATCCTCTGTGCGCTTTTTTCGCTCACGCTTGTGCTCACCGCTTCACGCGCTGTCATCGCTTCATTTTTAATTGCGCTGGTAATCGCTGCAATGCTTATCGCCAGCCGTCGCCTGGCGATAAGCACGATCATTATCGCGCTGGCTATCGGCGGCGTTGCTGCCTATGTGTTGATTGCAACTCGCACCACGAGCGCCGTCAATTTCGGTGATGACAGCAGTGCGCGGCGCATTGGGTATATGCAAGCTGGACTAAAATTAATCCCACAACATCCGCTGCTTGGCGTTGGGATGGACGCGCATAAAAAACACTGGCACGAATGGGGTTTTCCCGGCGAGTACATCACGCACACGCATTCGACTCCGATTCAAATTGCGATGGAGCGCGGCTTGCCTGCGCTTGGTTGTTATTTGTGGCTGCTGTTCACAATTGGTGTATTGACGTGGCGCGGCTGGCGTGAAAAAAATGACGGCGTCTGTTTGGGAGCGTTGGCGGCACTGCTTGGCTTCTCGCTCAGTTCGCTGGTGAATTATAATTTCGGCGATTCCGAAGTCGTGCTGCTGCTGCTCTTTATTGTGGGACTGGCAATAAAAAAAAGGCGTGATGAATAACCCTCACAGTACTCATCACGCCTTTGACAAGCTGGCTGAGAACGCTGCCAGGAAGCAACTTTAAGGAAGTTTCCTGAGCGAGAGCAGGAAAGCAAAAATCACGTCAAACAAACAAAAGCGCTTTGGTTCTGGGCAGTAGTCGCGCATTCCGCCTGTTCGCACAATTTATGCTTTCCCTGTTATGCCAGTCCTGTAAAATCCACTGGCTGCCGGTAGTGGTAAAGGCAGAGCGCTTAACCACACAATGGGGCACCGGAATTGTCATAACTGCTCTCACTTACTTAAGCGAAATTGAAATGCAAAAACCGGAGTCCGGTAAAAATATTTTTTCGCGTCCGCATTTTTTCGTGCAAGCTCGCCCCCGCTGATCGTTCTTTATTTCGTGACAACCGTATCTTTTGCCCGGCTCATCGTAATAATCATGTTTACGCTTCTGCCCCAATCAGAAAGCAGGTTTTATGTTCCAACTCTCTTTTGCCTTTCGCTCTTTTATTTTTACCTCAACCATTTTTGCCAGTCTCTTCGCTTCCTTCACACAGATACCAGATTACGAAAAGCTCAAAGCTGAAGCTGAAAAATTATACGGCGAAAAATCTTTCAGTCTCGCGCACGAAGCGTATTTGAAAATTGATCGCAGCAAATTACCTGCGACAGAAATTCGCTGGCTGGAATTTCGTCTGGCGGATACGTTGTGGCGCGGACAAGCGGCGACGAATACGAATGACGACACGAAATTTAATCAAGCCCAACAACAGCTTGAAACCTTAGTCAAAGAGGGCATCGGCGAGACGAAAGAGCACGATCAAATTTGGGCAGAAGCGCACGAATCATTGGGAGATTTTTTTTGGACGCGCCAGAATCAACGTAACTATGGGCAGGCGTGGCCGCATTATCAGCAGTCATTGGAATATTGGGCTGGGACAAAAGACATCGAAACGGCGCGCGGGCGCTACCTCAAAATCGTCTGGACAATGGCTGATCCGCCCAGCCGCGAACAATATTATTATTATGGTTATTATGGCAATCATATCCCGCTCGAAATTCTTAATAACGTCCTCAAAATTGCGAACAGCGATAACGACAAAGCGCATGCACATTACCTGATTGCCATGACGATTCGGCAACAATACGGCGACGCCGAACAGTTGCAACGCATCCCCGAAGAATTTGAAGCCGCGCTGAAGGCAGGCAAGGGAACTGATTGGTATGACGATGCGCTGTATCACTACGCCGAATCCATGCAGAGCCAGGGCCGCATCAAAATTAATGCAGATGGAGGTTCACAGGCGGAACCGGATTTTGCCAAAGCGCTGGAATTATTTCGCCGCCTGACCAGTGAATTTAGCAAAGGTGAAACACGCTATTTCGATCAAGCGAAAAATTATATTGATAACATCACGAAGCCTGCGCTTGGCGTTTCGACCTCCAATGTTTTTCTGCCCGATTCTGAAATTCAGTTTTACGCGAACTGGCGCAATGTGAAGCAGGTGAATTTTGCTTTGTACAAAGTTGACCTGACACGTGACATAAATTTCAACGGCAAAGACCGCGACAATTGGCTCCAAAATATTGCGCTGAAAGAAAAAATAAAGTCGTGGGCGAAAGCGACAAACGACAAGGGCGATTACAAACCCGGCAATGAAACCATTCGCGTAGACGGAAAATTGCCCGTCGGCGCGTACATCATCGAAGCCACCGCCGACAATCAAAAGGCGCGTGATTTATTACTCGTTACTGACACGACAATCGTCATAAAATCTGCCGGCAAACAGGCGCTCATATATTTTTGCAATGCGCTGGACGGTTCGCCCATCGCCAATGCACAAGTAAAAATTTGGGAACGCGGTTATGAAAATAATCAAACAATTTGGTACGAAGCAACGAAAACAACCAATGAAGACGGCATTGCTCGCTTTGATCTGAGAGTACCAAATAATTCCTCAAATCTATTTGTCACGGCTTCGCTGAATAGTCGCCAGGCGATTAGCAACGGCTACAGTTACTACAACCAAACCACGGAAGACCGCTGGAAAATTTACGCCTTCACGGATCGCCCCGCTTATCGCCCGAAAGAAACTGTCAACTGGAAATTTGTTGCGCGTAAATATCTGAACGATGCGTATTCGACACCTGCGAATCAAACAATTGAATTTGAAATCCACGATCCGAAAGGTACAAAAGTTAAAGAAGGAACTGCGGCCTTGAATTCATTCGGCAGCGCGTGGGGAACGCTCGACATTACGGAAGCGATGCCGCTTGGTCAGTATCAAATTTATTTTTATGACAAAGGACGCAGCAACAATATTGGCAACGCGCAACTCTTCCGCATCGAAGAATACAAGTTGCCAGAATTCAAAGTTGCCGTTTCTACGCCCGAAGAAAACGGACAGAAAAAAGCCTTCAAGCTCGGCGAAAAAGTCGAAGTGCAGGTGCAAGCTGATTATTACTTCGGCGGCGCGGTGAATAACGCTGACATTGAATTGGTAGTGCGTCAAACCCCGTTCTATCACTACTATCGTGCGCCGCGTGATTACGATTGGTATTACGATGAGCAACGCAATAATTACTACGGCGGAAACAATGGGCAAATTATCAAACGCGAAAAAATCAAGACGGACGCAAACGGCAAAGCGACGTTTAGTTTCGACACGCCGCGTGATGCCGGACAGGATTTTGAATACTCCATCGAAGCCCGCGTGACCGATTCTTCGCGCCGAGAAATTACGGCGACAGGCAATGTGCGCGTGACGCGGCAACGCTACTACGTTTACCCGCAAGCCAAACACAACATCTATCGCCCCAGTGATAAAGTCGCCGCTGACATCAAAGCGATTGATGCGAACAATCAGCCGGTGCAAGCCGAAGGCACGATCAAAGTCATCCGCGATTTCTGGTACGAAATCTGGCTTGATGCCAATGGGCGTGAAGTCAAAGGTGATGAGCTGAAACGCCTGAATAATCAGGCTGCGACAATGCGGCAAGCGTTTCCTCCGGCAAATTGGAAATTGAAATTTCGCGGTTATCAGCACGATGATATTACTTCGCAAACCGTCAAAACCAATGACAAAGGCGAAGCTGAATTTAACTTTACGCCGACCCGTGAAGGTTATTACCGCATCGCGTGGAGCAGTGCTGACAAAGGTACTTCGATTATTCGCGGCGAGACTTCTGTGTGGGTTACGACGAACGCGACGACGGAGCTTGGCTATCGGCACGGCGGCCTTGAAATTATCGTAGATAAAGACACCGTTCGCGCCGGACAAAAAGCGCCTGTGATGATTTCTGCGCCGGTCAGCAATCGCTGGGTTTTGTTTTCCGTCGAAGCTGAAAATTTGCTGAGCTATCAGCTTGTGCATTTGGACGGCACGGTGAAATTGCTGGAAGTTCCCATCGAAGAAAAGCACGAACCGAACATTTTTCTGAACGCGGCGATGGTGAATGAGCGTCAGCTTTTCACCGACACAAAACAGCTCATCGTCCCGCCAGATCAGCATTTCCTCAACGTCGAAGTCTCCGCCGATCAAGCGCAATATCAACCACGCGAAGACGGTACGCTGACCGTCACCACCAAAGACCGCGACGGCAAACCTGTGTCTGCTGAAGTTTCGCTCGGACTCGTAGACGAAGCGGTTTATTACATCGGGCAGGATTTCGCAGGCGACCCGCGCAAATTTTTCTACGGCAACAAGCGCGGGCAACAGGTGCAAACACAAAGCTCGTTTCAGCAAAAGCAATATTTGAAATTGGTCGAAGGAAATAACAAAGAATTGCTGGATGATCGCGTCAGCGAAGCTAAGGAGCGTGACGAAAAAAGAAAAGATGAATCTTATCAACGCTCAATGCAAGTTGGGCAAAATGTGTCAATTCCTAAAGCATTTCCCGCGACTGTCAATGAATCTTTAATTATCGTGGATGGTGTAGATTCTCTCGCAATCAATGGTCGCAACGCTATGCCAGTACTAAAAATGTCAACAGGCATATTTGGCAATGCTGAGGTAAATGGGTTTTCTGGTGGAGGGCTTCCTGCTCGTGAACCCCATGTCGTCGTCCGCAATGATTTTCGCTCGACTGTTTTCTGGCAACCAGATGTTGTCACGGGTAAAGACGGCAAGGCGAAAGTGAAGGTGAAATATCCTGATTCGACAACAAGCTGGAAGGCTACAGCGCGGGCGACGACGGCGCAAAATCAGTTTGGTATTGGTGAAGGGACTACGCGCACGAAGATGCCGCTGCTGGTGCGATTGCAAGCACCGCGCTTTTTTGTCGTGGGCGATCAAGTCACGGTTTCGGCTGTTATCAATAACAACACGGACGTAGCGATGACTGTTCTTCCAAGCATCACTGCGGAAGGCGTGACAGTTAAAAACGACTTTACTGGTATTGAAATTCCAGCGAATGGTGAGAAACGCGTGGACTGGTTAGCCTTTGCCCAAACCGCAGGCAACGCAAAATTAAAAGTCACCGCCCGCAGCGAAAAATTTGCTGATGCGATGGAAAAAACATTTGTCGTCCACGAACACGGCATCGAAAAATTTCTTGCTAAATCCGGCAAACTGCGCGGCGATGAAGTCACGATCAAACTTGATTTGCCAAAAGAACGAAAAACTGAGACTACAAACTTAACCGTGCAAATCGCGCCGAGTATGGCGGTCACGATGCTCGACGCGCTGCCGTATTTAATTGATTATCCCTACGGCTGTGTAGAGCAAACGATGAGCCGATTTTTGCCTGCCGCCATTACTGCAAAAACGCTCAAGGATTTAAAGCTTGATCCTGAAGTTGCAATGAGCAAAGTCTTCGGCGGCATCGAACCACAATTCGTCAATCAGACGCAGCCCAAAGGTGCGCGCAGCCTGCATCAAGTGGATGAACTCGTGCAGCAGGGCTTGGCGCGTCTCTACGATTTTCAGCATGCGGATGGCGGTTGGGGCTGGTGGAAAGAAGGCGAGAGCGATCATTTCATGACCGCGTATATCGTGTGGGGAATGACGCTGGGGCAAGCGGCAGAAATTCGTTGCAAAGACGATGTACTGCAACGCGGCGCAGCATTCTTGGATAAAGAATTAATCGAAGAAGAAAACAATTTCGATCAACAGGCATGGATGCTTCACGCGCTCGCGGTTCATCACGCAGCATCAAAAAATGAAATCTCAAAATTTCAGCAAACCGCTTTCGATAGTCTTTGGAAAAATCGTGAGAAATTAAATGCGTACACGCGGGCTTTGCTGGCGCTCACGGCGCACAATTTCGGCTTCGCGGACAAAGCGAAAATCCTTGTCCAAAATTTAGAAAACGGAGTGAAGCGCGACACTGCACCGGATACTTCGATTCTCATCAAAGGCGAACAAAAATCTGACGCGTCAGTAATCGGCACTGCGCATTGGGGCGAAGACGGAATTTATTGGCGCTGGTCGGACGGCGGTGTAGAGGCTACGGCATTTGCTTTACGTGCGTTGCTGGCGATTGATCCCAGCAATAAATTAATTGAACCGACAACCAATTGGCTGATCAAAAATCGGCGCGGCGCACAATGGAGCAACACACGCGACACGGCGATTGCGGTGCTGACGATGAATGATTATTTGCGCGTGAGCGGCGAATTGAATACTGATCTTGAGTATGAATTACAGGTCAACGGACAGGCTGTCGCGACAAAAAAATTAACGGCGGCAGACGCGCTCAGTGCGCCAAGTCAATTTGCGATCAAACGTGAATTGCTCAAAGACGGCGCAAACGAAATTCGCATTGCTCGCAGAAGCGGGAAGAGTCCGTTGTACTTTGCAGCGAACGCACAATTTTTCAGCCGCGAAGAAAATATCAAAGCGGCAGGCAATGAAATTTTCGTCAAGCGCGAATATTACAAATTGGTCGGGCGTCCGACGTTGCTGAAAGGCTACGTGTACGACAAAGTGAAATTGACCGAAGGCGAAACCGTCAACAGCGGCGACCGCATCGAAACAATTCTCACCATCGAAGCCAAAAATAATTACGAATATTTATTGTTCGAGGATTTGAAACCCGCGGGATTTGAAGCCGTTCAAACCCGCAGTGGCCAACCGCTCTATGCTGAGCAATTGAAAGAATCAGAAATTTCCGCGAACCGACCACTGACCACCAACCACCGATCACGTTTTGTCTATCAGGAACTCCGCGACCGCAAAGTCGCTATGTTCATTGATCATTTGCCCGAAGGCGTTTGGCAAATTCGCTATGAAATGCGTGCCGAAACGCCGGGGAATTTTCACGCCTTGCCCGTGCTGGGACAGGCGATGTACGTGCCGGAAATTCGTTGTAATGGGGAAGAGATGAGGGTTGTGGTGGAGGATAAGAAATAGAACGCGGATAACGCGGATGCTGCGGATTTTTCGCGGATAGGGATTTTATTTTTTCTGTGCAATTCAATCTGCGTAAATCCGCGTCATCCGCGTCATCCGCGTTCTATTCTTTTTTTACCAATGTAGCCGTAATTGTTGCGCCGGAAGATTTGACTGAGAATTTTATTGGCGTTTTTTGCGCGTCATCCGTCACCCACATAAAAAATTCGCCTTCGCGGGAACTTAATCTGCCGGGGCCGAAAAGTTTTGGCTCGACCTTAATAGTTTTGAATTTACCGAGGTCAGTTTGGATTTCTTCACGCCCGTGAATCTCAATTTCAAAATCGCGGCGCTCGCCTTCATACATGAGCGGGAGTTTATAAATCGAACCTTCTCTGGCTTCCTGCAAGCGCAATAAATAAAAGGCTGATAGCAAATCCTGCATCTCAGGTTCCAGCTTTGGAGCCTTTTCACGCGGTAGGTTTTCAGGTTTGTTCAGATCAGTAAAACGAAAATTTGCGACTTGCTTTTCGTAATCGAAAATTCCCGTTTGTAAGGTGTGGCGTTTGCTTTCTTCATTTTCTCTCAGCATCGCACGCAGCTTAAAATCTTTTGCATCAACCAGCGTTTCAAAACGATCATTCACACTGAGATTGAAAAGCTTCAGCAAAAATCCTTTGGAAGTAATCGTCGCACGCAGGTGCAAAAATTTATCATTGGGCGACGGTTTAAATTCGAGTTGATTGATAGTTGGCTGAGCGGTGATGCTCACAGATTCAAAGACTACGTTGCCCGCAGTCGTCGAAAGCGGGAAGCGCGTAAAGCGCAATTCGTAAGTTAATTTTTCGCCAACTTTGAAAGGCAATTGTTTTGTTTCGCGGCGCAATGAATGAACCGTTGGCGTTATGATGCGCGGCGTGCGAGGCTTTGGCTTGCCACAGGAAAGCGAAAGAAGGAAGAGGATTAGCAAAACAGAAAAATATTTTTGCATGCAAATTGAGTCGTGATAGTACTCGCTACCGCTCGCGGTACTGTTCCTCACAATACGATCTTCAAAATCAAAATTCCAATCACCACTGTTAACCCAAGCAAAGCCTGATACTCCCGATGTTGCAAATAAAGGCTTGTCTCAAAGTTTTTATTTTCGCCTGTTCGCCATGCCGTCAAACGTGGTAGCAACAGCGGAACATTTTTTTCATACGCGGCAAAATCCTGGGGAAACAAAACGTGTATGTGAGCGGCTTCGGCCTGCATCACCGGAATGTAAACGGCCAGGAAAAATCCGAGCAGCAGAATCCCCAGCCACCAGTTGCCACCGCAAATAACTACGCCAAGCGCTAAAATAAAGCTGCCCAGATAAAGCGGGTTGCGGGTGTAAGCATACGGCCCGTTCGTCGCCAGTTCCGCGTTTTTGCGCAAATGCCCTGACGCCCACGACCTGATGGCAGCGCCGCACAAAGCGATTGGCACACCGATGATGATGGAGCGCCATGAAGGTTGTGCCAGGACGACAAATAAAATTGCCGTCAAAAATCCGAGTGGCACACGCAATCGTTGCAGGGTTGATTTGTTCATAAAGTTTACCTGGGTATGCAGGCCTCCGGCGTGCGTCTCTGCTTTCCAGTCCCCACACGCTCAGGGCTAAGCATTTGCCTTCGCCGCTAATATTCTTCGCTCTACACCATGCCAAACGCTTTCAATCGGAATTTTCATACACGAAGTATGACTACAACTGCGGCGAAAACAATCGACGCGACAATCCAGATCAAAGCGTTCAATCACGACATCAGCTTTGGCGAAGGGGCCATTCCGCAGCGCGGGCGTCGGGCCATAAATTCCGACAATGGGCGTTCCTGCGGCGGCGGCTAAATGCAATGGCCCGGTATCTCCGCCGATGAATAATTTAGCATGGCGAGCGAGCGCGAAAAATTGTTTGAGGGTTGCAGCAAGCGTTTCGACTGCGCCGCTCTGAGAATGTGCGACGACGGAATTGGCCAATGCTTCTTCGCCGGGGCCATACGTCACAATTGAGCGCCAGCCATGAGCTTCCCACAAACGATCAGCAATTGCCGCGAACCCTTCCACGCTCCAAAGTTTGGTAGGCCATCCGCCGCCTGGATTAATGATCGCCACTGCGCCATCACGTTTGGCAATTTCCTGCTCTGCAAATTGTTCATCTCCCGGTGCGAGGTAAAGAGGGAACTGGTAAGCGCCTGCGATGGAATAACCGAGATGCTGCACCAGTTGTAAATTTTTTTTGATGATGTGATCGTCGTCGTTGACGCTGACTCGTTCGGTCAGTAAATATGCACTGGCAGGTTCACGCAGGGCATTTTTATCAAACCCGATGCGGCGTGGAGTACGTGATAACCAGGCGATCATCCCTGATTTTATCAACCCCTGAAAATCAAGCGTGAGATCAAAGCCGCGAATTTTTGCTAAGGATGTTTTGATTGCCTGGCGAGCTTCGTAACCAAATAAATCATTGCGCCAACCACGTGTATCAACTTCGATTAATTCGTTAAGGGCAGGATTATTTTGTAAAAGTTTTGCCGCACCACCGTGTTCGATGACCCAGGCCAGATGCGCCTCTGGCAGGGCGCGCCGTAAGGCAGCCAGAGCTGGCAAAGTGTGGACAACATCGCCAATCGCTCCAAGTTTGACGATCAAAATGCGCATTGTCAGCCAGTTAATTGGGCGTTTCTGTCCACTCGTCTTTGCCCTTGATCCAATCCTGTTCGGCATACCATTTAATGTCGCGGAGCGCGGTTGCCTGGTGCAGAATGTCATCCACTGCCTGACATAATTGCGCCTGGTCATCAGCGTTGGAACTATCAAAGAGTCTGGTTAAGACACCTGAAAGTGGTTCGCACCAGACCAGCCATCTTTTGCCATCGTCCTCATTTAACTCAACATTCAGGTAAAATCTGTTGCGATTGACCGTGACCGGAAGCGTCCAGCCCCAGTCTTCCTGGAGGAGGTTCCCAATCATGAAACGTTGGGCGCGCAGCCTTTCCGTCAGCCAGTGCGCACAATCCTCACCGAAACTGCTGGAGCTGTGTTTCGGCGTTTCAGTTTCAAAAAGTTCCGTTGCAAAAGTTACGTGTGTTTTCATGCTTCCTCTGTGACTACCTAAAATTAATTTTCTGCTCCAACGAATATGATTGGTTTGCCCACTATAACCTGGCCTAAATTGTTAACCAGGCAACTATCTATAATCCACAAATCATAAAAAGGCGAATCATAGTTTCCTTGTCAAGGAATAAGCCTTTTCGGTTATCTCGTCAACCGTAATCCGTGTCATACAACGATGATCAATTGGACATTCACGGTGCATACAGCGCGCACATTCGATCCCTTCAGCCCGCATTAATTCTGCGCGGATGCCGAGCGGGGCTGTTTCATATTCATTGGTTGGCCCAAAAATCGTGAGCGTCGGAATTCCTAAGGCGGCAGCGACATGGGCTGGCCCGGTATCGTTGGTTACGACTAAGTCGCAGCCTGCCAAAATTCCGATCAATTCCGTAATGCTTGTTTGGCCAACTAAATTTATCGCCTTTCCAGGCTGTTTCATCAGTGCTATCACTCGTGCCGCGCTGGTTTGTTCTGCCGGTGCGCCCAGCAAAATTACCTGGGCGTTGCGGTCAGCTATCAGGCGCTCCGCCAAGGCTGCAAAGCGTTCTTCAGGCCAGCATTTGGCACGGCTGTTGGTCGCTCCGGCATTGAGTGCGATTAACGGTTGTCGGCCTAGTTCAATGCCGTGTTGCGCCAGTAATTTTGCGGCAGCCAGCTTTTGCTTATCATTTATCTTCAACGTTGGAAGATTGTCGCTGGTTACAATTGATGAAGCTCCGAAACAGGCTTTTTCTGCCGCCTGAACCAAATCAAGATAATCATTTGTTTGATGACGATTGCGCGGCACTTCGCTGTGTTTCAGCTTATGCGAAAGTAAAAAGCCACGTCCCTGATTGTCATAGCCAACGCGAATTTTTGCGCGACTAAGTTTTGCCAGCAGGGCCGCCTCAAAAGCATTTTGAAATAAAATTGCCAGATCAAAATTCTCTTTGTGCAATCGTTGCAGCGTGGTGATGAATGCCCGTGGGCCTTGTTCTTTGCGCTGGTAAACGATGATTTCATCCAACCCTGGAAATCCGGTGAAGACTTCGGCGGCGCGTGGGGGAGCCAGCAGGACGATCTTTGCGGTTGGAAAAGATGAACGCAGGCGGTGCAACGCGGGAATCGTCATCACTGCATCGCCAAGCCAGTTTGTCCCGCGCACTAGAATTTTCCTGATCTCCTGAGACCGCATAAGAGTTTGAGATTGTCATTGATTGCGGGCGAAAGATCAATCAGCGGAGCTTACTCGACAATTTTCAGGACCTGATTGGCAGCAATTTTTGTTTTCTTTTCGACCTTGCCATTCGGCCATTTAATTTCGATTTCATCAACTATTTTTGCGCTGCCCAGGCCAAAATGCAGACGCCAATCGGAATGCGAAAGATAACTGTCTCCGGCGTAAACTTCCTGCACCTGAGCCAGGTCGCCGACTTTTAGCGTAACTCTTGCGCCAACTGCATTGCGATTCGATTTTGTCCCTTGCAATTTCAGCAGCAACCAATTTCCCGCCTGGTTGCCTCCATCATTCCTGAGCAATGACGGAGCGCCATCAATTTCATTCACAATCACATCCAGGTCGCCATCTTCGTCGTAATCGCCCCACGCTGCGCCGCGTGAAACTCTGCGTTGCATCAACGCTGCGCCGGATTGTGCGGCGATTTCTTCAAACGTTCCATTGCGTAAATTCCGATACAATAATTTTCGCTGCGCGTACTGTGCGCCGGGAAATGCGCCTTCGATTTGCGGATAGACATGTCCGTTCGCTACCATTAAATCCAGCCAGCCATCATTATCGTAATCGAATAATCGCGTCGCCCAACCAACAAACGGCACACTCACATTGGCAGTTTTTGAAGCCGTCGAAAAATCCGTGAACGATCCGTCTTTGCCTTTGTGATACAGCGTATTGTATTGATCGGCGAAGTTACTGACGAATAAATCCAGCCTGCCGTCGCGGTCATAATCGCCAATTGTGACGCCCATACAACCCTGCTCAGCACCGTTTTCGTCTACGGCGACTCCCAGCGCGAAACCAATTTCGGTGAATGTCCCATCGTGATTATTTCGATAGGCATAATTCGGCGTCGCATCATTCGCCACAAAAATATCCAGCCAGCCATCATCATCAAAATCCGTCCATTTCACGCCCAAACCGTAATAGCCGTTTTTGTCCTCGACGCCTGCTTTTTTCGTCGCGTCCGTGAAAGTTCCGTTACCGTTATTGTGATAAAGCACATCGCCCGCGCCCGGCAATCCACGCGGCCCGCATTGCACCTGAAGCCCGCGAAACGTACAAAGTTCGCCTTTGCCAAATTCAGGCACAGCCTCCAAATTAAAATCAACATAGTTACTCACGTACAAATCCAGCAAGCCGTCGCGGTCATAATCGCCCCACGCTGCGCCCGTCGAAAATCGCTTGTCGCCGACTCCGGCTTTGGCGGTCACATCTTCAAACGTCCCGTTACCTTTGTTGTGATAAAGCTTGTTCGCGCCGAAGCAGGTCACGTACAAATCATCCCAGCCGTCGTTGTCATAATCGGCGACGGAAACACCCATCGTCCAACCAGGATTAGCTACACCAGCTTTTGCTGCAACTTCTTCAAATTTGCCGTTGCCGAGATTGCGATACAGCGCGGCGGGAAGTTGCGGCTGATGGTTTTGTGCATCTGCGACGGTGTAGGAATTGACGAGGTAAATATCAAGTCTGCCATCATTATCGAAATCGAAGAAGGCTATACCGCCGCCCATACTTTCAACGATGTAGCGTTTTTCTTTGGAGGAATGATGCTCGAAATTGATGCCCGAAGCTTTGGCTACGTCGGTGAACGTCACAACAGGAGCGGCAAAGGTGACTTGCATTGAAAATAATAGAGTGAGCAATAGTGAGTTGAATTTCATTACTTAACGGTCTTTTCACGTTCCGTTTTGGCGTCCTCAGCTTTGAGTCGGCTTGATTCGTTAAATTCACGATTGGAATCTTCGCGGCGTCCGAGTTCCTTATAAATTTTCCCCAATAGATAATGCTTGATCGAATCTTTCGGGTCTAGCGCGATGGCTTTTTCAATCGTAGTTGCGGCTTCCTGATTGTTGCCCTGACGCGCCAGAATTTTGCCCAGAATTGTGATCGTCTCAATCGAAGTCGGTTGCATCGTCAGTGCCTGGTCAACGTATTTTTTCGCTGGCCCAACATTACCTTCCGCTTCGTGCAATAACGCCAAATAATATAACGTAGTGAAATCTTTCGGGCTGCGTTGATACTCGGCTTCAAACGCTGCCAGCCCGTCTTTATTGAGTCCGAGCTTGTAAAAACAAAGCCCCAGCGAATAGTTCAGCCGCAGTAATTCAGGATTAAGTTTTTGCGCCTGCCTGAGTTCAGCAATCGCGGTCTCGAATTCAAATTTAGCGAGCTTCGCCAAGCCTGCCAGTTGATGCGATGACGCGACTCCCGCCGGAAAAGAATTTAACTGCTCAATAATATTTTTTGTCGGCTTATTGGTTCGCAGGTACGCCAAACCCAAACTATAAAGCACTGCCGGATCATTCGGAGCCGCAGTCAACGTTGGTTCAAGCTGTTCAATCGCGGCAGTGTTATATCCGATTT
>JAYSTY010000502.1:0-5028 GCA_043719385.1 Blastocatellia bacterium | reverse complement strand
CGTTTGCCGACAATGAGGCGCAACTCGCAGGTGTGCTCGCGCACGAACTCGCGCACAACTATGCTCATCACCAAGCCCGCGCCGTCATTAAGAATTACTATGCCCAAAGCGCCGCCAACGCGCTCGTGAGCCTGGTCAATCCGCAAAATCAAACGGGGCAAATCTTCGCCTCGCTCGGTGCGAACATCGGACTGACGTTGATTAGCCGCGCCTACAGCCGCTTTGAAGAAAAAGAAGCCGATCAATACGGCGCGCATTTGATGTTCAATGCGGGCTATTCGCCGCTGGATGCCTCGTCGTTCTTTTTGAAAATGAGCAAAGCCAGCGGCAAGCAACCACCGAGGTTTTTGAGCACGCATCCGCCGCTGCTGGATCGCGCCGATTACTTGGCCGATTACCTCGAAAGCTTTCCTGCCGACGGACGCGAATTCCGCGTGGACAGCGAAGAATTCAAGAAGATCAAAGCGCGACTCGTGCCATCGCAACAACAACAGCGTGCACCGGAACGTGGTGTATTGCCACCGCAGTAAGGAGAAATATGAAACAAACAGGTCGTCATTTTTTTCTCGTCGTGTTGCTGAGCGCACTGCTGGTCAATGGCTCCGGCGCGGTTGCGCCCGCTACACAGGATCAAAGCGAACTAAAATTTCTGATGAGCGATTTTCTGACGAAATTTCTCAATCAATTCGAGAATACAGATTTTAAGGACCTCGTAAAGCTGGGAGATCGCAGTACCTTTTTGGGCCACCTCAACGCACAGAATATGACGGTGGAGTTGTACCCGAAAGGCGACAAGCAGGGGAAATATTATCCGGGTGAAGCTTTAACCCTGGGACGCATTGGCCTGAGAAACGACCTGATGAGAGTTAATGCTATCGGGACGGATGCCACTAAAACGCTCTGGCACGAAATGATTCATCGTATCATCAAGCAGAAGGGCGGCGGCGCACCGTGTTTGGAAGAAGAAGCTTACACCTATCTTTGTGAACATCGGGAAAGCTGGCTCCAACAGGTAAAAAAGCTTGAGATCAATTATAAGAAGGGCGACTACACGGCTGCCAAAATGCAACAGATATGGGATTACCACGAAGCCAATTGGAAAAATTACGTCAAAGGCGACGCTTCCAATTTGTCCGGTCCCTATTCCAATCGAGACCCGGATGACACCTGTGGCGCTGGCAGCGGTGTGCGCATAGAAATCAGTTCCGCCTTCATTCAAAAGTGGGACAGTGTGGTCGGCATTCAGATAGACGTCAATCAACTACGCGATTTCTTTAAGCCCAAAATTCAATACCTCGAAAAGACCGAAGCTGTAGAAAAAGCCCTTGTGGCTTGCGACTACGCCAAAGCTACGCAGTTGCTGGACGAGCTTTCCAACTATTCTCCCAAGGATGATTTCATGGTCGGTTGGGAAACCAACAAAATGCCCGCGCTCAAACGACGTGCACAAGCCTTCGTTAACGCGCGCGCCTCGTTGCAAGCCGCCAAAACCGCCGAAGGTCGCAACGATTTAGAAGGCGCAACCAACGAACTGCAAAAGGCGCTTTACGTGCCGGACTTCCCGGATTGCCTACGCAAAGAAGTGACGGATATGAAAGGCAAACTGGAACGGCGCAAACGGTTCGGCGAGCTTTCCCAAGAAGTCGAACGCGCCACGAAGGAATGTGATTACCCGCGCGCCCGGCAAGGTCTCAACGACCTGCAACGGATCACCCCGCTCGAACAGATGATGCAAGACTGGCTCACGACCAGCCAGACAAAATTGCAAACGCTCGAAGACGATGTGCGCAAAGCCATCGCACTCATCAATCAAGCCGAAGCGCAAATTGGTCAAGCCGAAGCTGTCGCCAATGCGAATCCAGTGGATGAAGCGCGTCTGTTACAACTGGCGCAACAAGCCGATCAAGCATTGCTTCAAGCCGACAAGGTCGCGCCGGACTGTTTGCGCGAACGGCAGAAGATGGAAGCGATTCGGCAGCGACTAAAAGCCCTCGCGCAACGCAAAAAGCCGACGATCAAAACCTCGATCATTTTGCTGATTGATACGTCCGGCAGTATGGCCGACAACGGCAAAATCAATCAGGCCAAAGACGCAGCCCGACGTGCGGCGCGCAATGCCAGCAAAACGACGGAAATCGCGGTGCTCAATTTTGACGGTGGTTGCGGCGCAGGCGCGATGCGCGAGGCCGCGCCATTTACGAGTGATGTCAACGTCCTGCTGGCAGCGATTGATAAACTGCAACCCGGCGGCGGTACGCCGATGTACATTGCGACGGCGGCGGCAGTCAAATACACCCAGGAACACGGACGCGGCAAACAACTTACCGTCGTGCTTATGAGCGATGGCGGCGATTCGTGCCGCGACCAACAGGCACAGGCGGCGGCGGCAATTCGTTCCAGCAATATTCCGGTCAGCACGATTGGCTTCGATGTCGGCAACAACAAAGAGGCGCAGGGCGATTTAGGCAATCTGGCGACGATGACCGGCGGGCGCACGTTCTCGGCTTCGGCGGCGGATCCACGTGAAATCATTCGGGCTTTCAATCTGGCGCTGCTGCCAAGCTTGCTGAAGGATTTCGATTTTGACAATGCGGGCAGCGCGGTTGCGAATTACTTCACGCAGGCCAAAGCGATGGTGCAGCAACAAAATGTCAGCGGCGCGTTGATGATGCTGCAACAAGCCAATCAGCTCGCGCCGAACTCGCCGAACCTCAACTTCAACCTGTCGCTGTTGTACGAATCGCAAGATCAACTCATCCCGGCGATGAATCACGCGAATAATTACTTAAAGCTCGCGCCGACTGCGGTAGATCGCGCGGATGTCGAAAACCGCATTGCTGAAATCCAAAAAGAATTGCAGGCCAATCCGCGTGTCGTGATGGATTCCAGCGGCTGTCGTGACGTGTTGAGTTGGGCGCAGACTGAACAGGACGTGGTGAAACGCGGGCGTGATGTAGCGCGACGGCAGGCGGTGTTGGAGGTGATGATTGCAGCGCAACGCGGCGAATGCGAAAAGGCGAAGTCACTGCAAGCGAGTTACAAGCAGCATTTTTAATGATTCGTTAACTAAAATATATCGCCACCTGGCAAAAATTATTCCCAATCTTTGACGCAACGAAAACCGAGCGAAGCAGTTAGGAACAGGTGAAAAATCTTTTGCAGTTTCATCAGCTATTTTAACCATTCCTAAGTTAGGCGGCTGGCGATACCGGGTAGCCGACGAGGTATGTCATCGGGATCGGGGACTTCGTGCGCTCCTCGCCAATGTGCCACTCGTAGTATGCGAAGTCGGGGTCGTCAACCAGCGTCTTGAGTTCCTGCGGTGTGTACGTTCGCAGGCACGACACGATTCCGTCAAAGAGAACCGCCGCTGGGATCACGGGTACGAGGTAGGTCAACACGAGCCGCGATAAGCGGAACGGTCGGATCAGAGGCGTTACCAGCAACACGATCAGCGGCGAAAACAACGTCGCTACAATCGCTATCGCGCTGCGCTGCGTCGCTTCGAAGACGCAAATGCCGCGTCCCTGCCGCACCGCATCGCGCAACACCGCCCGCGCCTGTTCTGGTGTGAAGTGATGAAAGGCTGTGAAAATCGTCCGCACACCGCCGAACTCGTCCGGCACGGCCAGCGCATCCACGCTGGCCGGCGAGAACGTCAATCCACCGTTTACCGAAGCTGCCCTGCTCAACGCGTCCGTATTTGGGTACTTGTCCGTCAGACATACCGTGACAGTCAACTGGCGACCCGCGTTGAGCGCCGGCAACAAAATCGGCCACGCTCCAGCACCACCTGAGCATAAATCCGTTACCTGATGCAAGCCGCAAGCACCCAGGACGCGCTCGATCCAGGGGACGGCTGTCGCGTAGTGATTGCCGACACCCAACGAGAAAGCCAGAAAGTCGGTCATCGCAGCGCGGATGGCGTGTGGGCACCAGGACTGGTCATGAATCTCAAAGAGGTGATAACGCCGCATGGCTGTTCCTAAGTAGTTCGCTTGATTCTGCCGCGCAACGCATCCAGTACCAGGAGCCGTTCAGCGACAGGTTTCATTTGTTCCGGTAAGGTAGGGGAATTTATCACAGGAAGCGCAACGCCAGATACGGAATCAGGTTGAAGAAGAGGATCGCGAGTTTATAAAACACGATTCCCGTAAAATTGATGGCATCGAATTGTTCGGCAGAAATCTGAAACACCCGGCCCGACCACCGATACAGCCATTCGTGCGGCAGCAGATATAACAGACCCCACAGCGCCAGCAATACGAAGTTCATGAGTGTGCAGTACAAGAGTACGGTGCGTAATTGTTCAATGTTCATAGCAAATTCCTCCTCAACAAGCGTAACGTAACCTGTTCAGATTGCGCTCCGCTTGCCAGGTTGTCAACGGATTGTGCCGCAACATCATTTGTTGGCTGTCATCTTCGCCCGCTCTGTGCTGATAAGACGTTCGAGCGACGCTTTAGAGGTTGGACTCAGTGTCAGGCATTGTTGAAAATCGCGCTGTGCTCCCGTGTCATCGCCTTGCCGTATTCGCACCAGCCCGCGATTACAATGGGCATCCGCGAACTGCGGATCAAGCGCAATGACCTGATTAAAATCCGCGATAGCGCGCACCCATTCGCCGCGTTCGCGCCAAATCAGCGTGCGATTGAAGTATGTGGTATGCAACGCGGGCTTCAATTCAATTGTTCGTTGGTAATCAGCTAACGCACCATCCACATCGCCGTTGGCATGTCGCACTAAACCCCGGTCACCGTAAGCTTCCGCAAAGTCGGGTTTGAGTTTGATGGCTTGTGTATGATCGGCAATCGCTCCGGCAAAATCGCCCATATAGTATTTGGTGACGCCGCGATCACTCCAGGTTTGGGCGAGTTTGGCATCTAGTTTGAGCGCGTGATTGAAATCCGCCAGCGCACCCGGCAAATCTTTTTTCTCCATTCGTGCAACACCGCGATTGCCCCAGGCTTGGGCGAGACGCGGCGCAAGCTCAATCGCTTTTGTGCAATCGCTGATGACACCATCCCA
>JAYSTY010000501.1:0-12136 GCA_043719385.1 Blastocatellia bacterium | reverse complement strand
ATTATCGTGAAAGCTATGGCCTGTTTGCCTGTAACGGAATTTTGTTCAATCACGAATCGCCGCGTCGTGGTGAAACCTTTGTGACGCGCAAAGTGACGAAGGCGGCGGCAGCAATTAAAATGGGTTTGCAGGATAAATTATTTTTAGGCAACCTTGATGCCAAGCGTGACTGGGGCTTTGCGGGTGATTTTGTCGAGGCGATGTGGTTGATGTTGCAACATGACAAACCGGATGATTATGTGGTGGCTACGGGTGAAACCTATTCGGTCCGTGATTTATTACAGGAATCATTCAGTCATCTGGGACTGGAGTGGGAAAAGCACGTCGAAATTGATCCGCGTTATTATCGTCCGGCAGAGGTGGATTTGCTGATTGGTGATCCAACGAAAGCGCGTACTGTACTGGGTTGGGAGCCAAAGGTGAAATTTAAAGAATTGGTGCGAATGATGGTAGATGCCGATCTGGAAAAACTGAAAAGCACAGGGCAACAGGCTGTCACGCATCGTTCAGCATTTTAAGGCAGGTGTTTGAAAATTCCAGGCGTCTTTGCGCTGAAGGCGCAGCAGGATGGTAGCCAGTGGCAAGACGGTTGCAAACAGTCGCCGCCTCTGGGACAGCGCCAGAATGATTCGCGTCCTGAAGGAACGCGAGGATTCTGTGCGCCCCTTCAGGACGCCGGAACTTAACATTTCGGCTACCATACGTATTACGTCTGGCTACCATCTTTCTGCCGTTTCGCGGCAGAAGAGAGTTTTCAGTCAGCGTTTTAAGATAGCGATAGTTGTGACAATGAAATATAGTTTTTAAGAAAAAGAAAGGTCGGAGCCGGAGTAGCGCAACCAGCCATGGTTGCGTTGCGTCTGGCGGAGACCGCTTCCCCGCAAAGGGGTTAACCCGCACGCTTCGCAACCATGGCTGGTTGCGCTACGGCTACCGGCGGAATTCTTTTTCTTGAATGCTATAGCTTAGCCTTTGCTGCGCAAAGTCTGTCGCAACCATGGCTGGTTGCGCTACTTTTCGCTGACTCAATTGTAATTTTATGACCTTTCCCTATGAACGAGTTGTTGTTACTGGCGGCGCAGGTTTTCTCGGCTCGTATGTCGTAGAAAAACTGAAAGCCAGAGGCTGCGAACATATTTTTGTGCCGCGTCGCGCCGAATATGATTTAGTAAAAGCCGACGCGATTAAACGGCTGTATGATGATACTCAGCCGGATTTGGTGATTCACCTGGCGGCGGTGGTAGGCGGGATTGGCGCCAATCGTGAAAATCCTGGCAAGTATTTCTATGAAAATTTGATGATGGGTGTGCAACTCATTGACGAAGCCCGTTTACGCGGGATCAAAAAATTTGTGGCAACGGGAACAATTTGCGCCTACCCCAAATTTACGCCGGTTCCTTTCAAGGAAGATGATCTTTGGAATGGGTATCCTGAGGAAACGAATGCGCCGTATGGCATCGCCAAAAAAGCAATGCTGGTGCAATCACAGGCGTATCGTGAACAGTATGGGTTTAATTCGATCTTTTTGCTGCCGGTGAATTTATATGGCCCGCGTGATAACTTTGATTTGCAAAGCTCGCACGTGATTCCGGCTTTGATTCGCAAATGCGTGGAAGCTGTACGGGCAGGTGCGGACGAAGTAAAATGCTGGGGGACTGGTCAGGTGACACGGGAATTTTTGCACGCGGCGGATTGTGCTGAAGGATTGTTATTGGCGGCGGAAAAATATGATAAATCTGATCCTGTGAACCTGGGAGCCGGATTTGAAATTACGATTAAAGCTTTGGCTGAAAAAATTGCTGCCTTAACAGGGTTTCATGGCAAACTTGTCTGGGATAGTTCTCAACCTGACGGGCAACCACGTCGTTGTCTGGATGTGGAACGTGCCCGCCAGGAATTTGGGTTTCAGGCAGAGATTGGGTTTGATGAAGGTTTGCAGGAAACGATTGACTGGTATCGCAAAACGAATTGACGCTGACTTACTACCGATGACAATGCTGCCCCGCTAAATTGATCTGTAACGAGTAAAAAAAATATGCGGTCTTACCTCATTTTGTTTGGCATTTCACTCTTTTTTTCATTGTTGCTGACACCTTTTGTCCGACGGTTTGCCACGGCGATTGGCGCGGTGGATGTGCCTGATAATGAGCGGCGTATTCACAAACATATTACTCCGCGCATGGGGGGATTGGGCATTTACATTGCCTTTCTGCTGACGCTTTGTGTTGTGCCGTTCCTGCAAAACGCTGTCGGGCAATCCTTCTTACAAAATCTAAGTTTTTATCTGGGAATCATTGGTGCGGCGACACTGGTTTTTGGGCTGGGAGTTTTTGATGATTTATGGGGTGCGCCGCCGCTCGCCAAGGTGTTGGTGCAAATTATTGCGGCGATACCACTGCATGCGTTTGGATTCGGAATTCACACGCTTAACTTACCTTTTGCCGGGGAATATACTTTTCCCTTCTGGCTGAGTTTCCCGTTGACCGCATTGTGGGTGGTGGGGATTACCAATGCCTTCAACCTGATTGATGGCATTGACGGGTTGGCGGCGGGTGCCTCTGTTTTTGCGCTTGGCTCAATTTTGTTTTTTTCTGTGATTGGGGTGAATCCGGCGGTCAGCACCACGGCAATTATTTTGATTGGCGCTGTCATTGGGTTTTTATATTTCAACTTCCATCCCGCCACAATTTTCTTAGGTGACTCTGGCAGCCTTTTCCTCGGCTTTATGGTTGCGGCCTTGTCGTTGGCAGGGGCGCAAAAAAGCACGACTACCGTGGCGATTGCGATTCCGTTAATATCTTTTGGTTTGCCCGTGCTGGATGTTGGCTTGACGTTATTTCGCCGCTTCATTCGTGGCAATGATCTATTTCAAAGTGATCGCGGGCATATTCATCATCGCCTGCTTGACCATGGGCTTTCACAACGCCAAACGGTCATCCTGTTATATGCCGTTTGCGGACTTTTTTCGTTATTCGGCATTATGCTGATTAACCCCAGCCGTTCACAGCCCGCCCTGATTTTTTGTATGATTGGTGTGATCGTCGTCCTCGGTGTCCAAAAGCTGCGTTACCCGGAATTTGAAGAACTTGGCAGTTCAATCCGGCGGCGAGTTGCGAAGCATCGCAAAAACCTGGCGGTGAATGTTGGGATGCGGCATCGCGGCGGTGATCTGAAAAAAGCTGAGTCTTTGGCGGAATTGCTTGCTGCTTTATCCCATCTTGCCGCCGCTACCGAATTTGAAGGTGTGAAATTAAAGCTGGCGATTTTCCCTCGCCAGGAGCAGGCCCCGGAGATTCTTGACGCAGTGACGGTCAATGGCTGGCGCTTGCCAATTGGGCAAACGACAATCATCGTGGAGCAGCCACTCACGCTGATGTTTGAGACGAGTGGGCAGTTTGTCGAAGACATGACCCCGGAATCAAATTATTGGGAATTAATGATTCCGCTCTTTCATCAGGACAAAGCTCTGGGGACACTTTCCTTTCTGCGTCAGATCAGCGAAGCCGGGCATATCGCTGTTGATGTGGGCAAGCTCTGCGGTGAATTTCAACGTGATGTGAGTGTGAAAATTATCCAGGTCTTGCAAACTTCTGAGCTTGAGAAGGCTTCCATTAGCCATTGATCGCAGCAAGCTGCACACAGGATACCGTACCGCGAGCCGTAGCGAGCCGGGTTTCTTCCACTTAATGCTTTCCCCTGAACTTCAATTTATCCTGCAATGTGTGCGCGTGGATACTTGCGAAAACCGTCATGCGCAATTGCTGCCGCTGCTTCCGAGCCTTGGCGATTGGGCTAAGGTATTAAACCTTGCGCAGCATCATGGAGTGGTTCCGCTGGTTTACACACGCCTGAAAGAGACGGTGTGGGACTCATTACCAAAAGACGCGCAGGAAGCATTCGACTTTGCACATCGGGTAAATGCCACTCATGCCTTATCGTTAACCGGCGAATTGTTGCGTTTGAGTAATTTGTTGCAGGCACACAATATTTTTGCCTTGCCGTATAAAGGGCCGGCTCTGGCGGTGCAACTATACGGCGATGTAGCGATGCGGCAGTACGGGGATTTGGATGTTGTTATTGCCAAAGAGGATTGGGCAATAGTGGATGCGTTATTGTGCCAGGATGGATGGCAACCTCAATATCGCTTACCTGCTGCCCAGGAACCTTTATATCAGGAGGCCTATAAAGATCATTCCTATGTTTCCGCCCGACAGGGGCATTTACTGGAAATTCACTGGGGCTTTGCCGACCCGCATATGTCATTTCCTTTTACTCTGCAACAGGTTAAGTCCCGCTTGCTGATAATGCCCTTCGCCGGTTTGGAGGTTGCTGTGCCTGCCCCTGAAGATGCACTGATTTTGCTTTGTTTCCATGGGGCCAAGCATAAGTGGGAACGGTTAGGATGGATTGCAGATATTACGCAGTTACTGGCAACTTCTCCGGCTCTGGACTGGTCATTGATTAATGCAATAGTGAGCGAGCTGCGTTGCGAACGCGTGATGAATTTCAGCCTCGAATTAGCCCGTCGTTTATGTAACGCTCCTTTGCCTGCTTCCGTATTGCAAAAGATTCGACGGGATAACGCTGCTCTTACTCTGGCCAGGGCAATTGAAGCACCGCTCCTGACTGAAAAAATCGCAGAAGCTTCCATGATGGAACTCATCTTCTTTCATTTGAAAATGCGCGAGTCCTGGCTTGATCGTCTTCTGTATATATTTCGTTTGATGTTTAGAACCACGCCGGAAGACTGGGCCATGTTGCCCGTTGTCCTGCCGACAGGTCTTTCACTTCTTTATTACCCCGCCCGCCTTTTTCGCCTGACGCGCAAATATCTTTTCCGTTCTGCCGGCTAAAGTTTTTGGCGCACGTCAATTTTTCCTACCTCGCCAGCGGCACAAACGTTTCGTCCTGCTGGTGTTTCCTTTCCCACTTTAAAAATTCGTAGTAGCCGCATTTGCGCGTATCAGGATATTCCCGGCATACGCCGGGGCGATGTTCATATACGGTGCAGCGGCGTTCCGTTTGATCGAAGAAGCGGCAGATTGTTTTGTACACTGTGTCTTTGCGGTGCTTCAGGATTCGTCCGTAGTCTTTCACTACGCGGGTGAATTTTTTTTCGGCTTCTTCAGGCGTCAAACCGAAGCGTTTGCCAAGTCGTTTGACATCGTTTTTCGTGACGAGGATGTATTCATACGAACAGCAATAGCCGGGGCATTTTGCGCAATCGTACAGCGGTTTCAAAATGGGAAGTTCCATAAATATAGCTTTCAAGCAAAAGAAATGTCGTGGTCACCGTAGCGCAACCAGCCATGGTTGCGAGGCGGGTGGGCGAACTCCTTTGCGGGTAAGGGATCTGCTCCCGACGCGACGCAACCATGGCTGGTTGCGCTACTGCTACTGCCAGACCTCTTTTTCTTAAAAACTATAGTTTCGAGTTTCGAGATCACAGTATTCCGGGATAGTGATTTCCGACTACGGACTACCGACTACCGACTACTTCTTCCAATACAACTCTTCCGCATTCCATAATGAACGCGGCAGGATTACGCTGGGGCGGTAATTGCCTAAGCTGGATTTTGCGCCACTGGCAAAATTACGCACGACCAACGGTATCATCGGCAATTGCGCGACAAATATTTTTTGTGCTTCGTCGAGCTTTTGTTTGCGCAGCACGGCATCAGTGGTCGTGTCCTGTTCATCGGCCAGGCGGTCAAAATTTTTCTCCCACTCTGCCTGCGCCTGTTTCTCGTTCATAAACCAGTAACGCTGCGCCCCGCCTGTTTTCAAGCCCATCAGTGGCGTCGAAGGATCAGTGTCAGTTGCGGCATAGCCATGAATTGCGGCCTCGTAACTAAATTTTTTCTGGATCATCTCATTAAACGCATTTTTTTCCAGCGGCGCAATGTTGACCTTGATGCCGAGCTTGGCCAAATCTTCCTGAATGATTGTCGCCATCGTTTTTCGCACGGCGACACTTTCATCCACGATCAGCGTGAACTCGACGGGCTGAACTGCTTTGTCGAATAACGCATTGTCGCGCAATTGAAATCCCGCCTCTTTCAGCAAATCCTTTGCCTGCTGCAAATCAAAATCGTATTTCGCCAAATCGTTACTGGCCCATCGTTTGTTACTGGGAGAAATTATTCCGGTCAGAGGCGCACCCAATCCGCGCAACACATTTTGAATCATCGTGGGACGATCAAGCGCGTACGCAATGGCCTGACGAAATTTTACGTCGGCAAAAATTGCGTGTTTGGAGGCATCAACCAGCGGCTTGCCTGTGGCATCTTTTCCATCGTTCAGATTGAACCATAAAAAATCTGTCAGCATCGAAGCGCCATAATCGCGCACGGAAATTCCCGCCGGAGTTTGTTGTTTGAGCGTGGCATAACTGGCTGGAGCGATGTTATCCAGCAAATCAACTTCGCCCTGCTGAAATTTCAACAGCGCCGTGTTGGCGTCAGGAATCGCTTCGATGACCAATTCGTCAAGGTATGGCAACTGGATTCCGGCTTTATCTTTTTTCCAGTAATGCGGATTGCGCACCAGCATCGTGCGTTGACCGGAGACGAATTCTTTCACCGTGAAAGCCCCCGTGACGGCTAAATCTGCGGGTATCGTGTTGATGCCCCAGGCCTTGTTGAATTCGCCTTTGGCATAAATTGCTGCCAGCTTGTGGCGCGGCAAAACTCCGAAAATGGAAAACAAAGATTCGATGGAGGCGGCGGCGCGTGGCAAATCAAATTTAATTGTCCGGTCATCAAGCTTTGTCGCCTGCATCGGTTTCCCGCCGACAAAATAATTTTCCCTGAACAGGGAACCGGATTTTTCGTCGGTCGCTACCTGCAACGTAAATAAAACATCGTCGGCGGTGAGCGGTGCGCCATCAGAAAATTTCAATCCTTCGCGCAACTTCACGGTGATGGTCTTGCCTTCGTTGCTTGCCTGCCAGCTTTCGGCCAGGCCCGGCACAAATTGCTGTGTGTCGTGATCCAGTTCGACTAAGTGCGAAGTCATCAGAAATGATGCGATGGACGATGAAACAGAATCCCCGGCGTGCAGGAAATTAAACGTGCCGGGTGTGCCGCGATCCGCTACCACCAACCGTCCGCCGCGTGTTCCGGTTTGCCGTGCCTGCCCAGCAGTTTCCTGCGGCGAGGATGACGGACGGCAGGCGGTAAAAATAAGTAGCGCGAGTGTCAGCAACGCACAGCTAAAAGTGGAATATTTGATCGTCAATCTTCGCATCTGATTTTAAGCCTGGGGCAGGTTACAAGAGGCGGATTAGAGCATAGACATTGAGCGGAGTCAAAGAAATCATTGAGTAGACAAGGCCGATTGACAGGAATATGATGGCGGTGTTTATTATCCAGGCCGGAGGCGAAATTGATGAGCGAAAACATTACGCAGGAACTGCCGAAAGATAACAATGATAAGCTTGATCATCTGATAGCGATGGTGCGGAATATTATCTCAGGGCTTAATAGTCTGGATACGCGGTTGGATGCCTTAGAAAAAAAGACATGGTGACGAAACCGCTCTGGGAGGAAATGCGGGCGGAGCAAACCAGGCTGCTGGAAATTCTTCAGAGTCATACGGACAGAATGACTCAGGTTGAAGAACATTTGCAGCAGCTTGAAAAACATTTGCAGCAACAGGACGAAAAGAATTCCAGTTTAGAAGAAAAGATAGAATTAGGATTTCGTCGACTGGGCGACAAAATTGATGTGCTCAATCAGGACGGGCTTGAAGTGCGGGCGGATGTTCGTCATTTGGATCGTCGTGTCAGCCGCCTCGAACCTGTGAATTAAAATTACCCTGCCCCCACTTCGCTATTTTTGATGACGAGCCTGCGCGGATCAATCACAAAACTTGTTATTAAACGTCTCGCCGTTGCGATTCCCACTTTACTGCTTGTTTCAATCATCAGCTTTGCGCTGATCAATGCCGCGCCGGGTGATGCTTTTGCTGAACTCAGCCAGGACCCGCACATTAGTCAGGAAACAATTGCCCGCTTGCGCGAACAATATGGATTGGATCGCCCCTTTATTGCTCGTTATGGAGCCTGGCTCAGCGGCGTTGTGCGAGGCGATTTGGGGACTTCACTCAGCGAAAAATTACCTGTGACAAAATTGCTCAGCGCACGATTTGGCAACACGCTGAAGCTGTCACTCGCGGCGACTTTATTAGCTTTGCTGATTGCTTTGCCGTTGGGAGCACTGGCGGCAAAAAGACATGGTTCGTGGCTTGACCAAGTGATCAGCGCGGTGACGCTGGTGAGCATTTCCACGCCGCGCATCGTGCTGGCAATGATGGCGCTGGTGTTTGCGGCGCGGACGGGATTGTTTCCGATTGGTAATGTGCGTTCGCTGAATGTGCCGGATGACTGGTCAATGGCTGCCTTGTTGGATGGATGGCATCATTTGATTTTGCCTGCGATTGTGATGAGTTTGCCGCTCGCCGCAATTTATTTACGGCAGGCGCGCGCCGGATTACTGGAGGTTTTGTCCGCCGATTTTATCCGTACCGCCCGCGCCAAAGGTTTGAGCGAATGGGCTGTGATTGGCAAGCACGCCGCTCGTGTCGCCGCCGCACCATTGATAACTTTACTGGGCTATGCGATTGCGGCGCTGCTCAGCGGTTCCGTGATTGTCGAAACGGTGATGGCCTGGCCGGGGATTGGACAGTTGGCGGTGAACGCTACGAGAACGCGCGATATTCCCGTCCTGATGGGCGTTGTGATGCTGGCGGCGGTGATGATGATAGGCGGAAATTTGCTGGCGGATATTTTTCATTTGCTCGCTGATCCACGTTTGCGGGAGGAGCGGTAAATGAGTCTTGTGATTGTGCGGTGGCCGCGATTTTCAAAGCGTCTTATTGGTTTTACAATCCTGCTTACTTTGTATTTGTTATCGCTCTGCGGTGGATTTATCGCGCCCTGTAATCACCGCTCGCAAGCCAAAGACACGCCATTTCTGCCGCCCACGAAAATTCACTTTTTTGACGCGCAGAACTTTCACTTGCGACCATTTATTTATCGCCCGAATATTACAGATCGGCTGATGTTTGTTTATGAGGAAGATCGCTCGCAAATGTATCCGCTGAAGTTTTTTGTGCGCGGCGAAAATTATGAATTGTTGGGCGTGCTGGCAACCAACTGGCATCTGTTTGGCGTGGCAGAAAATTCGCTTTCTGATTCGCAGTATAAGCCGCCGCAACTGCATTTGCTTGGTACGGATGGCATAGGGCGTGATGTGCTGGCGCGGCTGCTGTCTGCCGGGCAAATTTCGCTGATCATCGGGCCGCTTGGATTGTTGCTGGCTTATTTGCTCGGCGTGATGTTAGGCGCGATGGCAGGGTATTTCGGCAGTATCGTTGATTCGCTCCTGATGCGAGCGGCGGAAATTGTAATGTCGCTGCCGACGTTGATTTTGATTCTGGCTTTTCGTGCCGCCTTTCCGCTCAGCGTTTCGCCGCGTCAGGTCGCATTCATGATGGTGACAATTTTTGCGGCAGTCGGCTGGGCCGAAGTCGCACGGCTGACGCGCAATCTGGCGCTGGCGGAAAAGGTCAAAGATTACGTGACCTCAGCGATTTCGCTGGGAGCAAATAACACGCGAATCATTACGCGGCATATTTTACCGAATATTCGCACGCCGTTGCTGACACAATTCGCACTGACTGCGCCAACCTTTATCCTCGCCGAAATCGCGCTTTCATTTTTAGGCGTCGGCGTCCAGGAACCGAGCGCAAGCTGGGGGACAATGCTGGCGGATGCCAAAGATTTGTCAGTGCTGAAAAATTACTGGTGGATGCTCGCGCCGGTGGTGTTTGTGTTTTTGACAGCGCTGGCTTTTCAGTTGCTGGGGGAACGGGAGGAAAAATCCTCGTAGCACGGGCTGCCAGCCCGTAAGCTGAGGCTGGCGGTGCTTAGTTTTCCGGCAAACCCTCATGCCGTAAACCTCAAGCGCGGGCTGGCAGCCCCCTATACCCACTGTTCCGCAAACACTCAATGGACTATTTACCGCACCGAAAAATCCATCCATTGCTCAGCCTGCGCATATTTTTTCTTTGCCAGTGGATCATTCACAATTAAGTGTAATAAATAATCGCCCGGCGCAAGGCCATTTAATTTTAATGCTCCGCCACATGCGATTCGCTTCATATCTTTTTGCCCGGCCAGTTCAACTGCACGCGGAGCGCTTTGGAAAATTGCTTTGCCGTCGCGATAAACCTCGGTTTGCATCGTGACCTGTGTTTGGTTGGATTGCTTATCAAACTGCGCATTAAAAATTACCGAAGCGTATTGCATCGCGCCGCCCCGCGAAAATTTCCTGACGGCTGGCGTTGGTTGCGCATTGTTCATGTTCGCGGGAGTTTTGGCCTCCGGGTTGGGAGTCTCTGGCGCGATACCCATCAGCACTAAACCCGACAGCGCCAGCCGATTCTTTGCCAGATCAGGGACGGTAATAAATTGTCCCGATGAGCCGAGCTTTTCGTTCGATGAATCACGCAGGACAGCGCGAAATTGATAGGCTCCCGGTTTTTTGATCGGCGTGTCGTTGTCGTAATTGAAGCCCAGTTTTTGCGCGATTTCATAACGCGCCTGATCAAGCTTCAACTCAAACCCACGTCCGTGATTTTCGATCACGCGACCATTTTCATCAAAGGTAAAAGTCGCTATATCAAGCTTCAAAATCTTCTCACCATTCACGCCATCAACAAAATTCAGATTCGCCGGATCAATATGCAACAATGACCGCACGTAAGAACCGCCCTTTTCTGTATTGAAGAAAAACGAAGTCATTTGCAGCGAAAGATCACGCGCTCCGAAGGGCGAATAAAGCGCATTCAGAATTTGCTCATCACGCGTTTTTGGCTTTTCTCGCGCCAGTGTTTCCTGGACGCCGAAATAACCGGAACGAGTCCGCACCTGTAAGCCTGGACGTTTCAGTTTGATTTTGATGGCGTGAAATTTATTGCGATTTTTAAGATCAAATTGATCATCTTCAGGATCAAAGCCGAGCAGATAATAGCTCTGATTATCTTTGATAATTTTGTTGATGCCGACATTCACATCGTTGTTGTTGAGATTGGCAAAGCCTCCTGTCTCACGTGCGAGCGCGACCAGGCCATCCTGGGAATCAAATAAATCCTGCGAGGCTTTGCTGAACTGTTCACTCAGTTGTTGTGGTGTCACGCCGCTCATGTCATCCGCCGCGCCGGGGCTGAGCGTCAGCAAACCTTTGGTGTCAATCGTGTAAATCACGACGCTCGAACGATTGGCGAGGTCGGTAAGCCGCCGCAGGTTATCGCGCACCTGCGTATTGTCGCGGTCTTTGCCAAACAGCTTGAAACCGTCTGACAGCAGCACAACCATTTTGCGTCCCGGTAATTCGCGCAAACCACGCACGACAAAATTAACCGCACCGAGCGTCCCCACCGTAAAAACTGTTTCGCGGAATTCATCAGACCGCTCGCGGAAATCTTTCGCTTCGTCGCTTTCATTCGGAGCTGCACCCTGATTGCCAAAGCGCGGCATCATCTCGCGGCTGATGGGATTCCACGTCAGCTTTTCGACAGCGGCGCTCAGGATGCGACGATCCGTTGTGAATTGCTGTAACGCGCCGAGGCCTTTCCCGGTGCGGATGATGGCGATCAGATCACCGTCCTGCATTTGCGTTTTGATAAATTTCTTCAGGCCTTCCCGCGCATAATAGGTGCTTTCAAATGACATCCCCAAATCATCTATGACAAAGGCAATGGTGCGATGAACCTGTTCCGGCGCAACTTGTTTGATGGCATTGGAAGTCGGCGGCAAGGGCGCTTTGGGATCAGCTTTTTTCCCTGCTTCTGTGGGCGCAATATTTTCCGGCATCTTAACGAGCTTGAAATAGGTGAGCGGTTGTTTTTTGCCGTCAACGAATAAATCAAAATCATCTTCGGTCAAATCATCCACGTGCGCCTGGCCTTTGCCGGTCACGACGGCATCAATTTGAACAAGTTTTGTATTGATGCGAAAAACCTGTTCCGGTTCCTGTTCTTCCTGTTTAGGCAGTGGTTGCGGTTTGGCTTCCTGCGTTGGAATTGTAACTTGTGCGAAGGCTGAGCCGGCCAAAATTGCCAGCGTAATAAT
>JAYSTY010000051.1:0-1751 GCA_043719385.1 Blastocatellia bacterium | reverse complement strand
GAGCCTCGACAAATTGCTTAACGATGGCGAGTCCCAGTCCGATTCCGTCTTTCCTCTCCGGGTCAGTTTCTAGTTTCTCAAATATTTTTCCGAGCAGTTCGGCAGGAATACCCGCGCCGTTGTCTTTGACTTGACATTCGATAAAGCGGGTTTCTTCAATCTCACGCGCCGCGATGGTGACTTCTCCGTGTGGACTGTATTTGATGGCGTTGGAGATTAAGTTCTGAAAAATTAGCGTCAACCGGTTAGCATCGGCAAGTAGCACAATCGCTGCGGGAACATCGTTAATGAGCCGCGTCTGAGAAATTTCCGCGACCGGTTGGAAGTCGCTGACAAGACGTTCGACGAGTGTCCGCAGATTTACTTCACAACGCTCCAACTTTCCCTCTGAGTCCGCGTTCAAGTTAGCTTCTTCCTGCACCACTTTGATAATCTGTGCATCCATACGCTTGACGTTACGGCGCAAAGTTTCCAGTAGCGTGGAAGCCTGCGTGGTTTTAGCCTCGGCGGGAAGAGCGGATTCAAGAAGTCTCGCCGCCATCATCACATTAGAGAGCGGCGACCGCAGATCGTGCGCGACAAAGGACAAGTGTTCCTCGCGTCGTTTCTGCACCTCGACGGCTTTTTGCGCCGCGTAAGTCTTAACGGCGAGACCAATCGCTCCGTCAATCACGCGGTTAAGGATGAAGTTTGACTTTCCAAAAAGACTAAGACCATTGCGTTCGGCAATATTCTGGATCACGTTACGCAAGGCGTTATACTCTGCCACCACCTCTTCGATATCGAAGCCGAGGCGCAGTCGCTCCAAACCGTGAATGATAGGATTTTCCTTCAATCCTGCCTCAATCATCGGTAATCCTGTTTCAATCATCGTTTCAGTACTGCATGCCTCAAGCTCACAGGCTAATTCTTCCAGTAAATCCGGGAGATGATCGTTGAGCGTCGGTATATCGAGATGCTGTGCAACGGGAAGCAGCCGCACCTCTTGCCGCCATTCAGTCAGCAAGGCATCGCGTTCGTGCCTGATAAGTGCCGCGAGTTTATAAAGGTCTTCAATAGGCATTTTTAATACTCCGTTGTCGCTTCACTTTTTGGAATAGGGATTTTATATTAGCATGCATTGGCTATCGCGGTATTACACCCAATAAGAATCTAACATAAATTATACGGATGGCTATGTTTCCGAAAGTGGAAACTTCTTTCCACTATTGGAAACTCAGCATAGCCGTACCCGAATCTTTGCTCACGTTTTTACCAATGCAAGATGAGCGAATGCACGACATGGCGTGACGGTCATTCAGGCTAAGCTGTAGCTGAACATGCGACAAATATCATAAGTCCGTCTCTCCGCCAAATATTCCTTCTTGCTTTTTCTGTTTCGACTATGGTAGACCGTTGCATTCTTGCATCAGCAAGAATCGCCCCAGTCACAATCTGCGAATGCTATGAATGAGACAACAAAGAAATTATCCAACATCAGCGCTATCTATCGGGCTGACACCACGACGAAGTTTTCACGCCCGGTGTTATCGTCGCGTGTCTCGGCAGGCTTTCCTTCACCTGCGGAACATTACATTGCAGGCCGCCTTGATCTGAATCAGCATGTTGTGAAGCGCCCGACCTCGACGTTTTTTATTTACGTCGAAGGCGATTCGATGAGTGGCGAAAATATCCACGATGGCGATGTGCTGGTTGTGGATCGCGTTGAGGAACCGCGTCACGGCAGCATTATTGTTGCGCGTGTCAATCAG
>JAYSTY010000006.1:0-11038 GCA_043719385.1 Blastocatellia bacterium | reverse complement strand
ACCGACCACCGACCACCGCCCCCTAAACTTTCACCACCAATTTCCCCGTATTCGTTCCCTCAAATAATTTATTCAACGCCAGCGGAGCGTTTTTCAAGCCTTCAACTTCGTCAACTTTGTATTTGAGTTTTCCTTCCATCAACCATTGGCCTAACGCTTCCATGCATTCTTTGGCGCGGTCGTAATAATCCAAAACAATGAAGCCCTCACAACGTAATCGTTGCGTCAAAATCCGCGCAAAATTGTACGGCCCAGGCACTGCCGTTTCGGAGTTATAGCCTGAAATCAATCCGCACAACGCGATGCGTCCTTTGATGTTCATCAGGCTGATGACGTCATCCAGAATCTTGCCGCCGACATTTTCGAAATTCACATCAATGCCGTTCGGACAATGTTGCTTCAGGGCTTGGCGCACATTTTCCGTTTTGTAATTGATCGCGGCATCGAAGCCAAGTTCGTCCACAATCCATTTGCATTTATCATCACTGCCCGCAATGCCTACAACGCGGCAGCCTTTGATTTTGCCGATCTGCCCGACCAGCGAACCGACTGCGCCAGCGGCTCCTGACACGACCAAAGTCTCACCGGCTTTCGGTTGCCCAACCTCAAGCAAACCAAAATACGCCGTCATTCCAATCATCCCGAACAAGCCCATATACGCGGTCAGCGGAACGTTCGGATTATTCGGCAACGGACTCAATCCATTGCCATCACTAACACAATAATCCTGCCAGCCAAGCAATCCCTGGACGTGCGTCCCGACTGCGAATTTCGGATTTTTCGATGCGACAATTTCGCCGATAGCGCCCGCACGCATAACTTCGCCGATGCCGACGGGAGGCAAATACGAAGGCACATCCGTCACCCAAATCCGATTCGTCGGATCAAGCGAAATATATTTATTGCGAATCAGAATTTGCCCGTCTGAAATTTCAGGGACAGCTTCTTCGCTCCACGAAAAATCCGATTCTTTGATTAAGCCAACAGGACGCGCTGCGAGCCGCCATTGCCGATTGATGTTGTCAGTCATTTGATAATCTCCGGTATTTTGTTCACTGTATTTGGTTTAAGTATACAAGTATGGATTTGGCTGTTTGAAATGACTCTTCAACAACATCATCCAGCCTTTTAATTTCGTACTCATAGTCCGCCATTTCACGATTTCTCTTTAGCTGTTTTCCCTTATTACCAATACTTTTAGAAGTAATCCCTTTGCTGAGATAAGCATCCCAAATCTGCCGATGGCTTTGTTCATTTTTATTAAATATGAAATTACGGTCGGTAGACTCTAGTTTGATACGAGCGCGGTGTAGAACAGAATAATAAAGGCGACTGATGGCCGAGCGTTGAGAAGCTTCATCCCCATTGCGTAAGCTTCTTGCAAGTGTTTCGTAATCACCCCAATCAAAAACCATCAGATGTATTCCAATTTAATTGTCATTTTGCATTGTGCTTTAGGAAGAATGTCTAGCCACCATTCCTCTTCAAACCGATCAAGAATAAGAAGTGATTCATTGGCTGAGAGCTTAGTTTGAATCAAAAGATAAAGCTCTTCATCGCCTTCGTCTGGATATTGTGCCAGATATAAAACAAGAGGTGTTACGCCGCTAAAATACTCTGCAATCTTAGTCCGAGCAGCAAGAAGCAGATCAAGGAGAAACCCGTTCTTTTTCAAAAAGGGCTTAACCACTTCTAAGTTAGTAATAATAAACTCTTCCACAATACTTCCCCACCTGTCTTCAAAATTCAAAACCTGAGTGGAGTATTGTTTATGAAGAATAATAGCAATGCGATGCTGCTCATTTTCTCTTTTCGCTAATGGACTTATTGATCTGGGAGTCCTCTCTGGAAATAGTCCTTGCACATTAAAATTACGTTCTGGCAAACCACTTCGGTATGTATTCCTCTTCCCTAACCGTTCAGAAAATACTCCCTGTATACCAATCGAGGAAACCGACAGAATCTCCAGCCTATTACTATTTTCTTGGCTAAAAGCCGAGGTAAATGGATTATCTACGTTTTCAATTATTGACATAGATCAAGTTCCTTCCTTAGAGCCTAAAGATTCTTGTAAATCAAAGATGCCAAACACGGCTTTATAATGGTTAGTAATCTTTTGATGAAACTCTATCGCAGCTTCCGCGCTATCTGAACCAAAATTATAAGTCATCTCAGTGAAAATAGCATTTTCGTATTTTACCGATTTCGCAAGAACAATCCTAGCCTCAGACTGTTTTGCCAAATCGTCCAACTCAATGCGAAAAGCCATGGCATCCGGCACTAAATGTTTCATTTCCCCTTCTTTTTTCACCATCCTAGTTAAAAAATCACTAATGTTATCATCCAGCAATCGCAAATGCGCTGATACTATCGTCGTTCCGCGTCCTTCCTCAGTCGAACCTTCGATCAGCTTCATAACATTGAAAGCTCCTTGCAAAAGACGCAATAGAATATCATCCTCTTCTACAAGTAAATTATTAACAACGACCTCAAGTGAGGAATAATCAAATAAAACACTCGCTCTATAATTCAGCAACATTATCTCTAAGCTAGTCTCTCCAAGGTTGTTGGTTGGCGTATGTAAACTTATCCCCTGTGGCGTAAGCCCAAAAGACTGAAACTCTCTTACTAATGCACCAAACGATTTTGTGCCAGGAAATGGTAAGCTCGACAAGATAAACTTAAATTGCCACCTGATCTTGACTGAAAGTTGTTCCGCTTCAAACTTGGGCATAGCCTTTTCCTTTTTAATCAATTCTGCTGGGAGGAAGTTAAATCCTCGCGCATCTTAACCATTTAATCAAATAGATAAGCTGAGCAATACACAAATTAGCAAGGAGGAGGCCTTCTTTCATCTGGCTAATTCTACCGTAATTTTCGCAGGTAACTTCGCCTCCCCCAGCACAGGCGCATCATTCCTGAACGGGATCACGATTTGCTTGTTCTCTTCCCATTTCAAAATCACGGTGAAATTCGACAACGAAGATTTATCGTTTTTGCCGTCAAAGGCCCAGAGTGTGACTTCCTGTTCCTGATCGTCTTTGGCAAATTTCGTTTCTTCTTTGTGCGCGACGCCCATTTCGGGGACGCCTCCGTCGAGCGTTTCCTGATCGCTGGTGCGGACGATGATGCGCTGGATTACACGCTTCGTTGTGCCGTATTCAATGACGCCGATGACATCTTTCAGGCGTTTCATTTCCGGCGTGTCAATCGTGCCTTCGTGTGAATGAAAGGTCACGTAGCGGTCAAGCGTATCGCCTCCGGTATTCGGGACAGAAATTTTGATTAGGTTATTCGTGCCCGTAAAAATCTTTTGCCCGGTCAGCAGGTTGTACCACGTGTAGACATTGTACGAAGCGCAACAACCGAAATTCGTAGTCTTATAAAAAGCGTCGCCCGCTTCGCCTGCGTTCGCATCAGATTTGATCGTCCACGCTTTTTTGTCGGGCTTGCTGCCTTTGCCGAGCCACACGTCTACTTTCAATGTTCCCTGCGAGCCTTCAATGTCAGGTGAAACGTCCGTGCGAATTTCTTCCAACAGCAAAATAGATTTATAGCTGGCGTCGCTATACAGTCCCTTATATTTGAACTGGCGATTGGTGGTTGTGAAAACATCGCGGCCTTCCTTGCGCACTACTTCAAACGTTGACGTGGTGGAAGTTGGCACAGGCGCAGTGGCTTTTGGTGCGGCAGCTTTTTGTTGTGCGAAGGCGGCAGGCAAAAAACAAAGTAACAGACAAGCAAGCAGGAGACTGATTTTCATGTAATTTTTATTCCTTATAGATTTCAATTTGGCGGGGCGACAAAGGATGGCAGAACTCACGGAAAAAGCGCAACAAGAAAATTCTCGCTCACGTTAAGAGGCTATTTTTTTGGTTTGCGTTTCTTCACCCGCTTATTTGCGCTGCGCGGGATTTTGAATTTGCTTTTTCGGGCGGCGGGTTTCTGGTAATTATTGAGGATTGAAAAATCAACCTGATGACGATCAATATTGACGCGCTCGACACGGATTTTTACGCGGTCTCCGAGCCGGAATATTTTTCGCCGTTGTCGTCCGGTCAATGCATGGCGGCGCGCATCAAATTCGTAATAATCATCCTGCAACGAAGAAACCGCTACTAGGCCTTCGATAAATAATCCATCCAGTTCGACGAAAAATCCGAACTCGCGGACGTTCACAATCAGGCCTTCAAATTCTTCGCCTACGTGGGACGCAATCAACGCCGCCTTGCGCCATTCTTCCAGTTCCCTTTCTGCCGCATCAGCCGCCCGTTCGCGGTCACTGGATTCGTCCGCGATCAGGGCAAGTTCGGCGGCAGGAAGCGGGACAAAAGGATTGCGCTTTTTGGCGGCCTTATCCTTAATCGTCTGGCTGTCGCCTAACGTTACCGAGTGGTTGAGCAACGCCCGTAAAATTCGATGCACAATCAAATCCGGGTAGCGGCGAATCGGCGAAGTGAAGTGTGTATAAACCGGAGCCGCCAAACCAAAATGCCCAACATTTTTGGCAGTATATTTCGCTCGTTGCAAAGACCGCAGCATCGCGTAAGACAAAACTTTTTCTTCCGGTTTGTCAGTCAGCAAATGCGAAAGCCGCTGGTAATCCTGCGAGTTCACGCCTTCAACCGGAAAACTGTAACCATAACTGGTGGCGAGATGCGCGAAATCAATGATGCGCTGCGGTTCGGGCGATTCGTGGACGCGATACAGCGCAGGTACGCCCATTTTTTCCAAATGTCCGGCGACAGTTTCATTCGCCAGCAGCATGAATTCCTCGATGATGCGATGCGCGATGTTGCGTTCGGCTTTGATCACCCCGGCCATCATTCCTTCATCGTTAAATTTGAAAGCCGCTTCGGGCAGGTTGAAATCAATCGCGCCACGTTCGCCACGCATTTTGATCAGGATGCGAGCCAGCTCTTCCATCGTGCTGAAAAAATCTTTCAGTGCCGCATATTGCTGGCTGACACCTGCATCAAGATTGCTCAAAACCTTGTTCACGTCTGTGTAAGTCATCCGCTCGCGGCTACGAATTACGGTTTCGCGCAGTTGATAGGAAACTACCTGACCGCTGCGATTGACCTCCATCAGGGCCGACATCGCCAGGCGATCTACTTTGGGATTGAGCGAACAAATTCCGTTCGATAAATTTTCCGGCAACATCGGAATGGCGCGTTCGGGAAAGTAAACTGAAGTGCCGCGCATCCGCGCTTCTTCATCCAGCGCTGTTCCCTGTCGCACGTAAAAACTGACATCCGCAATGTGAACTCCGAGCGCATAATTTCCGTTGTCCAGTTTGCTCAGACTAATGGCATCATCAAAATCGCGGGCCGTTTCTCCATCAATCGTGACGGTCGTGATGTCACGTAAATCAACTCTGCCAGCGCGTTGTTCTTCGGTGACAGTCGGGGAGACGGTGGCGGCTTCGGCTTCGACTTCGGGCGGGAAAACATGCGGCAAATCGTGTTTGCGGATGATGATTTCGATGTCGAGTCCGGGTTCATCGCTGAAGGCTCCAAGCCGTTCGATAATTTCCCCGGCGGCGTGTTCGTGTGCCGATGGATAGCGCGTGATTTCCACGACTACGATTTTGCCGTCCTCATCATCGGCACGAGCGTTGACATCAATCTCAAACGGAAATTTTTCATCCAGGGATTCGACAAAACTAAACCGAAAAGTGCGTTGCAAACGACCAATAATTTTCAGCTTGCCGCGCCGCAAAATCATTTCGATTTTGGCCTCACGCTCACGCCCCTGACCGCGTGAAATAAAGGCAATCACGCGGTCGCCATCAAACGCGCCATTCGTATTTTCGGCATCTACGCGAACACTGCCACGCGCCCGTTCGGCTTCGTCTTCAGGCACAAACGTAATATTTTTGCGCCGTCGTTGCCGCAGTGTTCCAATTAAAACGCGATTCCCATCCGCCCACAAAAAATCATTGCCGCGCCGTTTGAGCAGGCCGGTTCCCTGCAAACGATTAAGCAAGCTGGTGAGTTGTTTCAGGTCGGCGCGATTGAGGTCAAAAATTTCGCCCAGGTCGTGGGCTGAAAACCCGTCCGCAGATTCACGGAGGGCTTTGATTACTTCTTCAACATCAAGTGTGAAGATGGGCGCAGGATTTATTTCTCGCTTTTTCATTACTTAAGTTCTGTAACCATCTGCCTGATCCGCGTCACGGCTTCCTGCAACGCCACGAGCGAATTTGCATACGACAATCGCCAGTAACCCTCAGCGCCAAACGCCGCGCCAGCCGTCACGACGACACCATATTTGTGGAGCAGTTCGTCCGCCGCAGCTTTTGAGGAAGCGAAGCCGCAATTTTTCATTAGTTCTTTGATGTTGGGAAAAGCGTAAAACGCGCCTTCCGGCTGGCTGCAATGAATGCCCGAAATTTCATTCAACGCCGGAATCAGCCATGCGGCGCGGCGCTCATATTCAGCCAGCATTGCGGTAACGGAATCCTGTGCATCGGTCAGCGCTGCCACAGCAGCTTTTTGCGAAAGCGAAGAAGTGTGCGTCGCAGAATGACTCTGAATTTTCAGCACCTCCGTAATCCATTCCGGTGCGCCTACTGTGTAACCAACGCGCCATCCGGTCATCGCATAAGTCTTGGAAAGTGAGCCAACAATCATCACTCGTTCGCGCAATTCTTTGGGCAAGGCCGCCGCTGAATTTGGTTTATTCGGCGCGTAAACAAATTGCAAATAACATTCATCCGAAATCACCCACAAACCATTTTCGGCGGCAACTTCGACAATTTTTCTGAACTCGGCGGGCGTAATCACGCGTCCGGTCGGGTTCGATGGCGAGTTAATAATCAGCAATTTTGCGCGGGGCGTAATGGCGGCTTTGACCTGTTCCGCCGTCAAATGAAAATCCGTTGCTTCCGTCTCGACCCAGACGACATTTCCTTCGGCAAAATGAACAATTTCCGGGAACGAAACCCAGCATGGTTTTTCGAGCAGCACATCATCGCCGGGATTAATCAAAGCCAGCACGGCATTGAAAATTCCCTGCTTGCCGCCAACCGTGACACAACAATCTTCAGGCGTATAGTCCGAAGCAAAATGACGGTTGAGGTAATCACAAATCGCTTGTCGTAACGGCGTGATGCCACTGGTCGAAGTATATTTCGTAAAATTTTCGGCGAGTGCCTGGAGCGCGGCCTGTTTAATATTTTCAGGCGTAGGAAAATCAGGTTCGCCAACGCCGAGGTCAATCACTTCGATGCCCTGCGCACGGAGTTCATCCGCCGCCATCACAACCGCAGAAGTGGAAGAAAGGCTGGTCAGTTGGGCGCGATGAGAAGAGGGGAAAACCGGAAGTTGTGAGGGTGAACTGCTCATTGAATTTTGGCTCTCATTTTTTCGATGGCGATGGGCGGAACCAGCCCGTCAATGTTGCCGCCAAAGCTGAAAACCTCCTTGACCAGACGCGAACTCAAATAGGAATATTCCTGTGCCGACATCAAAAAAACTGTCTCAACATTGGGCGCGAGGCGGCGATTCATCAGGGCAATTTGCTGTTCGTATTCGTAATCGGAAATCGCTCTGATCCCGCGCACGACGGCCTGGGCATTTTGCTCAATGGCGTAATCTGCGAGCAAGCCTGAGAAGGTGTCAACTTTGACATTGGAACCCGGACTGGAAAATCGTTCGGCAATGACAGCCTGTAAGATTTCGACGCGCTCTGGGATGGTGAACATGGAAACTTTACTTTGATTAATGAGCACGGCGATTACGACTTCATCAAATAAATGTGAAGCGCGTTCCACAATGTCGAGATGTCCGCAGGTAACGGGATCGAAGGAGCCGGGATAGATGGCGCGTCTTATCATAAAAATGGTGGTCGGTGAGCGGTGGTCAGTGGTCGGTGAGCAGTGGGCGGTAATCTGACTACCGTCTACCGTCTACCGCCTACCGCATTTAAGCTATTCCTCTTTCCATACTAAAAAATGTCAGGCACGAATCGCCCTGGGCAATTTGCCGATACGGGCGCAGGTGTTCGTAATTTGGCTGCAAAACAAAGTTCTTGCGATGCTCAACAATCACGAGTCCTTCTTCGGCGAGCAATTTGCTCTTGGCCAGCGTCCACAGTACTTGCGAATAGATGTCCGATTCGTAAGGCGGATCAAAATAAAAATAATCAAATTGCATCAGGTGATGATCGAAATATTTCAAGGTCGAGATAACATCGCGGTTGATGACTTTGACATTTTCGCTAATCTCGCAATGCTGCAAATTATCAGCCAAAACCTGTGAGGCTTTGCGGTTGGACTCAATAAAAGTCACGTGTGCCGCACCACGCGAAAGGGCTTCGATTCCAACCGCTCCTGTGCCGGCGCACAGATCCACAAACCGCGCGCCTTTGACGCCACTCGAAATTACATTGAAGAGTGTCTCACGCAAACGATCAGAAGTCGGTCGCACCTGCATGCCATCAACTGCTTTCAATTTTCTACCTTTGTAAATCCCACTAATTACTCGCATAAAACGGTTGTTCGTGGCTGGTGTTCGGGACTCAGTGGCTGGTCATAAAAACGCTGCACCGATAACCGTTCACCGCCCCTGTTCTGCATATCCATTTGGATGTGCTAAATGCCATTTCCAGGCTGACTCAATAATTTGATCCAGTTCGCTGTGCTGCGGCATCCACCCCAGTTCCAGCGTCGCCCGATCAGAGTTGGCAATCAGAATCGGAGGATCGCCCGCCCGTCGGGGCGAGGCCTCAGTCGGGATGCGATGACCAGTGATCTGCCTAGCCATTTCAACGACCTCGGCCACCGAATAGCCATTGCTATAACCGAGATTGTAAATGCGACTTTTTTCGTCAATCACTTTGAGCGCCAGAATATGCGCGACCGCTAAATCAATCACATGAACATAATCCCGAATGCAGGTGCCATCCGGCGTTGGATAATCTTCACCAAAAATATTCACGTGCGATGCTTTGCCACGGGCAACATTTAAGACATTGGGAAGCAAATGCGTTTCGGGCTGATGGTCTTCGCCATAATTTTCACTGGCTCCGGCGGCATTGAAATAACGCATACTCGCATAACGAATGCCATACGCCAGATCGTACCAGTGCAACGCCTTTTCAAACGCCAGTTTTGATTCCCCATACGGGTTGACCGGATGCTGCGGCGTGTCTTCGGTAATCGGCATTTTTTCCGGCATGCCATACGTCGCACAAGTCGAAGAGAAGACGATTTTCTTTACTTCTGCTTCCATCATCGCAGCCAGCAAAGTAAGTCCGCCGATAAAATTATTACTAAAATATTTCTGCGGATGTTTGACCGATTCACCCACCAAAGCATAGGCCGCCATGTGAATGACGGCTTCAATTTTATTGGCGCGAAAAGCTTCAACCAGTTTGGCCTGGTCCTGAATGAAGCCGTGAATAAAGACAGCTTCCGGCGCGACCGCAGCCCGATGTCCATATTCCAAATTATCGTAAACAACGACGCTGTGTCCGTGCGCGATTAGCTGCTCTACCATCACACTGCCAATATATCCAGCGCCACCTGTAACTAAAACATTCATCTTTCTGCTGTAACCTTAATTCGTTTTAAGCTCAATTTTTTGAGTGGCGTAGTATCTCAGAAAACCTTGTTTTACGAAATAGCAGAGCAGGCATACAACTCTGGACAAAACAAAACCACGCGGCGAAATTTCTTTTGCCTCGTGGTTTAAATCAACCCCGTCGCTACGGCTCCGGGTACTGTACTTTGTGTCAACTCCGTCGCGCTGGCTCCGAGTACTGTACCGCGAGCCGTAGCGAGCCGGGTTCCTTACACGTTATCGGCGGCGCGATGGACTCGCACGACGACTTTCTTTTTTCACGTCGCCGACATTCACAGTATTTGCTCCCGTCGGAATTTTCGCGCCTGCGGGAATTAGATAAATTTTCACCAGGCCGCCGTCAGCACTCGCTCCCGAAGGACGAACCAGCAAACGATTCGCATCAATCGAAACGCCGATTGAGCCATCCGCCATTCGATCACGGACATTTTTGCCGCGCTCAAAGGCCAGATTCGAGCTTTCATTTTTGCGATGAAAAGCATCAATCACCAGTTGCGCACCGGGATCAGATTCCAGACGACGCACAGCATCCATCAGGATGGCTTTGCAGGCATTGTCAACGCGTGCGCTATTAGTTTTAAATGTATTGCATGGCGTCAATTCAACGGGAACTGGCAGCACAGGTTCAGCGACCTTGAATGTGATTGTGCCTTTGGCTTCACAGCCGGGTAAATCAGACGCTTTCAAATTCAGGTTGACGTTTATAGAAGAGCCGGGCGCGATGCCGGTTGTATCCAGCTTCGCACATGAAACATCCCCGCTGATTTTCCCTGCGGATGAATTCCACGTCGGAACCAATGTGCCGAAATTATAACCACCAGTAACAGTGTCTGAACAAATATTGATGGTTTCACCTGGATTAATAGTTTGCGTCGCGCTGGTGAGATTCAGGCGCGGCGAAGTGAAACAACTGGGCGCGATCTCACAATCGGCAACTACAAATGATTTGCTGTCATAAGCCGTACAGCCGCCGTCACAATCTTTAAAGGCCGCCGTCGTTTCCGCCGTCACAATATAGCTGCCCGGTTTCAATCCGGCGGTATCCAAAACATAACGCCCGGTTTCATCCGTTACGCCCTGGCCGCCCGTTACCGTCCATTTAATCGGCAGCTTTGCCACCTCTTCAGTTCCCGCAATTTTGGCATTGAAAGCCAGTTTGTCACCCGCGCAAACAGTTTGCGCACCAGGCCGCAACACACCATCCGTTTTGCTGATAATCATGCCATTTTCAAGCTGGAGAACCGGCTTGGGGCGAGGTTTTAATTGTTGCGCCGCAGGTTTCTTTTGTCCCCAGGCCGAGGTTGCAACCAGACATCCCAGCGTCAGGAAAACGATTAAACTAAGCTTTTTCATATTGATACTAATCCTTCTCATTGGAAAAACGATTCGGAGGGCACAGAAATTTTCGGGGCTGCGAGGGTCGGTGAAGTTTTTTGGCAATTAGTTATTCA
>JAYSTY010000500.1:0-12161 GCA_043719385.1 Blastocatellia bacterium | reverse complement strand
GCAAATATTCGCCCTTACTTCGTGCCGGCTTCTGCATTTCTACGATCCTGCCAATTCCCTTTGCAATCGCTTCATTTCACCGTGGACAGCATGCAGCGACATCAGCGCGTGCAGCGGATGCGCTCCGGCATTCACGATGCGTCCGGCGTTGTCGCTGACTTTGGCGGTCGTTCCGACTTCAGCAATTGCGTGTGCGGCGTCAATGCTATCACCTTCGATATTGTATTCCCTGATGACGCTGTCGAAGTCAGTCAACAGGCGTCGTCGTAACACTCCATCAAGGCGCACATCGAATAAAAGTTTATTCAAATTGTAGGCTTCTGCCGGAGGATGCGCGTAAAAATTGAAGCCTTCATTATCGAAGTTTAAGCCTCCATATTTCGGTAACTCCGCCGTCGCCGCCGCAGCCTTTTCACGCGCTGGCAGGAAGCGCATCATCGCGTGTCCGTGATGCCAGGTTGGCGTGTATTGCAACAACTCGCCGGGCTGATTGCCAATCGCTCCGAGCATAATTGCCCACGGTAATAACTCCGTATTTCCCGCCGCGTCCAGTTGTTCTGCCGTCAAATCAAGCACGGCATTCGCGTTGCCTTTTTCGAGTTCCTGAATGACCCAGCGATCAAATTCAAATTCGGGCTGCGGATATTTCCACGTGCCGGGATAATGCGACATCCCGCCGCTGGCAATGATGGCAAAGCGTTCGGGACGCGAAGCGATGACTTCAGCAATAGCGCGTCCGAGCGCAGCGCAGCGTTTCGGACTCGGCAGCGGTGGCAAATAAACATTGGTATGAAATGGCACGATGGGGATGTCGCGGTTTTCCAGCACAAATTCAAATGGCACAGCGAAAGTGTGACCAAGAATTGCGTCTTCCGAATACGCGATGTCGAAATCGGCGTGGACGAGTTTGTGCAAAAAATCTTCCGCCAGCTCGCGATGAATCGGACGGTCAAACGTTCGTCCGGCGAATTCGGCTTTGGCGCGATTTCCCGCAATGATGGCAAAGGTCGGATTGCACGACATCGAAAACGTTTCGAGATGATCGCTGCCCAAAAATAAAATGACATCGGGTTTTGTTTCATCCAGAATTTTTCCAAGCTCACGCATCGCCGCGACTGTCGCGTCGAGTTGCGCGTGATCTTCATCCGGCGGATACGTGAATAATTGCGGTGCGTGACAAGTGGCAAAAGCGGCGACAATTTCGCCCATAATTTCTCCTCAAACGTAGCGTGGGCTGCCAGCCCGCAAGCTGAAATGTCCATAACAAATTCTTATGGAGAACCGTTAGACTTGCGAATATAAATTCCCGGGCTGGCAGCCCGTGGTACGTTTTTTATCTCTTCACTTTTTCAAATAATAAATTCTGCGAAAAGAACGGCAGCGTTTTCGTCTGCAATCGCTCCGCTATTCGATTCAAATGATCACCGTCGTAGCTTTCATAAAAATGTGCGATGCCATAATCAGTAAGCATCTGATCCAACTGTTTTGTAGCGCCGGAAATGCCTATGTCTTTTGTTCCGGCGTCCATGCCAATCGCTTTCAGCTTTTTCAAATTTGGAATGTATTGCGGAAGCATCGCCAGAATCGCATTCGCATGTTGCCGCGACAAAATATCTGGTAAGACTTCACCATCCTTAAATGGCAGGTCAATAAAGAACGGTGGATTTTTCGGATTCGGAGACCACGCCGCCGCCGATGCCAAGACAATATAGCCAAAAAATGTTTGCGCTTTGACATCCTCTTCGGTCTTCACCGATTCAAGCTTTTTCATCATTTCTTTCAGCGCCGGATTGCTGCGCCCCGGCTCCATACAACAAGGGCTGAGCGCGTAGATGCTGGAAAAAACATCAACCGCTTTCATTCCTAATCGCATCGTCCCGTATCCGCCCATCGAATGCCCCGCAAGTCCGCGACTTTCGGGTTGCGCCAGCGTGCGATAATTTGCGTCAACATAGCTCACCAGTTCTTTCGTCACGAAAGTTTCCCAATCGCCGACCGTGACGGAGTTGGAATACATGCTGCCCTTGAAGCGCGTAAATCCGTTCGGCATCACGACAATCATTTCGCGGGTCTTGCCATCGGCTAACGCTTTGTTAATGACATCGGGAAGGTTGATCCAGTGCTTGACGACGCCGAACCATTGCGCGTCATTGTCCGTAAATCCGTGCAGCATGTAGACAACTGGATAGCGCCGATTTTTTTCAGTTTTGTAGCTTGGTGGTAAGTAGATCGAAACGTCACGATCCGGCGCATCACCGTCAAGATTTCCTTCGAGCGATTTGCCGTGAACCTTGATGCGTTGAATTGCGCCTTCTTTTGTTTGCGCGAACACGACTATGGAAAAAATTAGCGCGATTGAAATCCAGGCAAAATATTTCCTGGAAATTTTTGATTTCATGTAATTACCTTTCAAAAGATTTGGATGGTCACTGCTGATGGTACATCAGAGCGGAAAGATACCAAAAAGAATACAAGCAATCGCCGTAATGAATTCGTCGCGATCCAACAGGAAATTATCAGTGATTGACGCCTGTACTATTTTCAAAACCGTGAAGAAATGGTTTATTGTTGTCGTCCAAGTCCGACCCATCCGAATAAATTTTGCAGTAGCTATGTTGGATGCGGTTGCCCCGCTGAAAACGATTGTCGCTAGTAATTCCCAGGGATGACTGTAGCCGCCTGTTTGAAACCATCGTACTGAAACGCCTTCAACCCGCGATGCGAGTAAGAGCGAGAGCAAAATCACAAGGTTGGAATGAGCCGATCTATGAACCCCATCACCGTCTTCATCAGTTATAGCCACGATTCCGAAGCGCACCGCGACAAGGCGCTCGCACTTTCTGAACGCTTGCGCGATGACGGAATCAATACCATCCTCGACCAGTATGTGAACGGTTCGCCGGAACAGGGCTGGCCGCGCTGGATGCTCGATCAACTCGATGCGGCAACATTCGTCCTCGTCGTCTGCACTGAAACGTATTACCGCCGCTTTCGTGGCCACGAAGCACCGGGCAAAGGCAAGGGCGTAGATTGGGAAGGCGCGCTCATTACGCAAGAGCTTTACGACGCACGCAGCCGCACCTTGAAATTCGTCCCCGTGTTTCTCTCCGACGCCGCGCCAGACTGGGTTCCCGAACCGCTGCGTTCGATCAGCTATTACACGCTGACTTCTGAAACCGCTTACCAGAGCCTCTACGATTTCCTGCTGGGGCAAGCTGCCGTAGCGCCGCGACCAGTCGGTAAAATCAAACCAAAGCCGCGTCGAAAAGGGGCGCCATTGAGCTTCGGGGAACCTCCTGCACAGGCCAACCCGTCGCCAGCCAAAGTTGAGGCGAGAGAGCCGAACCAAACTGCGCAAGACTTTTACCAACGTGCGTTGCGCTATCTTTCTGATGAGAATTATGACGAAGCGCTCAACGCTCTCAATCAAACCATTGCCCTCGACCCGACGCTGGCTTTTGCCTACTACAACCGCGGCCTCACACATTATTACCAGCACGACGAAGCCCTTGCCATCAGGGATTTCAATCGCGCTCTGGAACTTGGATTTCGGGATGCTCTGCTTTTTCGTAACCGTGGCAACGCCTTCTCACGCAAAGGTGACGTTGCGCCTGCCCTCGCGGATTATGCGCAGGCCATTGCGCTTGATCCGCAAAATGTACTCGCCTATCTGAATCGCGGCCAGGTTTACGAAAATACCCTGCAATTAGAGTTGGCTATCAGCGATTACAAGACCGTCCTGAACCTGGTGAGTGAACCACAGCTTCAGGAACACGCCCGCAATCGCCTGCTGGCCATGGGGGTGAGAGTACCGACCTCGCAGCCATCTCCGGCGTTAGCCATCTGGCAAAAGAAGCTTGCCTTCCTGCAAGTCGAAGAGGCCAAAGCAGCAGATGCAGAGCAGAAGTTTTCGATTCAACAGCGGATTGAAGAAGCACAGGCAAAGATTCAGGAACTTGGAGGCTGATTCCAATGAGCGAAGCACAAAGCACCTGGCGAAAGAAGTTGGATTACCTCCAACAACAGGAAGCCATTGTTTCCGATCCGGCGCAGAAGTTCACTTTGCAGGAACAGATCGCGGAGGCAAAGGCGAAGATTGCGGAATTGGAAGCGGCGAGTGAGAACCATTCGCCACAGGTCTTTCAATCCGACATCTCGCGCATCGTCAAATACGCCCCCGAAAAACTCATCGGGCGCGAATCCGAAACGAAACGCCTCAACGACGCGTGGGCGAAAGTGCAAAATCACGAAACACCGCGTCCGCACATTCTCACCTTCGTAGCGTTGGGCGGTGAAGGCAAGACTTCGCTGGTGGCGAAGTGGGCGGCTGATCTCGCCGCGCAAGACTGGCCGGAGTGCGACGCAGTTTTTGCGTGGTCGTTTTATAGCCAGGGGACGCGCGAACAGAACGCGGCTTCGTCTGATTTGTTTTTGGCGGAGGCGCTCCGTTTTTTTGGCGATGCAGCGATGGCGGAAAGCGCGGCGGGAGCATTCGACAAAGGGCGGCGGCTGGCGCAACTCGCGGGCGAGCGGCGGGCGTTGCTGATTCTCGATGGATTGGAGCCGTTGCAATACGCGCCGACTTCGCCGCTGCCGGGCGAACTCAAAGATCAGGGGCTGGCGGCGTTGCTCAAAGGACTCGCCGCCAACAATCGCGGCCTGTGCGTAGTGACGACGCGCTATCCCATCCCCGACTTGCGCGCCTTCAGCGGCAAGACCGTCCACGAAGAAAAACTCACGCGCCTTTCCACCGAGGCGGGCGTAGCGTTGCTGCAAGCGTTGGGCGTGCAAGGCAGTCTGCGCAAAACCATTCCGACTGAGAAACCAATTTGGAATGAGTTCGAGAAGTTGGTCGAAGATGTGCAAGGCCACGCACTGACCCTGCAAATCTTTGGACAATTTCTGGTGCGCGCCTTTCAAAGCGACATCCGCCGCCGCGACCGCGTCAATTTTGAAAAAGCGGATGCGAAAATTCAGGGCGGCCATGCTTTCCGCGCGATAGAGGCGTATGTGAAATGGATGGAAGCCGACAGCGACGAAGCACGGCGCGAAGTGGCGGTACTGAAACTGCTCGGACTCTTTGACCGTCCAGCCACAGCGGATTGCATCGCTGTGTTGCGGCAAGCACCTGTCATCCCCGGCTTGACCGAGCCGCTAGTGGATTTGAAGGAAGAAGAAGACTGGGAATTCAGCCTCAGTTCATTACAAAATGCCAAGCTGCTGACGGTGAATCGAGACGCGGCGGGGACGTTGCTCGCGCTGGATGCGCATCCGCTGCTGCGTGAATACTTTGCCAAAAGGCTGAAGGATGAAGGCGGGAGAATGAAAGGCGGAGAAACCTCATCCTTCCAGCTTGCGCATCGGCGGCTTTACGAACATCTGTGCGAGGACACAAAAGACAAACCCAACGCCACGCTCGAAGACCTGCAACCGCTTTATCAGGCGGTGGCGCACGGCTGCCAGGCGGGCTTGCAGCAGGAGGCGTGTGAGAAGGTGTACCGCGACCGCATCCTGCGTGGTACGGGCGACGACGGCTTTTACAGCACGAAGAAACTCGGCGCGTTTGGTTCCGACCTGGGTGCTGTCGCCTGCTTCTTCGAGACGCCTTGGCACCGCGTCTCGCCCGCGCTCACGGCAGCCGCCCAAGCCTGGTTGCTGAACGAAGCCGCCTTCCGCCTGCGCGCCCTGGGCCGGCTGACCGAGTCACTCGAACCGATGCGGGCTGCACTGGAGAGGGACGTCAAGCGGGAGAGTTGGAAAGAGGCCGCCATCAGCGCCAGCAACCTGAGCGAGTTGGAACTGACGCTGGGCGCGGTGGCCGGGGCGGTGCGGGACGCCGAACAGTCAGTGGATTACGCCGACCGCAGCGGCGATGCGAATTGGCGATACGCGAGTCGCACGACCCACGCCGACGCCCTGCACCAGGCGGGTCGCTGCGCCGAGGCGGAAGCGCGCTTTAGCGAAGCCGAACAGTTGCAGGCCAACGACCAGCCCGATTACCCGCTGCTGTATTCCTTGCCGGGTTTCCGGTATTGCGACCTGTTGCTCGCGCAGGCGGAGCAAGCGGCGTGGGGAAAGGATGAAGGCGGAGGGATGAAGAATGAATTGCTGGCCGTGTGTCGCGCCGTCTCTGAACGTGCGGCGCAGACGCTCAAGTGGGCCGAGGACTACAACCTGTCTCTCCTAACCCGCGCCCTCGACCAACTCATGCTGGGCCGCGCTGCGCTTTACGAGGCGATGCTTTCCGCCGCCTCGCCTTCATCCTTCCTCCTTCCTACTTCATCCCTGGATTCCGCCGTGTCCGGCCTCCGCCGCGCTGGACATCAACAATATCTTCCGCTTGGCCTGCTCACCCGCGCCTGGCTGCGTGGCCTGACCGGCGCGCGCTCCGGCCCCGACAGCGCGCAAAGCGACCTGGACGAAGCCGGGGAAATCGCCGAACGCGGCTCGATGCGGTTGTTTATGGCGGACATTCATCTTTACCGCGCAAGGCTCTTTGGAAGTCTGAAGTCAGAAGTCGGAAGTCGGAATGAAGAGGTGAAGTATCCGTGGGAATCGCCTGCGGCAGATTTGGCGGCGGCGGAAAAATTGATCAACGATTGTGGTTATCATCGGCGCGATGCGGAACTCGCCGATGCCAAACGGGCAATGCTCGGATAAAACTTGAGAAGCTATTTGAAACGTTTGGCCCGCATCGCTTTGCGGCTGGCTCAATTGCCACTAGCTTCAGCTAGTGGCACGGTACAGGATTCAGAGGCTTAAGCCAAAATTCTAAAAAAATACCTTCCAATGTGCTTTAGCTAAAGCTGTTCGGAAAGGAAATTTCTTTTTTGTCTTCGGCTGAAGCCAAGGAATTGAGCCTCCCACTCCACTAGCTGAAGCTAGTGGCAAGTGATCTTTTTACAACTTATTTTTCACCGATTCCTTACCAACAAAAGGATTAGCCCATACACCACGCAACCATGGCTGGTTGCGCTACTCTGGCTTTGACATTTCTTTTTCTTAGAGCGGGCTTCAGATGGATGCGACTTGTGAGTAACCAGTGGTACAGTACGACGAGCGGTAGCGAGTTGGTCGGCACTGCACCAAGTCGCTACCGCTCGCTGTACCGTACCGCTGTGACGGTCACACACATCTGCAAAAATTATTGAAAGCAAAAATAATGAACCGAAAGAACTTTACGATTCGCCTGGCTGTCATGCTGCTGGCGCTGGTGATTGCGCCGCAGGCGTTCGCCCAATCATCACGCCCGAACATCCTCTGGATTTCCACCGAGGACATCAGCCCGGATTTACGATGTTACGGCGATGAATATTCGATTTCGCCCAATGTTGACAGACTTGCGGCGCAGGGCGTGAGGTATACGAATGCGTTTGCGACGGCTCCGGTTTGTGCGCCTTCACGGTCGGCGATTATTACAGGGATGTATCCGACGACGATTGGATCAATGCACATGCGCTCCAAAGCCGTGCCGCCTGCAGGAGTCAAAGCCTTCACCGAATATTTGCGCACGGCGGGTTATTACACGACGAATAATTCCAAGACGGATTACAACTTTGAAGCGCCGCCCAGCAATCGTCCGCCGGATACCGTGTGGGATGAATGCAGCGGCAAAGCTCATTGGCGCAATCGTGCAGATAAATCACAACCGTTCTTTTCCGTTTTCAATTTTGTCGTCTCGCACGAAAGCCAGGTACGCGTGTCGGATGATGTGTACAAGAAAAATACGGCGCGCCTCAAGCCCGAAGAATTTCACGATCCCGCCAAAGCAAAATTGCCGCCGTACTATCCTGACACACCGATTGTTCGCAAAGACTGGGCGCGGTATTACGACAATATTACGGCGACGGATTACCTGGTCGCTGATATTCTCAAGCAGTTGGAAGAAGACGGACTCACCGAAAATACGATTGTGTTTTTCTGGGGCGATCACGGACGCGGATTACCGCGCGGCAAAAGGTTTCTTTATGATTCCGGCTTGCGCGTGCCGTTGATTGTGCGCTGGCCAGGACAGATCAAAGCTGGCACGACGAATGACGAATTGGTAAGCCTGTTTGATCTTGGGCCAACTGCTTTGTCACTTGCCGGAATACCGATTCCAGCGCACATGCAGGCGCAGGCAATTTTAGGAGATCAAAAAAAATCTCCACGTGAATTTGCCTTTGCGCATCGTGACCGGATGGATGAAACCTACGATATGATGCGTTCTGTCATGGGCAGGAAATTTCACTACATCAAAAATTTCAACCCTGGTCGCCCTTATGCCCAGCACCTCGAATATCTGGAAGAAATGCCGACGATGAAGGAATGGCGACGGTTGTATAAAGATCACATGAACGCGCTTGATCCAAAGTACGGTAAGGCGCTGAATGCCGCGCAGTTATCATTTATGGCTCCTGAAAAGCCGCCGGAAGAATTGTACGACGTGCTTGCCGATCCGCACGAAATCAATAACCTCGCCGCCTTGCCGCAGCATCAGGCGACGCTCAAGCAAATGCGAGCGGCGTTGGAGAAATGGCAAAAAGAAACGAAAGATTTAGGCTCCGTACCGGAACTGGAATTACGTGAACGGATGCGTCCCGGCGGTGTGTGGCAGAAAGTAGCTGAGCCAACCGTAGAGAAAAATATCGTTGGTTCTGTTATCAAAATAAAACTCGCTTCGACCACCGCAGGCGCATCAATCGCCTACACGACAGAGACCGGAGACAAGCCGCACTGGCTGCTTTATGCAGGCGAACTGACAGTGAAACGTCCTGCCACGTTGCGTGTCAAAGCCTGCCGATTCGGCTACCTTGACAGCGATGATGTGGTAAAGAAATTTGACTAAAAACTAACACCATCAGAGATTGCACACCATGAAAATTATGACCCGTTATCTTGCATTGCTCGCGCTGCTATGGCTGCCTGCGATGATTACCGCACAGAAACGCACCGCCCCAACCAAACCACCGAACATCGTCTTCATCATGTCGGACGATCATGCTTCGCAAGCCATCAGCGCGTATGGCAGCAAGCTGATCCAAACGCCCAACATTGATCGGCTCGCCAAAGAAGGCATGAAGTTTGAGAATTGCTTTGTGACGAATTCGATTTGTACGCCAAGCCGCGCCGCTATTCTGACGGGCAAATATTCCCACATGAACGGCGTCCCGGTCTTTAATCATCTGGATACTTCACAGCCAATGCTCTCAAAATATTTGCAACAGGCGGGTTATTACACGGGCTTGATCGGCAAGTGGCATTTGGGCGGGCAGAATCCTTACACGCCGGAAAGTGGCAAACCAGCGGGCTTTGATTACTGGAATATTTTGCCGGGACAAGGCGCGTATTTTGATCCGATGATGATCGAAATGGGGCAGCGCAAAAAGCTGACGGGGTACACGACGGATTTGATTACTGACCTCTCGATTGGCTTCATAAAAAATCGTCCGCAGGACAAGCCATTCTTCCTGATGTTCCACAACAAAGCGCCGCATCGAAATTGGCAGCCGGACGAAAAACATCGCAAGCAATTTGAAAATTACGAGCCACCGATTCCCGCGACATTCGATGATGATTACAAAGGAAAATCCGACGCTTCGCGCCAAGCTACGAATCACATTGATACTGACCTGACGCCGAATGACCTCAAGATGAAACCACCGGAAGGATTGAGCGGCGCGGAATTAAAACGATGGAAATTCAAACGCTACATGCAGGATTATCTCGCCTGTGTCGCGTCGGTAGATGACAACATCGGGCGCTTTCTTGAATATCTCGACACGTCCGGTTTAGCGGAAAACACCATCGTGATTTACACCTCGGATCAGGGATTTTTCCTCGGCGAACACAACATGTTCGATAAGCGATTTATGTATGAAGAATCGCTGCGCATGCCGTTCCTGATTCGCTGGCCTGCGCAGATCAAGCCCAACAGCGTCAGCCTGGGAATGATCCTCAACGTAGATTTTGCGCCGATGATGCTGGACGCAGCAGGCGCGAAAGTTCCGGCGGATATGCAGGGACACAGCTTTCTGCCGCTCCTGCGCGGACAAACACCGAAGGATTGGCGCAAGGCGATGTATTATCGTTACTACCATCCGGGCGATCACAACGTAGCAATGCACTACGGCGTGCGGACTGACCGCTACAAATTGATCTATTATTTTAAACTCAATCAGTGGGAATTTTATGACCTGCAAAAAGACCCGATTGAGATGCGAAATGTGTATGCCGATGCAGCTTATGCAAAAGAAGTTGCGAAGCTCAAAGCTGAAATGGCGCGATTACGCAAAGAGTTGAAGGACAACGATCAGTACGCAGATTCGTTGCCCAAAGATGATGTGGACAGTCAGGCTCCGCCGCCGGGCGTCAAGCCCTGAGTATGTGATTGAATACAAGAAATATAAAAAACTCAGAAAGTTCTGAGTCCTAACGGGACGCAATGCAATAGCCTGGGGTGAAGCGCAGCAGCGCGTAACCCCAGGACAACAAGGAATAATTAACAAGCCCTGAAAGGGCGAAATAACTTATCTCGCCCTTTCAGGGCTTAGAGGAATTTCCTTCCCTTTCCCCGGATTGCGCTTCACTCCATCCGGGGCTATTACATCGCGTCCCGTTGGGACTGAAAAATTTTATTTCTTGTTGAGTTGATCCAGAAATTCATACCGCGCTCGCACCTTGTCAGCCTCGGCACGAGTATTGACATCAATAATCATCCGTTGCTTCGCATCGAATTTTGGCCAGTTCGCTAAGCCTTTGCCGTTCGGATTTGCGGTCTTGATGAAGTTTACAAAATATTCCTGCATTGTTTTCGAGACTTGAAAATCTTCCGGCGTCCACGCGTAGACTTTGTTGCCGTCAAGGTTACCCATCGCGTATTCGATTTCTGCCGAATGGACTGCGCCACGCGGCAATGGGCGTGGCGTCGCTAGTGCAGCACCTGTACCTCTGACTACACCACCTGCGAGGCCAGCTTGCGCGTCGCCCATCTCAGGACGCATCGCGGGACGTGCGCGATCATAGCGATAATAATACGTTGGCTTGCCGCCGGTCTTCGTGGAGAGTTCGACCCATTTCCAAGTGCTGAAAGCGATGAAACGATCACTCGCTAAATCGCGCGCTGCGTCTGTGACTTCGGCTTCGTTCGTGGCGGGATAGTGCTTGAAAACTTCGTCGGCTTTTCCCGGATACAATCGTTCAAGAGCCTTGCGATAATTTTCGACTGTTGGTTTTTCGCGCCCTAAAACTGCGCCTGCACCTGACTCTTCGATATTCGATCCAGCGAGTAACGGCACGCGTGCCTGCTCTCCGGCGGCAAAAATTTCAGCGGGAGATTTCGGAAAAAACCAACCATCAACTGTGGGAGAAAAACGCGGCAGGCCGGGCTTTGCCGTAGTTTCCAACAATTGATCCGCAGGCATCGCACGCAGCGCCGCCAGCCCTTCGACACCAATTGCTTTGCCAAATTTCACGCCAGCTTGTTCGCCTTCGGACAACGGTACGGCGGAAAGCGCACCGATGATCGAACCGCTTTCGCCAATGGCTCCGGCGATTAAATTTTTCGAGAGCGGCGAAGCCATTTGTGCGCTGACAGAAATTGATCCGGCGGATTCACCCGCAATCGTGACGCGCTTCGGATCGCCGCCAAACGCCGCGATATTTTTCTGCACCCATTGCAACGCAGCGGCTTGATCAAGCAAGCCATAATTTCCCGAAGCGTGATGCGGCGATTCTTTCGTCAGTTCAGGATGCGCAAAAAATCCAAAGACGCCCAAACGATAATTTACGGTGATGGTGACGATGCCTTTCGACGCCATACTCGCGCCGTCGTAGCGCGGCTCCGAACCATCGCCAGCAATAAATCCGCCGCCATAAAAATACACGAGTACAGGCAAATTTTTTCCGGCTTTGGCGGGAGTCCAGACATTCAGGTACAAGCAATCTTCGCTCGTCCCGTTGGAGCGAAAATTCATGTCGCCAAAAACATTCCGTTGCATGGCACGTGGCCCGAACTTATCGGCTTTGCGAATGCCTTCCCAATTCTTGACAGGTTGCGGCGGCTGCCAGCGAAATTCTCCAACCGGCGGTGCGCCGAACGGGACGCCTTTAAAACTGCGGACGCCAGCAGCTTTATCAATCGTACCTTCGAGCATACCGTTGGCGGTTTTGACGCGCTCCTG
>JAYSTY010000499.1:0-12163 GCA_043719385.1 Blastocatellia bacterium | reverse complement strand
GTTGGATTTGGAGCCAACTTTCATCAAAACCCACCCTCGTTATGAGGAAATCAGGGCTTATGGCGCGATTGCCGCCTGATTTTTGTCTACAGTATTGTCTGTTCCGGCGTGCGTTTATCTTTGGAGATATTCAAGGCCTCTGCATATTTCGGCTCCAGTGCTTTGCGCTTTTGTTCTTTGATCTGCGCCTGAAAAGGTTGCTCAATGATTTCGCTCTGAGCCGTGAGGGGCTGGAGCTTTTCTTTATGAGCTTTCAGCGCCGCCTGATATTTTTCCAGCTCGCTGAAAGAAGCGTTCGAGAAAGTGTCATTATCCGTTGCCGCGAAAAATGCCTGTAATTTGTAAAAATCAGCTTGCAGGATCGGATCGAATTTATGATCGTGACAACGTGCACAACCGACCGTCAGCCCCATAATTCCTGAGCCTATGCCGAGCATCGTTTCCGTTAAATATTCCTGACGCAATTCCGCTTGATCCAGGTTTCCGGCGACAACATGCTGCGGCCCGGCGCGTAAAAATCCAGTCGCTACCTGCGCCTCAAAATTATCCGGCGCAAGTTCATCCCCAGCGATTTGTTCCTGAATAAAACGGTCATAAGGTTGATCGGCATTCAGCGCCCTGACGACATAATCACGATAGCGCCAGGCCTGTGGACGTTCGGCGTCAAGCTCGAAACCATTCGACTCACCGAAGCGCACTACATCGAGCCAGTGCTGCGCCCAGCGTTCGCCATAACGGGGCGAAGCAAGCAGTCGGGTGACAATTTTTTCGTAAGCGTTGGGTGCTTTGTCGTGCAGGAAAGCATTGATTTCTTCAGGCGTTGGCGGCAACCCCGTCAAATCAAAAGTCACACGACGGAGTAACGTCGCCCTGTCCGCCGGTGGCGCAGGCGTGAGCTTTTTCTGGGCCAGTTCAGCCTGGATAAAAGCGTCAATCGGATTTGTGACGCCGCTCATTTTAGGAATTTCTGCACGGACAGGTTTCACGAAAGCCCAATATTGACGGTGTTCGGCAGTGATTTCCTTTTCTTTGAAGGTGGTGGGGACAGGTTTGATGGCGACGGTTTCAGACCAAACCGCGCCTTTGTCCAGCCAGTTTTTGATCGTTTCAATTTCATCATCGGCTAAGGTGTCGCCGAGCGGCATGCGCGGAGTTTTTGCACCGGAGATAAATTGATAGAGCAAGCTCTCCGCGCTTTTCCCTGGTATCACCGCCGCACCACGAATTCCACCTTTCAGCATTCCCGCCTGCGAGCGCAAGTCCAGCCCCGAAGTCTTATCATCACCATGACATTTCAAACATTCAGCTTGAATAATGGCCAGGGCTTGTTGCGCCAGTTTTTGCTGCTCATCCTGCGCCGCAAACATGACGCGATTGGTAGAAAGGCAGACGAGCGCGAAGAGGAAGAGAATGATGCTCAGGAGTTTGATGAAATGTTTTGTGTTCATCGCTGTGTCATGCCCGGATGTTACGGTACACTGTAAAGTAAGTTTTCCGATGTCCAATAAACTTCCGTTTGTTGCAACTCCTGGTAACTGTAGCTCCGTTGCGAAGCCGCAACAAACGGAAGTTTATTGGACAGTATCTCGCCCTCGAAAATTTAATTTACAGAGTACCGATATTTTTTGCATTATCAAATGCAAAACCGCAATCCTGCTGCGTGACTTACTTCCAAAGATGAATGCAATGAGGTTTTTATACCGCGTGACTTGACGGGAGGTGACGGGCTGGGGAAGGTCAAAGAGGTGGGGCAGTTCGCAGTAAAGACCCTGGCGTCACCCCGTCGCTCCGGCTCCGGGTACTGTCCCGTGCGCTGCCGCGAGTCGGGTTCCCGCTCCTGAGATTTGCCCAAGCTGCTTTGTCCTGGTATAATTCCCGCTCATTTCAAACAGCTATTTTACGGTGCCGGAAAAAGGACTGAGATTGCGCAGGAATTACCCCAAATGAACAAATTTATCTATTTAATCGAAGGCTTCTTACAACGCTCGACCATCGTGACACTGCTGGCGCTGGCATTAATCGCTGGCACGTTGACGGGCTTGCTTCTGACTTATCAAATTGGCTTTACGACGTATGCGGCGGAGGTGGAAAGCTTATCCGAATATCAGCCCGGTGAAATCACGAAAGTTTATGCTGATGACGGCAAGACGATCATTGGGGAAATGGCGCTCGAACGGCGCGTCCCCCTGGTGTATGAACAAATTCCCGAAAAGATGAAGCAAGCTGTTTTAGCGATTGAAGATACGCGCTTTGAAGACCACATGGGAATTGACATCATTCGCATTGGTGGTTCGGCGCTCAAAAATATTTTGACTTTTAGTAAGAAAGAAGGCGCCTCAACCCTGACGCAACAGGTAGCCCGCACCCTGTTTTTGAAGACGGAAAAAACCTGGCTGCGCAAAGTGCGCGAGATGATTTATGCCCTGCAAATTGAGCGTTATTACACCAAGCCACAAATTATGACGCTTTATTGCAACCTGATTAATCTGGGTGGTGGCGCTTATGGCGTGGAAGCTGCGGCGAATTATTATTTCAGTAAAACGCTGAAAGATTTGAGCCTCGAAGAATATGCCATGCTCGCCGCGATTCCAAAAAGTCCGACGAAATACAATCCTTCTCGCAATCCCAAAGACGCGATTGTGCGCCGTAATCTGGTGCTTGATTCAATGCTGAAGGCCGGCTTCATTTCTTCGACTGAGTGTGAAGTCGCCAAAGCCAAACCCATCACAGTCAGGCTGACGGAAGCCAAGAAAAGTGATCGCGGGCCTTTTGGTTACATCATCGAAGACATTCGGCAGGAAATGGGCAAGCTGGCAGAAGAGCGCGGGGCGCAGGAGGCGATGAATATTTACCGCGCCGGGTTGAGCATCTACACCACCATTGACGCCAAAGCGCAAAAAGAAGCGACGGAGGCGGTGCGCCACCATTTGAAAAGATATTTGAAGCGTGGTGGCTGGCACGGTGGTCTGGAGAATGTGCTGGAGAAAGAAAATGCCAATCTGGAAACTTATTCCCACGAAACCTGGTCATCAACGCCGCCGGAAAAAGGCGAAGTGATTGCCGGCCTGATAAAAGAAATTACTAACAACGTGGCGCAAGTCTCCTTTGGAAATTTTTCCGGGGTCGTGACCAATAAAGAAACGCAATGGACGAGCAAGACTCCCGCTGCCATCTTCAAGCGTGGCGACATCGCCTATTTTGCTGTTAACGAAGTTGACTTAACCAAAAAAACCGTCAGCGTTGAGTTGGAACAGTTGCCGGAAATTCAGGCCGCGATGGTGTTGATTGATGCTAAAAATGGCGAGATCAAAGCTGAGGTTGGCGGCTATGATTTCTCGCTCGGAAAATTCAATCACGCGACGCAGGCACAGCGGCAAACAGGTTCCGTTTTTAAGCCTTTCATTTACTCGGCAGCGATTGAAGACGGGATGAAGCCGGATGATCAGGTCAGCGATACGCCTTTTTCGCGGGGTGGCTGGGCACCCCATAATTACGATAACACTTACAAAGGAACAGTCCCGATCAAAACTGCGCTGGCGCTTTCCCGCAATATTCCGGCGGTGCGAATTCTGGATGATGTCGGCATCAACAAAGCAATAGATATGGTCAAACGATTTGGCTTGCCGAATTCGATGGCGCCGTATTTGCCCTCTGCGCTGGGCGCGACCGAAGAACCGCTGCTGGCTATGGTTTCAGCTTACAGCGCTTTCCCCAATAAGGGCGTGCGGATTGAGCCGTTCCGCATTCGCAAAGTGGTAGATCGTGAAGGGCGCGTGATCGAAGAAGTGAAGCCAAAAGAATTTCGCGTGATGCACGAATACGTGGCCGGAACGATGGTGCAATTGATGCGCGGGGTCGTGCAATCCGGGACGGCGAAAGCGGCAAGTGGTTTACAAGGACACGAAATCGCCGGAAAAACCGGCACTGTCAATGATTATACGGATGCCTGGTTTATCGGCTATACCGCACGTTATGCCTGTGGCAATTGGATTGGCTATTCCGGCTCCAAAACGTCGTTGGGCAAGGGGGAATCTGGTGCTTCCGCTGCGCTGCCATTCTGGATAGATTTTATGCGGCAATATTTAGCAGATAAAAAGCAGGAGAGTTTTTACAAAATTCCTGAAGCACCGAAAGAAATCAAAGACGCCCAAAAAGCGCGTGATAAAGATCGGGAATCAGATCAACCCAAATTAGTAGCGCGGAAGGGTGACAGCCTGCCGATTCGACGTGGGACAGGCGGCTCCCTGCCAGATATTGACCCGCTCGGAACTACTACCACACCGCCAGCGCCAGTCGTAGAAAAGCCTGCGCCGCCACCGGTGATGGTTCCGGCTGCGACGCCAACGCCAAAACCGGAACCGCCGCGCCCGCGCATTGCTAACCCTGAACCAAAAATCGTCCCGGAAAGTGGCGGCAAAAAAGGGAAGAAAGGAAAGGCGGTTGATGATCCGCCAATTTAAAAAAACCTCTGTATTTTGAAATTTCAGGCGCAAAGCATTGACTAATACTTTGCGCTTTTATTATTTAATAATTAAGTACTCTGTAAACTAAGTTCAAAGGTATTACTCTGACCAGCAAAATTCTCAACTCGGCACTCTCAATTCTCCACTCTTTGGCAAGGGAGTGGAGAATTGAGAGTGCCGAGTTGAAAGTCAGGCAATCGTCAAAATGCCAAAGAATTTACTTTACAGTGGATTAAGTTGCTAAGCTGCCAATATGAAGACGATAAAAATTGCCAATGGCCAGGGTTTTTGGGGAGATTCGCTCGAAGCTCCCATTCAATTAGTCGAGCGCGGCCCGATTGATTATTTGACGCTTGATTACTTAGCCGAAATCACGATGTCAATTTTGCAAAAGCAAAAATCACGTGATCCAAATGCAGGCTATGCCCGCGATTTTTTGTACGTTGTCAGCCGCGTCCTGCATCAATGTCTCGACCGGAATATCAAAATTATCGCCAATGCCGGTGGTGTGAATCCGGGCGCTTGTGTCGCAGGCTTAGCCGAGGTTGTCAGTAAACTTGGGCTGTCAGGCAAAGTCAAAGTTGGCGTCGTCACGGGCGATGACATCATGGATAACTTAGATGTTTTACTGGCGCAGGGCATCGAAATGAAAAATATGGAGAGCGGCGCAGCGCTGGCCTCCATTCGTGAGCGCGTGCAAAGCGCCAATGTTTATTTCGGCGCTGCGCCAATGGCCGAAGCGTTAAATCAGGGCGCGAACATCGTCATCACGGGTCGTTGTACAGATACGGGCTTAGCGCTGGCTCCGATGATTCACGAATTCGGCTGGGCGCTGGATGATTTTGATAAAATTTCTGCCGGAACTATTGCCGGACACATCATCGAATGCGGCGCACAAGCTACGGGCGGTAATTGTCAGGTGGACTGGCAATCCATTCCTGATTTGTGGGACATCGGCTACCCGATTGTCGAAGCGAGTGAGGACGGTACGTTTGTGCTCACCAAACACGCAGGCACTGGCGGACGGATCACTGTTGCCGGAGTCACCGAACAATTGATGTATGAAATGGGCGATCCGAAAAATTACATCACGCCGGATTGCGTAGCTGATTTCACCACCGTTCAGCTTGCGCAGGACGGAGAAAATCGAGTTCGTGTATCGGGAATTTCAGGCCAGCCCGCGACAGAATTTTATAAGGTTTCGATCAGCTATTCGGCGGGCTTCAAAGCTGGTGGCGGCCTGATTTATTCGTGGCCTGACGCGTATCAAAAGGCACAGGCCGCCGATGCAATGCTGCGCAAACGGCTGGATAATCTGGGCTTGAAATTTGATGAAGTGCTGACCAGTTTTATTGGCGTGAATGGCACACACGAAGGCTTGAGCGGAGCGCCGTCACCTGATCTGGCAGAGGTGATGATGCGCGTTGCAGTGCGTGGTAATAACAAAGCCGCCGTCGAAAGATTTGCTAAAGAAATTGCGCCGCTTGCGCTGAGCGGGCCGCCGACTGTGACGTACTTTGCCAGCGGTCGTCCCAAAGCCGAAGAGATCATTGCCTACTGGCCGGCGCTGATTCCAAAAACTGCGGTGCAACCCAAAGTCGAAGTCGTGACGATTTAGTTGGATATTTTTAAGAAGCTGTTTGAAAACTCCAAATTCTTTGCGCCGAAGGCGCAGCAGGATGGTAGCCAGTGGCAAGGCCGTTGCAAACGGTCGCTGCCTCTGGTTACAAACCATCTGATTCGCGTCCTGACGGGACGCGAGGATTCTGTGCGCCCCATCAGGGCGCGTGAACGTAACGTTGCCTGGACCAGACGTATTACGTCTGGCTACCATCTTTCTGCGGCTTCGCGGCAGAAGAAAGTTTTTAAACAGCTTCTTAGCTATGCAGGTAGACAAAGGTAAAGCGACATAGACAGGATTAACAGGATGCACAAGATGAACACCGAAGACCGATAAACAATGCATTTTTCCACTAATCCTGATCATCCTGTCAATCCTGTCTATCCCTGCTTTATTTTGCTTATGCCCAATTACTCCCAAATTCTTTACGAAGTCAAAAACGCAGTGGCCCACATCACGCTGAATCGCCCGGAAAAGCGCAATGCTCTGAGCGATCAACTGGTCAAAGAATTGCTCGACAGTTTCCAGGTAGCCGAAGCCAATTCTGACGTGAAAGTTGTCGTGTTGCGCGGCGCTGGAAAAGATTTTTGCGCCGGAGCGGACTTGGCGCAAATTGAAAAAATTTCGCAAGCCTCAGTCCTCGAAAACCTCACCGATGCGGCGGCGGCTTCAGTCATGTTTGCTCGTCCGCGCAAAATGACCAAGCCGGTCATTGCCGCAGTTCATGGTCGTGCGTTTGCAGGGGGAGCGGGACTGGCTACGGCCTGTGATTTGATTATCGCTGCCCAGTCAGCGCAGTTTGCTTACCCCGAAGTCAAAATTGGTTTTGTCGCTGCGATGGTGATGGCTTTTTTGCGGCGCAGTCTCGGCGAAAAACGCGCTTTAGAATTACTCGTCACAGGCAAAGTAATTTCTGCCGCAGAAGGCGAACGCATCGGCTTTATCAACCGTGTCTGCAACGACGAAGATTTTGAAATTGCCGTAGAAAAATTTGCCCAGGAAATCGCTGCGCTCAGCGCCTCCGCCGTGATGTTAACAAAACGATTATTTTATCAAACGGATGCGATGAGCTTCGACCAGGCAATCCAGGCAGGCGTAGACATGAATGCCATCGCGCGAATGACCGAAGATTGCCAAAGCGGCGTCAAAAAATTTCTGAACAAAAATTAAGAAGCTGTTCACTTTTCCGAGCGGTTAGCGGATGCGGATCACGGCGGAGTTGGGATGGGCGGGATTGGGGATGACCTGTTGCCGATTGCAATCCACCAGCAGGTCAGTGGCTTCCAGGGCGGTCTGGCCGATCAGCACTTCGCTGCCCAGCACCAGGAACGCCTCCGTGACCAGGCGGTCAAGAATTTCCATGTCTACGCCCTCGGTGACTGCAACGCTCTGGGTCTGATCATTCGCCATTTGGGCTCCTTGGGTATTAATATGACGGACAACTTGCAAGCCAAGCTTTTCCATCAGGTCTATCGGCAGGCATGAACGCACCGCGCCCGTGTCAACGATGGCTTCGACATTGACGGAGCGCACCTCTTCGCGGGAGATGAGACCCCGACGGAACATGCCCAAGTCCATCCCATTACTCAATTTTACCTGTACTTTGACTTCACCCATAACCCAATCCTGCCACAAGGGACGGAGCAGACACAAGCATTCACCGTTCCTGTCGCAAATGGCATTGAATTAAGCGTAGCGCAATCCAGCCATGGTTGCGCTACTAATTCAATGCCATTGCCCCGAAACCCTTACTCACGCTCTATCTTGACAAAAAATGCCCGCTCTCATATTCTCACCTTGTAGCTTTCCTCACAATTCCGGCAAATTCCTTCTCCTCCTGAAAAGCTGCTGACCATTATCACTGTTGCTGGCGTCTGATTTTCTTTTCTTGGAAATGTGTGCCGCTTAGTGTCACGGCAGCCGTCGGATTGCTGATGACCTCGAACCGGAATAGTTTCAATGGCATTCGGACTCTGCATAAAGTGCAGGTCGCCAAATCGTCCATCATCATTCCGCTGGTGATGCCGGATTGTCAGTATTGGGTCAATCAACAATAACCCGGCTCGCTACGGCTCGCGGTAGTGTACCCGGAGCCGTAGCGACGGGGTTAGTGCGACACGACAAGCCGCGCTCGCCACGCGGCGCAAACTCGAAAGTTTACGCCACACCGAAGCACCCGGCTTGCTCCACATTTTCTGCGAACTGCTAACTCATAACTGCGAACTGTTCCTTCTAAGCCCCGCGAATTGCTTCGACAGGATCAAGTCTTGCGGCGCGAATGGCGGGGTACATTCCGGCGCTCAAGCCGACGGATGATGAAGTGAGAAGCCCTGTCATTACTGCCCAAAGTGGCACGGTGAGCGAAAAACCAAGCGCCAGGCTGGCGATGAAAGCGAACAAAAATCCAATCACAATTCCGATCAATCCGCCCAGCGTCGTCAATAACATTGCTTCGAGCAGAAATTGCGTTAACACATCGCGGCGACGCGCTCCCATCGCTCGGCGCACACCGATTTCCGAAGTGCGTTCCGTCACCGAAACAATCATGATGTTCATCACGCCGACGCCGCCGACCAGCAACCCGGCTAATGCAATCGGAATGACAATTGCCGCAATGCCTGCGAGCAGTTTGTTGACGATTTCAAAAATTGCTTCGGCTTTTGTCACACCAAAGTTGTTCGCCGCTTCGACCGGAACATTGCGTTGCGTGCGCAACGTATACGACACCTCGTTAATGACATCATCAACTTGATCTGGTGCAGCGCGAACTACGATAATTGTTTCTTTGATCTTCGGATATTCCTGTGTGAGTGTTTCGTAAGGCGTATAAACAGTGCGGTCGGCTGGCTCTGTGCCTTCATCTTTCAGCACACCGACGACGCGATAATTGACGCCATCCAGTTTTAATTCTTCATCCAGCGGACTCGTAGTTTGAAATAATTGTTTGGCGATACCCGCGCCAATTACCACTACATGCGCTTTCCCTTTGCGCTCAGGTTCCGTGAAAAAACGACCGGATTCCAGCTTGACGATCACAACTTCAGGATAATTTTCCCAGACACCAAAAACTAATGGATTAATCGCTTCGCGTCCACGTGCGGTCATTGTCGGCTGGTCGGCAATCGGCCCATAAAACCCGCGCAATTTTTGCGGCGAAACGGCGAGCGGTGATGGCAGAGCGGCGACTGTTAAAATATTTTCGTAGGTGAAATCTTTGCGGGCGCGTTCCTCTGCGGTCGGTTCGCCGAATTGTGGCCCCCATTTATCCTGCTTCGTGAAATAAACGACGTTGGGCGAAAAATCCTCAATACTGCGTGCGACGGTAGTGTAAAGACCAGTGAGAATTGAACTGACTGTGACCACAACTGTGACGCCGATGATGACCCCAAGCAGCGTCAGCGCCGAGCGCAATTTATAAGCCAGCAGGGAATCGCGCACCGTCAGAAAGATGTCTTTGAGAAGTTGCAATTGCATTACACTTTATTCCGTTCGTAACGCTTCAATCGGATCAAGCCGCGCTGCTTTGCGCGCCGGAAACACGCCAAAAATAATTCCCACGGTACACGACACGCCGAGCGCCGCCACAATTGCCCACGTTGGCAAGACAATCGGAATATTTGCCGCTTTACTGAACACCCAGGCGATACCGACCGCTAACAAAATTCCGATGCCGCCACCGATTAACGTCAGCAGCGTGGACTCAAATAAAAATTGTGCAAGGATGTCGCTGCGCCGTGCGCCAATCGCCATGCGAATGCCAATTTCGCGGGTGCGTTCCGTCACCGAAGCCAGCATCATATTCATCACGACGATGCCGCCCACAATCAACGCAATGGCTGTCAGTGGAAATAAAACTGCTGCGACAATGGTGGTGATTTGTCCCGCGAATGCCGCCACTTTTTTGTCTGAAGTGACGCTGAAATTTTCCGGCTCGCCAGGTTGCAGCCGGCGCACCTGGCGCATATTGAAGCGCACCAAATCCTCCAGCGCTTCGCCTTCAAGTGCAACGCCTTCACGTGTTTTCGCCAGCAGAGCGATGGAACGCGAACGTGCGCCAAATCCTTTCGCCCACGCGCTGAGCGGCACCTGTACGAAGGAATCCTGCGATGCACCAAGCGCAGAGCCTTTGGGCGCGTACACGCCGATTACTTCAAATTGAAAGGCTCCCAGGCGAATAGATTTTCCGAGCGGTAACTCAAGCGGGAAAAAATAATCTGCGGCGTCTGCACCCAGCACACAAACCTCGCGCCGATTTACTTCGTCAAAATCAGTTAGCTCTCTGCCACGCTCAATTTTGTAGGTTGAAAGCGCACTAATATTCGTTGTCACGCCTTGCAACGCCAGCGCCCGCAAAGATTTATTGCCATAACGCGCCGTGACTGCGGCATCAACCTGAGCACCAATTTCCAACTGCGGGCTAACTCGCTCAGCTAAGGCTTTGAGGTTATCTATCGTAATGTCGGGCCGTTTCGCTTTGGCATCAGCAAACGCCTGACCATCGCCGACAAAATCCTGAAACGAAGCTTTTTCAATCCGCACGATGCCGGGGCCAAGACCAGCCGTTTGCGCCGTAATAAACGTTTGCGCACCTTCCAGCAATGCCGCAACCAGCGCTGCAACCGCGACGCCGATGACGATTCCGATGATGGTTAAGGACGACCGCAACCGATGCGAGAGAATTGCGCCAACGGCAACCTGGAACGCTTCCAGCCAGCGCAGTCCAGCTTGGAAAGGACTACGGATGCCTGGAACAGGAATGGTGGATGCGCGGATTGCCATTGATTTTGAGCGAATGAAAAACAATCTGAACAGTAGGTTTTATTGGAGCAGGTGTCAAATAGAGAAACTATGGATTTGGTGTCACAGTTTGTTTTCGGGCGGCGGCCACTAAAAAATTAATCATCTCGCTGTTAACAACGCCGCACCCCAGGTAAATCCGGCACCAAATGCCAGCAGTAAAATATGCGAGTTAAGCTCAATCCTTTGCTGACGTTGCGCTTCGCATAAGGCAATAAACGCTGAAGCGCCGCTGGTGTTGCCATAACGATCAAGGTTGGTGAAGATACGATTTTCGGGCAGAGAAAGTTTTTTGCCCAGCGCGTCCAGCAGGTTGCGGTTCGCCTGATGCGGAACAATCAAATCAATTTGCTCAAGCGAGAGGTGATTACGCGCCAGAATTTCCAGCGTCACCTCCGTCAATTTTCTGACCGCCTGTAAAATCACGGTGCGACCATTCATCACCGGCAAATGCCATCCATCTAAGCGCTGCTCAGCATCCATCCACCGCGCCCCATTGGCTGTTCCCGGAGCGTGTAAACAAAGGTCTTCGGCAAAATTTCCATCTGTTGCAAGCAAGACATCCTGGACACGTAAAGAAAAATTATTGGCAGGTTGCTGGCTGACAAGCAAGGCTCCTGCACCATCTCCGAACAACATGCTCAGCGCCGCGCTGCGCGGATGAAGATCAAGTCCTTTCGATTGCGCCTCGGCCCCAAAGCAGACAATATTTTGTGCGGCCTGGGATGCAATTAAGGCACGCGCGATTTGCAGGCTGTACAAAATCGTTGCGCAGCCCACGCGCAAATCAAGCGCGGGAATCTGCCGACAGCCATTGAGTTTGCGTTGCACGAGCGGAGCAATACCCGGAATTTGATAATCCGGCGAGAGCGTTCCACCGATCAAATAATCAATTTGCGCAGCCGTGCAATCGCTTTGTAACAACGCATCGTCAACAGCCGCAGCCGCCAAATCAGAAGCTGATTGATTCGCGCAAACCCAGCGTCGTGTGCGGATGCCGGAATTCGCTTCGATCCAATCAGGTGTGACGCCGAGGATGGGCGCAAGCTCGGCGTTGGTCACAATTCGTTCCGGCAAAGCCATTCCGCAGGCCGTGATGTAACAACTCAAACAACGACTCCGGCTTGTGCGATGTAGCCTTCAATTTTCGCTATCGTCGCAAAAGTTTCAGGCCGTAGATCAGCATCACTCACGCGAATTCCCAATTCGTTTTCGAGCAGCGTGACGAATTCAACCAATGAAAACGAGTCCAGAATTCCCGCTTCAAATAGCGAAGAATTTT
>JAYSTY010000498.1:0-12184 GCA_043719385.1 Blastocatellia bacterium | reverse complement strand
AATATTGCAATGGACATTGAGTTGATCACCCCGATTGCAATGGAGAAGGGGCTGCGCTTTGCGATCCGCGAAGGTGGACGCACCGTCGGCGCGGGCACGATCTCCGATATTATTGAATAAGGTTTTTGCTGAGCAGGAGTAATTAAAAAATGGCAAGAGATAACATCACGCTTGTTTGCGAAGAATGTAAAAATAAAAATTACATGACCACCAAGAACAAGAAAACGAAGCCGGCGCGTCTGGAATTCAAGAAGTTTTGTAATACGTGCCGCAAGCACAATAATCACAAAGAGACTAAATAGGATTTTTGCAGGGGTATAGTGTCAATGGTTAGCACGACGGTCTCCAAAACCGTATGTCCGGGTTCGAGTCCTGGTACCCCTGCCAATCGTAGAAAAATTTAAAGTGCCCCTGACTATTATTCAGAAATTTTAGCATGCTAAATCAAAATGCAAAGATGATTCGCGGGAGGGACGCATGGCAATGTCAATAGAAGAAACACAAGGCGAAATTCCCGTTACCAGCGCACCGCAGGGACCGATTCAACGAATCAAAAATTATTACCATGAGGTTAAGCTGGAGATGCAGAAAGTCTCCTGGCCAACCCGTCAGGAAGTGATCAATACGACAATTGTCGTAATTATCGCAGTTTTCTTTTTCGGCTTTTTTCTTTTTGGTACTGACATTGTATTAACGTATTTGATTCAGGGCATTGAATGGGTTGCCAAAAAGATTTTCTAATTTGGAATAGAAGGGCGTCCCTAATTTATTAGGAAAGCTTGAGAATATGACTGAAACCGAAACCCAGGCGGAAGATCAACCGATAGAAATTCAACCTGCGGAAGCGCAACCTGAAGTCAGAACTGAATGGTTTATTATCCATACTTATTCTGGCTATGAACGAAAAGTGCGCGAAAGCCTGAATACGCGGATTGAGGCTTTCGGGATGGCGGATGAGGTGTTGGAAGTTCTTATTCCAACCGAAACCGTAGTAGAGATGCGCGGCTCAAAGCGAGTTGAAAGTACGCGGATGTTTTTTCCCGGTTATGTGCTGGTTAAGTTATTGACCAACGAACGGGGAGATATTACCGATAAAGCCTGGCATTTGATAAAAAGCACTCCCAAAGTTACCAGCTTTGTCGGTGGTCAGAAACCAACTCCGCTGACCCCTGAAGAAGTGGATCAGATTGTGCATCATGTGGCGGTGGCGGCTGAAAAACCGAAACCCAAGTTCACTTTCTCACGGGGTGAAACTGTGCGCATTACCAACGGGCCTTTTACCAGTTTTACGGGCACCGTTGAAGACGTAAATATTGATAAGAGCATGCTCAAAGTAATGGTGACGATTTTTGGACGGGCAACTCCGGTCGAATTAGGATTTTTAGAAGTCGAGAAAATGACTTTTACAGAAGAAAGTTAATATCGGTGAGGACTACAGGCAGTATTTACTGCCCAATAATTACCGCTTAAAGTTTTATTATGGCAAAGAAGATTACAGATTACATCAAACTCCAGGTGCCTGCGGGCAAAGCGAATCCTGCTCCACCAATTGGTACAGCGCTCGGCCCCAAAGGCGTCAACATCATGGAGTTTTGCAAGCAGTTTAATGCGAAAACCGCAAATATGGGTGACATCAAAATACCCGTTGTCATCACAGTTTATGCGGATCGTTCTTTTACCTTTATTACCAAGACTCCACCGGCAGCGGATTTGCTGAAAAAAGCGGCAAAGATTGAAAAAGGATCGGGCAAACCTAACCGCGAGAAAATCGGTACAATTTCTCGGGCGGAGATTGAAGAAATCGCCAAAACGAAAATGCCCGACCTGAATACCTCAAATCTGGATTCCGCGATTCGAACGATTGAAGGCACGGCAAAGAGTCTCGGGCTACAAATCATTTAACTCTCAATCGCCTACGAGGGAGTGACTAAACCACTTTGCGATTTAGTCACGCTAACACCTGAAAGGAAATAATCATGGCTGGAAAAAAATTTAAAGCTGCATCTGCGCAGGTAGATAAAGCAAAGCTTCATTCTCTGGGTGATGCGGTCGCTTTAGTCCAAAAGCTCGCGTTTGCTAAATTTGATGAAACCGTTGAATTAACAATGGTTTTAGGCGTTGACCCGCGCAAAGCTGATCAACTTGTGCGCGGCACAATCGTTTTGCCAAATGGCTTAGGCCGATCCAAAAAAGTTGCCGTCATTGCTGGCGGTGACAAAATGAAAGAAGCCCTGGACGCCGGAGCCGATGAAGTTGGGGCAGAAGATTTGGTAGAAAAGATCAAAGGTGGCTACACCGACTTTGATGCCCTGATCGCGACCCCGGATATGATGAGGCTCGTTGGAACATTAGGTAAAATTCTTGGCCCGCGCGGGTTGATGCCCAATCCAAAAACTGGAACCGTAACCGTAGACGTGGCTCAGGCGATTAAGGAAACCAAGGCCGGTAAGGTTGAATATCGCGTTGATAAAACAGGCGTAATTCACGTTCCGGTCGGCAAGGTTTCATTCACTGCTGACAAGTTAATTGAGAACGCAAAGGCCTTGATTGACGCCGTGATTAAATCGAAACCTTCCACCGCTAAAGGTAAATACGTCAAAAAAGTGAATGTCGCTTCCACGATGGGACCAGGCGTCCTCGTAGATGCTGGTTTGGTTGGCGCCTGAAATTTTTAAGAGAGTGCAAATATGAAAACAAGAGCGCAAAAACAACAAGAAGTTGAAATTCTCAAAAGCGAGTTTTCCAAAATTCAGCATGCCATCGTGGTGGCTTATCAGGGGATTTCGGTCGAGAAGGATTGGGAGCTGCGGAAGCAGGCAAAAGAGGCGAACTTCAGCTATCGCGTAGTCAAGAATACTTTGGCAGAAATTGCTGTGCAGGGAACGGCGCTCGAAAGTCTGAAGGACCAGTTTGTCGGGCCGACTGCAATTGCTTACAATGAAAATGACCCGGTTAGCATTGCCAAAGTTCTCAGCAAATTCGCCAAAGAGAACCCCAAATTTACTTTCAAGGCTGGCGTCGTTGAGGGACGGGCAATTTCGGTGCAGGAAATTGCTGATGTCGCTTCCATGCCATCCAGGGAAGAATTGATTAGCAAAATTATGTTCCTCATTAACTCAGGCGCACAGCGAATGGCTGTGGCATTGAGTGGTGTCGCCCGCAATCTGGCGATTGTGACGAACGAAGTCGCCAAACAAAAAGGCGCATAACGATTTTTGAACGCAGGATTTATTGGTGGTCGCTCGTGCGTGTCAGTGCGCGACCAACACGCAACGATGAGCGTGCGGAGTGATGCCCAAACGTTAATCTGAAGCGCGCCGAAGCTTTTTCAGGCGCTTGACCATTAACTTTTTTTATTTAGGCAAAATTGCGGAAAGAACGAATATGTCAGAAAAACTTACAGGTATTATTGATCAGATCAAAGAATTAACCCTTCTTGAAGCTTCCAGTCTCGTTAAGATGATGGAAGAAACTTTTGGTGTGTCAGCCGCCGCCGCCGCCGCGTCAGCCGCTCCTGCCGCCGCCGTCGCTGCTCCAGTAGTAGAAGAGCAAACAGAATTTAATGTTGTGCTGGTTGCAGCGGGAAGCGCCAAAATCAACGTGATTAAGGTTGTCCGTGAAATCACCGGATTAGGCTTGAAAGAGGCGAAAGATTTAGTAGATGGTGCGCCGAAAGCTGTTAAAGAAGGTGCGTCGAAAGAAGAAGCTGAAGCCATTAAGACCAAGCTTACCGAAGCCGGTGCTACGGTTGAACTCAAGTAGTCATTTGAGTTGTTGGTCGTTATCGGTTAACCTAAGGGGTGTTGGGTCAGAGAGAAGCGCTGACCTGGCCCAACACCAGTTAGGTAAATTCAGCGATTCACGGTTTATCTCTTGTGCTGAGCGTAATTGCCAGCACAAGTAGCCCCATTTAGAGAAGCTCCGGGGTTTGGGAATCAAAGGATTTCAATTACAAATTGCGAAATTTTAACTGCATATATCGCGGCTAGGGCATAGTGTCGTCCCTCAGCCGCCATTTGCTGTTTACAGCTTGGAACGTATTCTTTTGCAAAATGATTTTTTGCAGTGGACATCAAATTAATCAACGCGGGAACTGACCGTATGGCATATAACGAAATAACTGTTTCTAGCGTCGCGCGAGCACCGCGATATGATTTCTCTAAAATTCGGACGACTGTTCGTATCCCTAACCTGATCGAAGTTCAGCGGGAAAGCTATGACCGTTTTCTCCAAATGGACATGCTGCCGCCTGAACGCGATAACACCGGGTTACAGGCAGTTTTTAAATCCACTTTCCCGATTGCTGATTTTCGTGACGTGTCGTCGCTGGAGTTTGTCGAGTATCGGATCGGAAATTGGAATTGTAAGTGTAATCAGCTTCAGGGCCTGCATCACCTGCGGTCTAATTGTAAGCAGTGCGGTTCAGTGATTAAGGTCAATCCTTTTTCTTCTGATGACGTGATGTGTAACGATTGCGGCACATACAATAAAAACGTCGTGATCGTTTGTGATAATTGCGGCGAACCAGTGGGCTTAAAGCACAAATACGATGTGAACGAATGTCAGGAGCGCGGCATGACGTATTCTGTGCCGCTGCACGTCAAAATTCGCCTGACCGTCTGGGACAAAGACGAAGAGACTGATCACAAATCAATCCGTGACATCAAGGAAGAAGAAGTTTATTTCGGCGATTTACCGCTGATGACTGAAAATGGAACTTTCATCATCAATGGCACTGAGCGCGTTATTGTTTCCCAGTTACATCGCAGTCCAGGCTGTTTCTTTGAGCGCGCCGATAACAATACTTACTTTTTAGCCAAAGTTATTCCCTATCGCGGATCATGGGTTGAGTTTGAATACGACGCGAAAAACCTGCTGTATGTCCGCATTGATCGGAAGCGTAAATTTTTGGCGACGATCTTTTTGCGGGCGCTTGGACTTAAGAGTGACGAAGATATTCTGCGATCTTTTTATCAGGTAGACCAGATTCGCGTGCAGAAAGGACAGCTTTTCTGGCAGGTCAGTAAAAATATTATTGGCTTGCGCGTTTCGCATGAAATTAAAGATAAAAAGGGCGAAGTGCTGGTGAAGAGCGGCAAGAAGCTCACCAGTTCAGTTTACGAAACAATGCTCAATACGGGCATCAAAGAAGTCGAAGTGCAGGCACACGACCTCGAAGGTGCTTTTGTCCTGAGCGATGTGGTTGACAACACAACGGGCGAAGTCATTGCTGAAAGCAACACCGGACTAACCCCGGAAACCATTGCGAAACTCGCTGAAGCCGGAGTCGAAGCGCTGGAAGTTTTCTTCCCTGAAAAAGATGATGTCGGCCCGGTAATGAGCAATACCGTGCGCAAGGATGCGATCAAATCTCATCAGGAAGCTCTGATTGAAATTTATCGCAAGATGCGTCCCGGCGATCCGCCAACTTTGGATACGTCCAAAGCTTTATTTGAAGGGATGTTCTTCGATCCGCGCAAATTTGATTTTTCGCGTGTCGGACGTTTGAAATTCAATATTAAGATGGGGCGTCCTGATCGGGAACGTCTGGACGATTTACTGTTTTCGCCCCAGGATTTCTTTGATGTTCTGGATTATGTTCTCAAGCTTAAGCGCGTCAATGGCGAACAAAAATTGCCTGATGGTCGCACGGTTTTTTATAGCGATGACGACATTGATCATCTGGGCAATCGTCGTGTTCGAGCCGTTGGCGAATTATTAGAAAATCAATTCCGGCTCGGTTTGGTCAGGATGGAGCGGGCGATCAAAGAGAAGATGTCCATCCATCAGGAAATGCAAACCGCGATGCCGCGTGATTTGATTAACGCGAAACCCGTGATGGCGGCGGTGCGTGAATTTTTCGGCTCGTCACAGCTTTCCCAGTTTATGGATCAGACGAATCCGCTGTCGGAAATTACCCACAAGCGCCGCCTGTCAGCGCTTGGACCAGGTGGTTTATCACGTGAACGTGCGGGCTTCGAAGTCCGCGACGTGCATACGACTCACTATGGTCGTATCTGCCCGATTGAAACGCCGGAAGGGCCGAACATTGGATTAATTTCCAGCTTGTCGTGCTTTGCTCGCATCAATGAATTCGGCTTTATCGAATCGCCTTATCGCAAGGTTGAAGATGGTCAGGTGATTGATTATGTGCTGATTCATAATCCTGGCGATACGAAGCTTAAAGCTGGCGACCATGTGCCTGAAGATGTGGTCGAAAAGGCCAATAAGAAATTATCCGAAGGACAAAAGCCAGCGAATTTTGAGCCGTTCCCCTTTTATCTCTCGGCCTGGGAGGAAGACAAATACATTATTGGTCAGGCCAATATTGAGTTGGATAAAAACGGTCACATCGTGGGTGAACGCGTTAACGCTCGGCAGGCCGGTGAATTCATCGTGTCGTTGCGGGGCGAGATTCAATATATGGACGTTTCCCCGAAACAGCTTGTTTCGGTTGCGGCGTCATTAATTCCATTCCTCGAAAACGACGATGCGAACCGCGCCCTGATGGGATCGAACATGCAACGTCAGGCTGTTCCATTGCTGCGTGCGCAGGCTCCTTACATTGGAACGGGGATGGAAAAAGTTACGGCGCAGGATTCCGGCGCGGTCGTTATTGCACGACGCGATGGAGTCGTTGATGTCGTTGACTCTGAACGCATCATCATCAAAGCCGATCACAACGTTGACGGAACACTTTCACGCGAAGTGACGGCGGATATTTATCCGCTCATCAAATTCAAACGCTCGAATCAAAATACCTGCATCAATCAAAAACCGATTGTGCGCAAAGGTGATCGCGTGGTGAAAGGCGAAGTCATTGCTGACGGCCCTTGTACGGAAGGCGGCGAACTTGCCCTGGGTCGTAACGTGCTGGTCGCGTTTATGCCGTGGCGCGGTTACAACTTCGAGGACGCGATTTTGATCTCTGAGAAGATGGTCAAGAACGATTATTACACTTCGATTCACGTCGAAGAGTTGGAAATCGAAGCCCGCGACACCAAGCTGGGACCGGAAGAAATCACCCGCGATATTCCCAACGTTGGTGAAGCTGCGCTGCGTGATCTCGATGAAAGTGGAATTATCCGCATCGGCGCTTATGTCAAGCCAAGCTCAATTCTGGTTGGTAAAGTGACGCCGAAAGGTGAAACACAACTGACCGCCGAAGAAAAATTGTTACGGGCTATTTTCGGTGAAAAAGCCGGAGATGTCCGCGATGCTTCTTTGACCTGTCCGCCAGGCATTGAGGGAACAGTCGTTGATGTCAAAGTCTTTACTCGTAAAGGCGCTGACAAAGATGCGCGTAGTATGGCAATTGAGTCGGCAGAAGAAGAAAAGCTGCTGAAAAATCTCAATGATGAAATTCGTATTTTGCACGAAGAGCGCAACAAACGAGTTTACGAACTGCTGGAAGGTCGTAAGCTCGAAGAAGACTTAGTTCATAACCGCAAAGTGTACGCGGAAAAGGGAACCAAGCTCACGCGCGAAATTTTGCAGGAGTTTGATTTTGCCGCCCTCAAGAAAGCGGTGGTTGCGGGCGCACGCTCAGATGTCGGGGCTGAAATTAAAGACCTGGAACAGCGGACTGATCGGCAAATTGCAATTCTCGATCATCTGTTCAAGGATAAAGTTGACAAGCTCAAAAAGGGTGATGAGTTAATGCCCGGCGTGATCAAGATGGTCAAAGTCTTCATCGCCATGAAGCGTAAGCTTTCGGTAGGCGATAAGATGGCCGGTCGTCATGGTAACAAAGGTGTCATTGCGCGTATTCTGCCTGAAGAGGATTTGCCGTACCTGCCCGATGGAACTCCGGTTGAAATCGTTCTCAATCCGTTAGGTGTTCCCTCGCGCATGAACGTTGGTCAGATTCTTGAAACCCATTTGGGTTGGGCTGCCAATGTGCTTGGCATGAAGTTCGCTACGCCAGTTTTTGACGGTGCGGCTGAATCTGAAATCAAGCGCTTCCTGCGTCAGGCGGCTGACCAGTTAACCAGCGAAGGCTATCCCGATATGATTAACGAATCGGGTAAGACGGCGCTGTTTGATGGTATGACGGGTGAAGTATTTGAGCAGAAGGTGAGCGTTGGTTACATCTATATGCTCAAACTCTCGCATCTGGTGGACGATAAGATTCACGCTCGTTCCATTGGACCATACAGCTTAATTACGCAACAGCCGCTCGGTGGCAAGGCGCAATTCGGCGGTCAGCGTTTCGGCGAAATGGAATGCTGGGCGTTGCAGGCTTATGGGGCGGCGCATACGTTGCAGGAACTCTTAACGGCGAAGTCTGATGACGTGACAGGACGCTCGAAAATTTACGAAGCCATTGTCAAAGGCGAAACAGACTTCGAACCAGGCTTGCCGGAATCATTCAACGTGCTGATCCGCGAATTGCAATCGCTGTGTCTCGACGTTGAATTACGGCAACGCGAAACGCAGGATGCTTAAAAGCTGAAGTGAGGTGGGTTATGAGTCGTGGTAATTTGACTCAGCACAGGCGATGGGCAAAACACGAATCGTTACCCACTTTACCGACTCTCAAGGCTTAGCCGGAATAACCAGGCTCAATCCTGAGAATCTGTTAGTTGGAGAGGTTGTATTTCTTAACACGATCCGATTTGGAAGTGGAAAGAGTACAACGTTTGCCAGAGATAAGGGCGATATCTTTCTGACTGAGTTGGCAAGCAATGTTTCTGCCGGACAGCTGATGCTGATTGGAGTTTTTGGCGACAAACAACAGTTTGCTATTAGTTTTGCTGTCGCGGATGCGTTCGATAGTGGTGTTCGAGTAGAAGCGGGACACACTGATAGAAGTATTTTTATTATTCCAGCTAATGCAATAATCAGGGGAATGATTAAGGTGCTGAAACGGTTCTGAAGTTTATATGAGTGAAAAAGTCAGTCTTCACAAATTGATGGAAGAGTTGCAGTCGAACTCGCCAGACATTCTCATTCCAGCTTTAGATCAGAGCGTTAGTGTCGTCCGCGAATTTTCCGAGCCGATTCTTAAGGCTGTTGAAGACCCTGATTTAGGGCTATTCGTAGCCGAAAGATTTTACCAACTGATCGCCACAGCTATCGAAGAAATTGAAAAGTTTTTTGCCTCAACTACGGACGCTAAAGCTAAAGTTCAGGCCGCAGTCATGCTTTTGTTACTGGGTTCAAAATCAGGAGTTCCCTGTATGCTTGACGCACTCGCTGGAGATTATCCTGAGTTTCCGTGGCTGGCGCATAAACTCGCCAATGCCGGAATCGAAGAAGCAAAAGAGGCCATCATCACTCGCTTGTGGCGGACTGATCATCCTGCTCAGATAGAAAGCTTGTTAGTTGCTTTAAAAAAACTTGGTGGCGAATTGCCGCCGGATTTAGAAAGTAATTATTTAGCCGCAGATGCACCAGTTGAAGTACGTGAGTATGTGCAGGAAGAATGGTTGCATCTGCCGCCTAATCAAATGTCGCCAGGCGAAATTCTAAGGGCTTAATGCCGCAAAATTTTTAGTTCAGGGTTCGGACTGATTTTTTGTCCGCAATTTGGAGAATAAAGTCAAATGTATAGATTAACTGGAGAAAAAGCGGCTACACCGCATCTTGAAGCGATTCGCATTAGTCTTGCTTCGCCAGAAAAAATCCGCTCCTGGTCGCATGGGCATGTGACCAAACCGGAAACAATCAATTATCGGACTTTTAAGCCGGAGCGCGACGGATTGTTCTGTGCGCGCATCTTCGGGCCAGTCACCGATTGGGAATGCCTGTGCGGTAAGTACAAGCGCATGAAACATCGGGGCGTCGTCTGCGACAAGTGCGGCGTGGAAGTCACGCAGGCTAAAGTTCGCCGCGAACGCATGGGGCATATCGAACTGGCCAGCCCCTGCTCGCACGTGTGGTTTTTCAAAGGACTGCCATCACGCATCGGGCATCTGCTGGATATTCCGCTGCGCGAGCTTGAAAAGGTGCTTTACTTTGAAAGCTACATCGTCATTGCGGATGCCAAAGAACTTGAAGAGCTTGGCCTGCCACTCAAAGAACGCGAACTGATTGCTGATGATCGCTATCGCCAGTTGATCCAGGAATTTCCTGGCAAATTCAATAGCGAAGTAGCGCGGATGGGTGCTGAGGCAATCAAGATTTTGTTGTCCAGAGCGGAAATCGCCGAACTGTCAGAAGACCTCCGCGAAAGAATGAAGACGGAGACGAGTCAGCAAAAGAAGCTCAAGTATTCCAAACGTCTAAAGGTCGTGGAATCGTTCCGTAAATCCGGTAACAAGCCGGAGTGGATGATCCTGGATGTGATTCCGGTTATTCCGCCAGAACTCCGCCCGCTGGTTCCCCTGGATGGTGGACGCTTTGCGACTTCGGATTTGAATGATCTGTATCGCCGCGTGATCAATCGCAACAATCGTTTGTCGAAGCTGATTGAATTGAAAGCGCCTGAAGTCATCGTGCGGAATGAAAAGCGCATGCTCCAGGAAGCCGTTGACGCGTTATTCGATAATGGTCGTCGTGGGCGCGTGCTGCGTGGCGTGAATAATCGTCCACTGAAATCTTTGTCTGATACGCTCAAAGGTAAACAGGGACGCTTCCGCCAGAATCTGCTCGGTAAACGCGTAGATTATTCCGGTCGTTCCGTCATCGTCGTCGGGCCTGAATTAAAACTGCATCAATGCGGTTTGCCGAAGAAGATGGCGTTAGAACTTTTCAAGCCGTTTATTTACAACCGACTTGAGGCTGAAAATCACGCCGCTACGATCAAGCAGGCCAAAGAATTAGTCGAACGGCAGGAAGAGGTCGTGTGGGATATTCTTGAAAAAGTTATCAAAGACCATCCTGTGTTGCTCAATCGTGCGCCAACGCTGCACCGCTTAGGCATTCAGGCCTTTGAGCCTGTCCTGGTCGAAGGCAAAGCGATCAAGATTCATCCGCTTGTCTGTACGGCCTTCAACGCAGATTTTGACGGCGATCAAATGGCGGTTCATATTCCGCTTTCGCCCGAAGCGCAAATTGAAGCAAGTGTCCTGATGCTGGCTTCAAATAATATTTTATCGCCAGCCTCCGGTCAGCCAATCGCCGTTCCCACCCAGGACATCGTGTTGGGCTGTTATTACCTGACGCTCGCGGCTGATGGCGCCAAAGGTGAAGGCCGCGCATTTTCCAGTACTGATGATGTGCTGCTGGCGCTTGATGCGAAAGAAGTCACGACGCAAACCCGGATTCGACTTCGTTTCACGGGCGAATTCATTAACCTCGAAAGCGAACGCGATTCACAGGACATCATTAAAGCGACTGTCCAGGAAAGTAAGGTTCGCACGATTCAGACTACTGTCGGGCGCGTGATTTTCAACGACGCGCTGCCGAAAGAAATGCCTTATATCAATGGCATTATGAAGAAAAAAGGCCTCGGCAGCCTGGTCAGTTTTTGTTACCTGCGTTACGGACATCCATTGACCGTGACGATGCTGGATGAGTTGAAAACGCTTGGCTTTACGTTCGCTACTAAAGCAGGAATTTCCATCGGCGTTGACGATATGGTGACGCCGCCGAATAAACCACGCATTGTGGGCGATGCTGATGCTGAAGTGATTAAGGTCGAGCAACAATACAAAGACGGCGTCATCACGAACGGCGAACGCTATAACAAAGTCGTCGCCATTTGGTCGGAAGTCACCGAAAACGTGGCGAACGAAATGTTTAAGGAAATGAGCCGCCGCGAAAAAGAATCGAAGACGCTGAATCCGATTCTCGTGATGGCCGATCCCGGGGAGTTTCCGCGCTACTGCGCGCTCGATGGCCGCAACCCGGTGCCCGAGACGCTCGACGAGCAGATGATCAAGGACGCGCGCCGCGCGCTCGAGGACGGCGAGAAGATGCAGCTCGCCTACAACATCCGGAACACGCATCGCGCGATCGGGACCAAGCTGTCGTCCAAGATCGTGCGCCGCTTCGGCATGGCCGGCCTCAAGGAGGGCCACATCACCGTGCGGCTGAAGGGCTCCGCGGGACAATCGCTCGGCGCCTTCGCGGTGCAGGGGCTGAAGCTCGAAGTGTCCGGCGACGCCAACGACTATGTCGGCAAGGGCCTGTCAGGCGGGTTGATCGTGGTGCGGCCGCCGGTGTCGTCGCCGCTGCAGTCGAACGAGAACACGATCATCGGCAACACCGTGCTGTATGGCGCGACGGCGGGCCGGCT
>JAYSTY010000497.1:0-2091 GCA_043719385.1 Blastocatellia bacterium | reverse complement strand
GCAAGATTTTTAATCGGAAGCGCCATCTCGTCATACGATTTAGTTTTGAGCTGAACCATTCCAAGGTAAAGAAATCCTTGCTGAAATGTGGGAGCGATTTCGACACATTTGGTAAAGTCGGCTTCCGCCAGGTGATTGTTTTGCCCGCCCGTTGGCGTGAGCATTCTGTCGAGCGCGTCTTTGGGTTGATAACGTGTTTTTGTATAGATCATACCGCGCACGAAATATGCTTCAATGCGATCATCTTTCAAACGGATTGCTTGTGAACAGCTCTCAATCGCCTTAGCAACGTCTTTATTTTTTACCTGTTCGAGCGCGAGGTTGACGAGCGCTTCGTAATCTTTTGCGCTGGTTTCATTGGTGGGCTTTGGGACTGATTGCGCCAGAATCTGGTAGCAGGCGCAAGAGCTTACCAGTAGCAAAATGATGAGGTTGAATTTACAAATTGAAAATTGAAAAATATTGTTCATTTGATACGCCTCTGGTTATGTAGGGCAGCGCAAAAAAGGTTTGCTATTCATACTCGCAGGAAAAATTGACGCTTGGGGGCAGATTAATTTCTTCCTGAAATAACTAATTTTTCTTGCGGGGTTTGAGTTGCATCAGCTTCCTGTGTAAATACAGTAGCTAGAAATTGACAGAATTCATTGATGGCGATTTCTGAATCGGTGGTTGAAGGTCGGCCAAGTTTCACAATGATCTGACCATCCGGGGAAACACTAGCTACCCCAAAAAAGACTGGCAGCGATGTTTTTTCAATAAACTCAAGCACTTTTCCTGCGATGTAAAAACTTTCATTACCCAGATTTACTTCGTGTGTGTGAATGTTTGTTAGTGCAGGGTTGTCGGTGGGGAGGAAAACGATTTGCCCTTCTTTTATCCGCCTCCGAATTTGAAAAAGAGAGTTCGCATCGGGCTTGATTGCCTCGACCGGATAATCCCAACCCATATATTCTTCAGGTGCCGGATTGATCGTCACGACGCTGACACGCCTTCCCTGATCGCATAACCAGCGAATGAAAAAACGATTCATCGTGAGGTGACAGGTGAGAATCAATACTCCACTGTTTGCTTCAAGGAGGTTGGCGGGAGAGATATTTAGTGCAGTTTTAAAAGGAATGTTGTAGCGAATGAGCGCGTGCAGTGGCAGCTTCAAAGCAAGGTCACGATAGTTGTGCAGCGGTAAGATGAAAATTTTAGAATGCTCTACAAGACGAAAAACCGGCCATGAAAATCGTGCTAAACGACGCATCGCCTCAAATCGCCAGGCGCACGGAAGCAGGGCGAAGATACGAAAAGGGAAGCAGGTCAGAATTTTAAAAAGTTCTCTGTGCATCAGGCTCTGGCTGTCCGGTGATTGCGCAGTCGTCGCGCATGTCGTTGGTGAAAATGCAGCCAGGCCTGACCGCCACGCTGCGCTCCGGCTAAGGCTTCAAGGCGTGCGGCTGCGGTGGTGGCGGCTGTGGCTGCTACTGCTGCGCCATGTTCTGCGTGTCTTTCATCGGCGCTGAAATGTTCAATAAAAAATTCCAACTCCTCATCGCACAAGCCGTAATGCGTATGCAATCCTTCGTAAAGCAAGCGAAAAGTAGCCGGAATATTGGCTTCTATTCCGATACTTAAATAGGCAAAGGGGCCGAGCCAGCGCCCGGCCTGCAATTCATTGGTCAGCCATTGCCCGGTGGGTGAGGGGCTGGTTGGATTGTCTACTCCGAACGCTTTGAGAAAGCGCGCGCCCAGTGCGGTGTGCCGTCGTTGCGGATCAATTACTAATCCGGTTGCTGTCCCGAATGAAACTACACCTTCTTCTTCCAATAAATTTTGCAGGATGACCTGCCGTGCGTTTTCGTTATCACAGCGTGCGAAAAGTGTTGCCAGTTGGGCGGGAAAACTTGCCGCGAGGGCAATTAATTCCTGCGCATAAAAATGCAATGCTTCTTTGGGATAGCTGCCATCCGCAATGCCACGGACAAATGGATGGCGAATTATTTCCGGGACTTTCCCCGCTGCGAGCAATTGCTGCTTAAAATCACCTGGCATCAATAGCCCCCTTCATTGGCGATGACGTGCTCGAAAAATGGCGCGATGCGT
>JAYSTY010000496.1:0-5065 GCA_043719385.1 Blastocatellia bacterium | reverse complement strand
TCCCAAGCACGGATGTTAATTTGTCATTCTGAATCCTTGCTTGGGAATCTTCTCAATTTAGAGCCTCAAGAATGGACTTTATTGCCAGTATTCACATTTACGATAGACGAGGTTTCTACGGAGGCGCGTCTTGATCAAACGATTGCTAAAAATGTGGTTGAATCTTTCGTTTCCTTATTTGAATCGTGCCAAAATACGTTTTCAGCACTAGATGACTTCAATCCTACTAATGCCTATCCAGTTTTAAAATTAAATAACTCGGATTACTTGCTTTTTCAAGGATATGGTTTAGCTGAAGCATTCTATGAAACCCCTTTCTTTTGGTTTAATGCAGATTCAGATTATAAAAACCTCGCCATGCAGAACAGGGGTGACTTTACGGAAGAATTTTCAGCCGAACGACTTAGGGGAGTATTTGGGAAGCAGCGGGTTTTTACTAACATAACCATAGTGGGTTCAAAGAAGATTATTGTGGGTGAAATAGATGTTTTGGTTGTATACGGGAATAGGGCAATTATTCTTCAGGCAAAATCTAAAAAGCTAACAATAGCTTCTCGTAAAGGTAATGATAGTTCGCTAAAGGATGATTTCAAAAAAGCTGTACAAGATGCATATGAGCAAGGCTACTCATGTGCACAACTTATAGAAAATCAAACTTACAAACTTCTGGATGCGCAGGGAAACGAATTAAAACTTTGTCGAGAATTGAAGGAGATATATGTTGTTTGCTTAGTTTCTGATCATTACCCTGCATTGAGTTTTCAGGCGAAACAATTTTTACAGTATCAAGTAACTGATAAAATTATGGCTCCGTTTGTAATGGATATATTTCTCCTCGATGTTATGACAGAAATGCTTCCATCTCCTTTACGGTTATTAAGCTATATCAAAAGACGCACAGAATATACTAGTAAGGTGATTTCAACCCACGAAATTACTATTCTCTCATACCATCTCAAGCAAAATTTATGGTTCGATGATGAATATTCGTTCATTCAATTAGGTGATGATATTTGTGCGGATGTTGACCTCGCAATGATGACTCGCCGTGATAGTTTTTCAGGTGTAAAAACTCCTGAGGGTATTTTAACCAAATATCGAGATACAGTTTTTGGTCAGTTAATTCGAGATATAGAAAAACAGGAAGATATAGGCACTATTGAACTTGGATTTATGCTGCTGACGCTTGGTAGTCTAACAATTAATGAGATTAATAATGGTATAGATTACCTCGTGCGATTGCACAGAAAAGATGGCAAGCACCACGACCTTACTTTATCAATAGGGAAGGGAGAAACTGGTTTGACAATTCACTTAAACCGAGATTCTCTCTCGATTGCGAGGCCTCGATTGGACGATCACTGTATTCGTAGGAAGTATTCTTTAAAAGATAAATCTTGGCATGGTATTTGTGTTGACCCTCGAAACTTAAGAGTTAGATTTGGCATAAGTTATGATTTTGAATGGCAACAATCTGATGAGATGGATACTTTAATCCAAGATTTATCAGATTCAAATTTTCTAAGCCCAAAAGATTTCCAGAAAATTTTCATGGAAAGCAAAAAAAGAAAAAAATTAGGACGAAATGATCTTTGTTTATGCCGTAGTGGTAAGAAATTTAAAAAATGCTGCATTAGTAAGGTTAATTCAAAGTAGCATATCCCCTAATGTTTTTACATAAAGGAAAATCAATGAATTCATCTCCACAAATTCGTGTCATGGTCATTGACGATCACCAAATCGTGCGGCAGGGATTGGTTGCGTTGCTCAATACCGAAGATTATTTGACAGTGATTGCGGAAGGCTCCGACGGTCAGCAGGCAGTTGATTTATTCAAGCAGCACGCGCCTGATGTCACGCTGATGGATTTGCGCATGCCGGGAATTGGCGGCGTCGAAGCGATCAATCACATCCGGCGAATTACGCCCGATGCAAAAATTATTGTCCTGACAACTTACGATGGTGACGAAGATATTTTTCGTGCTTTGCAGGCCGGAGCGCAAAGCTATCTTTTGAAAGGTGTCTCATTTGAAGACCTGACCGAAGCCATCAGAATGGTTCACGCCGGACAAAAACGAATTCCGGCAGCCGTTGCCGAACGCCTCGCCGAACGCTTCTCCGTCGAGCCATTAACCGGACGCGAATTGCAGGTTCTCGAATTAATTGTGCGCGGCAAAAGCAACAAAGAAATTGGCAGTGATTTAAAAATTTCCGAAGCGACGGTTAAATCGCACATCAACTCTCTCCTCAGCAAACTTGGGGTCACTGACCGCACGCAGGCGACGACTACTGCGATTCAACGCGGGTTGGTACATCTGGATTAATGAAGAATTCATAAAAATATAGTTGATAAGAAAAAGAATTTCCGAACAAAGCTCCAACGGAGCGAAATACAATAGCCCAGGGTGCAACCCTGGGTTGAGTGGATCGTCAGGGCCAAGCCCTGAAAGGGCGAGATAATTTATTCCGCCCTTTCAGGGCTTGGGGGTTCTGTTGCTGCCTTACCCAGGGTTCCACCCTGGGCTATTGTATTTTCACCCCTTTGGGGTTCTGTTCAGAAAATTGTTTTCTTGATTCTTACCTTCCATGCACCTTACTCGACTCCACCTAAAGTCTGATTCTTTTGTGAAACTCTAAGTCCAAGACAGGATTTAATGTGCGTGATAGTTTCCCGATTGCACAACACCTTACCTAAATATTCAAAGCGCCCGTTATTCAATCGGCTGAGTTAGTTTATGAAACGAAACCTATCGCCTCGAATCTGTCTTATTGCTAATTTGCTGGGCTTAATTTTTCTTTCCTTGTCAAGTTTCGCTCAACTCACTGAATCCACGCTCAGAGGCACGGTTGCTGACATTACTGGCAATGTAGTAGTTGCTTCGCCCGTCGTGGCAAAAAATAATGAGACAGGGCAAACGCGCTCGGCGACTACGGATGATCACGGAGCGTTTTTGCTGGCGGGAATGTCGCCGGGATCGTACACGGTTTTTGTACGTGTCGCAGGCTTCAAAACTTTCGAGCAGCGCACGATTCGTTTGAATGCGGGGCAGGCCTCTGAAATTTCTATCAAGCTTGAAATTGGAGATTTGCAGGAAGTTGTCAACGTTGAAGGCGGCGGTGCGCAGGTGCAAATCGCTACGGAAGGGCGCGTGTCGGATTCACTGGATCAGCGCAAAATTTCTGAATTGCCGATTCCGCAACGTGATGTTTTTGCGCTGACCAAGCTCAGTGCCGGAGCTACATTTATTCCCGGCACAGCGAATTCTACGAAGCTCACAAGCTCGCCCGTAGTCACAGTCAACGGCAATCGTTATCGTGGAAATAATTATGTGCTGGACGGCGCGATGAATTCCAATTCCAACAATTCCGGCGAGCCAGCGATTGTGCCAAGCATCGAAGCTATCGAAGAAGTCCAAATCCAGACGAATAATTTTTCCAGTGAATTCGGGCGCGGCAACGGAGCTGTCATCAGCCTGCGCACAAAGACCGGAACCAACCAGTTTCATGGTCGCCTGTGGGAATTTCATCGGAATGCGGCACTCAATGCACGTAACTTTTTTGCGACCAGCAGGCCGCCCCAGGTTTTCAATCAGTTCGGCGGCAATATGGGTGGCCCGATTATTAAAGACAAAACTTTTTTCTTTGGCAGCTACGAAGGCACACGCAATGCTTCCGGTCGTACTTCATCGTTTCAAGTCGAAACCCCGCAGTTGCGTGATTATGTCAAAAGTACTGCGCCGAATAGCATCGCCAATCAATTGCTTACGAAATTCGCCGCGCCTGCACCGCAAACAGTCGCGGCTTGCACGGCTGCCAGTAATAATTGTTTGAGCATTGGCAACGGGCAATTCATCCCTACGAACGGAACGGTTTTCACGACGCTCAATGATTTTGTGCGCTTCAATCAATTTCTGGGGCGCGTAGATCATTCGTTCAATGAAGGCAAAGACAAAATTTATGGACGCTATATTTTTGAAAATCAGGCGGATAATAACGGAGGCTCCAGCGGTTCCGTAGCGCAAGCGGGTTTGGGGCGTGTGCTGCGTGGAATGAAGGGCGCATACGCGGGAACATTTTCAAATACGAATCTGGGCTACACAAAAGTTTTGAATCGTGCGGTGAATGATGCACGTTTTGCGTTTCAAACGATCTCGACCAATCGTGGTACTGACGATGCAGTCGTGCCGCAAATTACGGTCACGGGTTTCACGGCAGGCTGGGGCGATTTCTTCAATAGCGCAACGAAGATTCGTACTTATGAATTGCGTGATGTGTTGACGCTGGATCGCGGGCATCACGCGCTGCGCGTGGGTGGTGAATTCCGCCGTTTGTTCAAGGGGCTGTCAATTGCGCCGCCGGATGCGGGATCATACACCTTCACCAGCATCGCCAGTTTTATTGCCGATCAACCTTTCAGGCAAACTTTGACGGTGGATCCGAACACCGGAAAGCGGACGAATTTCCCGCGTTATTTTGCGCAACATGAGACGGCGCTTTTCTTTCAGGACGATTGGAAGGTCAATGCCAAACTTAATTTGAATCTCGGCTTGCGTCACGATTATCTGGGTGATGTTCATGAAAGAGAAGGGCGGTTGTCTTCGATTGTTTTTGGTCAGGGAACTAATTTTCGTGAACGGTTAGCGAGCGCAAGCCTGACACGCGTAGACCGACTTTATAAGCCTGAAAAGACAAATTTTTCGCCCCGCATCGGACTGGCTTACGATCCATTTGGTGATGGTAAATCGGCGATTCGCGCAGGATTCAGCCTGGCGTATCAACCGCATCACGGACAATCAATTTCTGGCGCACGTGCGCTGCCCCCGGACGCTTTGCAGGGCGTCGTGCAACCGTCAAATAAGATCGGCACGAAAATTTTGTACGGCATTCCAGTGCCGTTCAATGCAGATTTTGCGCGTGGATTAAATGCGCAGGGCGGAGTCAATACGCCCGCCGGACAGAACGCGATTCGCCCAACGGGTTTTGTCGTCAATCCCACGATCAAGACGCAATACAGCGAAAGCTGGTTTTTAAATTTGCAGCACGAAATGTGGAAAGGCTGGATTGT
>JAYSTY010000495.1:0-12208 GCA_043719385.1 Blastocatellia bacterium | reverse complement strand
TTCACCTGATGCCGAAAATCCTGGAGGCGAAACGGCGCGGCGCAAAGCTGATCGCCATTGATCCCTATCGCAGCCTAACCGCCGAAAAATGCCACGAGCATCTGGCGATAATGCCCGGAACTGATGGCGCACTGGCTTTGGCAATGATGCATGTCATCATCAAAGAAAATCTGATTGATGCCGATTACATTGATAAATACACGCTGGGATATGAACTGCTCAAAGAACGAGTGATGGATTATCCACCCGCAAAAGTCGCGGGAATTACCGGCTTGAGCGAAGCGGTTATTGTCAAATTAGCGCGTGAATATGCCACGACAACGCCGTCAGTAATTCGCTTGAATTATGGCATGCAACGACACGCCGGCGGCGGGATGGCGGTGCGGACAGTAGCCTGTTTGCCTGCGCTGGTGGGTGCATGGCGCGATGCGGCAGGCGGGATTTTGCTGTCAAGTTCGGGAACTTTTGCGATTAACAACAACGCGCTGGAACATCCAGAATTTATTCCGGCGGGAACGCGCACGATTAACATGTCGGCGATTGGTGATGCGCTGCTCGGACAATTACGCACAGTAAAGTACGAAGCCGGATCATTTCCTACCGACACACTAACGCCGCTTGATCCGCCGATTAAAGCGCTTTATGTTTACAATTCCAACCCCGTAGCCATTGCGCCCGATTCAGGCAAAGTAAAAACCGGATTCGCACGTGAAGACTTGTTCACCGTCGTGCATGAAATCTTCCAAACCGACACGGCAGATTACGCCGACATTGTTTTGCCTGCGACGACGCAACTCGAACAATTTGACCTGCATAAAGCCTATGGTCATATGTACGTGCTGGCGAATAATCCGGCGATTGCTCCAATCGGCGAAGCTAAACCCAACAGCGAAGTCTTTCGCTTATTGGCCGAACGCATGGGTTTTACTGATCCGTGTTTTAAAGATTCCGATGAAGAAATGGGGCGTCAGGCGTTATCTTCCGAACATCCGCGAATGCAGGGAATTGAGTTTGACGAATTGAAAATAAAAGGCTGGCAGCGTTTGCATGTGCCGGAAATTTACGCGCCATTTGCAGCAGGGAATTTCCCGACGCCATCGGGCAAATGTGAATTTTTCAGCGAGACGTTAGCGCAGCAGGGAATGGACCCGTTGCCAATATTTATCGCACCGCGTGAATCTGTGCAGACTGCGCCAAAGCTGGCAGAAAAATATCCGCTGGCGATTATTTCTCCACCCGCGCATAACTTTCTGAATTCGAGCTTTGCCAATTTGCCGAGCTTTATCAAAGCCGAAAAAGAACCTTTCCTCGAAATTCATCCCGATGACGCTGGCGTGCGCGGCATCAAGGAAGGCGACCGCGTGAAGATTATCAATGATCGTGGATCGTTCACCGCCAAAGCGCGAATCACCGACAAAGCTCGCAACGGCGTCGTTATCGCCTTGTCAGTTTGGTGGAAGAAATTAACGAGCGACGGCACAAACGCGAATGATGTGACTTCGCAGGGACTGACGGATTTGGGAGCAGCGGCGACGTTTTATGATGCGCTGGTGGAAGTGGAGAAAATATAGTTGCCTGAATAAAGAACGACGTGGCGATGAGGAGAAGAGGCGATACGGCGATTAGGGTTTTTACGCCCATTCGCCCTGTCGCCGTTTTGCCGTTTCGATGTCTCGCGTGAACAGATATGAACAAACGCAAATGCAAACATTTGTGCAAGCTATTTTTTATCGTAACTATGCCGGGTTTGTTCCTGCTTCCGCTCCGTCCGCAAAGTCAAAATCAATCATTAAAATCCTTCGACCCCGCTCCTGACTGGCGCCCGACTCACGCGCCGGCGAACGCCAGTTATGCCGGCAACGCAGCTTGTGCCGAATGTCATAATGAAGCCACGACACAACCAATGACGCCAATGGGCATGGCGCTCGAAACCTCTGCCACAAGTCGCATCCTGAAACAACACAAAGAACTAACCTTCAAAAACGGAGCATATTCCTATTCGATCAGACGCAACGGTGAACAAAGTATTTACTCGGTGACCGATGGCAAAGAATCGTTGAGCGTGCCAATTTTGTATGTTTTCGGGCAGGGCAAAGCCGGGCAAACTTATGTGCTGGAACACAACGGAAAATTGCTCGAAAGCCGGATCAGTTTTTACAACGCAACGGGCGGCCTTGATTTTACGCTGGGAGCTTCACGCGCTGTTCCGAATTCGCTGGAAGCGGCTTTGGGGCGTGTGTTGGATGCAAAATCAGTCAAAGATTGTTTTAGTTGTCACGCCACCGCAGCCATCAGCCAGGGGCAGTTGCAACTGGATAAAATGACGATGGGAGTTACCTGCGAAGGCTGTCACGGCGCAGGCGAAAAACATGTGGCCTTGATGAAAACGAAGCCTAAAGACGGGGCGACGGAGCGCTTGGGCGACAAGGCGATTTTGAATCCGGGGCATTTTGACACCGAAGGGCAATCACAATTTTGCGGGGCGTGTCATCGTTCATGGATTCAGGTGCAAACGATGGGTGTGCGCGGCGTCGAGAACGTCCGCTTTCAACCGTATCGAATTTTTAATAGCAAATGTTACGACTACAAAGACAAACGCATTAGCTGCACCGCCTGCCATAATCCGCACGAAGAAATAAAGTCAGGCAAAGCTTTTTACGATACGAAATGTTTGGCCTGTCATCAGCCGGAAAAGCAGGCTGCAAAAACGCAAACAAAAATTATTGTCTGCCCCAAAGCCAGGCAGGATTGCGTTTCGTGTCACATGCCAAAAACCGAAATACCCGGCATACATTTCAAATTTACCGATCATCAGATTCGAGTCGTTCGCGCAGGTGCCTCGTATCCAAACTAACACTAATCACGTTGCGGAAACACGCACGCAGTAAGTGTGTTTTTCGCCCTTACTGCGTGCAGGCTTCTGCATTTCAGGTATATTTCAACCACTTGATCAATTCCGGCAACGACGGACGTTTGCCATACATTAGCACTCCAACGCGATAAATTTTTGCGGCTACCCACACGGCTCCTAAAATTGTCCCCAGCAACAGCACAAGCGAAAGCACAATTTGCCACCAGGGAGGTTGCTGGACGGCGATCCGCATAAACATCAGGATGGGGCTGAAGAAGGGAATTAAGGAAAGCACCGTTGCTGTAACTCCATCTGGTTTGCTCAAAACAAATGAAGAAAGGACATAGGGTACGACCAACAAAATGGTAATTCCCATTTGCGCCTGTTGTCCGTCTTCTTCACTGGAAACCATCGCGCCGACCATGGCATACAACGTAGCGTACAGAAAATAACCAAGCACAAAGTAAAGCAGGAAAAAGAGCAGCAGCGAAATAGGGATCCGGGGAATTTTGAAATCGCCAAACGCCAATGCCTGCGCGGCGGCAAGGCCACTGATAATAAACATGGAACCGACCCAGATTCCGACCTGTGTCAAAGTAACCAGGCCAATCCCGGTTACTTTGCCGAGCATCAAATGGAAAGGTTTGACGGATGATAACAACACCTCGATGATGCGCGATTGTTTTTCTTCGATCACGCCACGCATCACATACATGCCATAGACCAACGTCGAAATATAAAGAATTATTGAAAGTAGAAAGGGCAGCCAGAATTTCGACATTGGAGCTTCCTGCTCACCGCGATCATTAATGAGGTCAATTTGAATATCTTTGCTGACGGCGCTGACCTTTTCCGGGCTGATCCCCGCACGCATCATTCGTTGTTCAATGACGGCTTGATTGAAAGCATTGCGGATGCGGTTAAGGAGGGAAAAGTCATTGACGTTTTTGGCCCGTTGTAAAATTTTCCCGCTCTCTAACACGTCAGTGGGGAAGATGACGTAGCCGCCTAACTTGTCGGTTTTGATCTCCTGATTTAACTGTTGTTGCCGCGCTTCGAGCTGGTCAGCGGCAATCACTTCCCGTGTGACTTGAAAACGATCTCCCCGGTCATTTTTTTCGGTCAGGAACTTTTCTGCTCGCTGGTAAAGCGTCGCGTCATCGGTTTGATCCAGCACGACCAGCCGATAGGTATTGCGTTCGCCTTTGCCAAACAGCAGCATCGGTAGAAACGCGATGCCGGCCATCAGGAGCGGCGTGAGAATCGTCCCGATAATAAATCCTTTGGATTTTACCCGCGTCAGATATTCGCGTTTGATAATTGCCAATAGCTTGTCCATAGTTCTTTTTCACCTTTCAGACTGCTTCGTTTCGCCGCTGTGTTCACGCAAAACTTGACGATGGGAATCTGCATCGGTTAAGCTTCCCGTTTGGCAATTGCCGCAAAATTTTGTCTTACCTGACATGTCAACTTTGCCAATTGCTAAATACGCCAGCAGACAATGATGTTTGCTGTACAATACAAGAGGAGAGTTTAAAGTGAAACCAGGTATCCATCCAGTTTACGAAGAAGTCACAATTCATTGCGCCTGCGGAAATTCGTGGGTGACGCGTTCGACCAAAAAAGAAATCAGCGTCGAAATTTGTTCGCAATGCCATCCCTTTTACACCGGCAAACAGAAGTTAATTGATACGGCGGGACGCGTGGAAAGGTTCCAGCGTAAGTATGGCCGGAAAGTTACGAATGATTTAAATGAACCTGAAGCAGTAACTGAAGCAGTAGTAGAAACTGCTTAAGTTCAGATGTTCGATTGTGGAGCGCAGATTATGCAAGCGCAATTGCAAAAATTGAAACAGGAACTCAGGAAAGAGAAATTAAGTCTTTCTGTACCCCGCGCTCTGCCCGTCACAATCGTAATTATTTCATCGCTTCGCAACCATTAGCGGTTATTATTAAAGCCACAGCAAACTTGCGCCTGATTTCGATCATCGAAATCAGCGGTTGCTGTGGCTTTAATTTTTTCCTACGTGAGGTTTGTTATGAGTGCAGTCAAAGAAATCATCGTTGGTGGGCAGGCCGTAATTGAAGGCGTGATGATGCGCGCCCCGAATTCTTACGCCGTTTCTGTGCGTCGCCCGGACGGAACAATCGCTTCAATTTCCGAACGTTTGCCCAAACTCAGCGAAAAGTACCCGATTCTGAAAGTGCCGATCCTGCGGGGCAGCGCGGTTTTGATTCACTCCATGATTTTGGGTGTGAAGGCATTGAACTTTTCGGCTTCCGTAGCTTTTGAAGAAGCCGCGCAGGAAGGCAAGGATAAAACTGTGCTCGAAACGGCAGCGAAAACCGGCGCCTTCGCCACCACTGCGCACGTGATAGACAATCCGCAGCTTGAAGCCGCAACTACACAATCAAGTACAGTGCAAACCAGTCTGGCAATGTTTGGCTCGGTCGTGTTTGGTATCGGGTTTTCAATTTTTCTATTCGTTGTGCTGCCGCTCTTAATTACCAATTTTCTGTTTGTTTATTTTGGCTGGGAAAATGCGCCGCTGGTGGCGTTAGGTAATACCGTCAATCAACCCTGGTATCTGGCAGCGTGGCATTGGATTGGTGCGCATATGAAACCTGTCCGTCCGTCCTTGTCGTTCAATATTGTAGACGGCATCATCCGCATGATTTTCTTTGTCACGTATATTTTTATTATGACGCTCATCAAAGATATTCGACGCGTGTTTGAATATCACGGAGCCGAACACAAAACGGTTTATGCCTGGGAAGCCGGAGATGAGTTAACCGTGGCGAATGCTCGCCGTTATCCACGTCAGCATCCGCGTTGCGGGACCAGCTTTTTGATGCTGGTGATGCTCGTTTCAATTGTCATGTTTTCGGTCGTAAAATTTGATTCGTTGTTATTGAATCTGCTTTCACGTGTTGCTTTGGTTCCGCTGATTGCAGGGATTTCCTACGAAATTATCAAAATCGCAGGGAAGAAAGAAGCGGGCGCATTTTTTTCGTTCATCACGCGACCAGGTATCTGGCTGCAAAATCTGACCACCAAAGAACCCTCCGACGATCAGCTTGAAGTCGCCATCCATGCGCTTCAGGAATCATTAAAATTAGAGCCGCAGGAATCGTTGCCGGTAGTCGGTGAAAAAGCGCTGGCAGGGAGCGCATAACGACTCAACACTGGCGCTAAAAATTTACCGACCACCGACCACCAAACACTGACCACCATTTTTTATGTTTGATAAATTAGCTTCTATCGAAAAAACTTTTGAAGAGTTGACTGCGCAAATGAGCGATCCGGCGAATATGACCGACATGGAACGCTACACCAAAATCGCCCGGCAGCACCGCGAACTTGATCCGATTGTGGCGAAATATCGCCTGGTGAAAAAGCTTGATGGTGACATCGCGGGTGCGCGTGAATTGATCAACGACAATGCTACTGATGCGGAAATGAAAGAATTGGCGTTAATGGAATTAGCGGAGGTCGAAGCCAAGCGTGTAAAAACCGAAGAGGAATTGAAAACCCTGTTGTTGCCAAAAGACCCGAACGATGACAAAAACGTCATCCTCGAAATTCGTGCCGGAACGGGCGGCGATGAGGCTTGTCTGTTTGCTTACGACATCCTGCGAATGTACGGACGTTACGCCGAGCGCATGGGTTGGAAACTACAAATCTCTGACATTTCAGAAACCGGACTCGGTGGGATTCAAAAGGCTGAAGCGATTATTGAAGGCGATCACGTTTACTCGAAACTCAAACATGAATCCGGCGTCCATCGCGTCCAGCGCGTGCCGCAAACCGAAACCAGCGGACGCATTCACACTTCAGCAATCACTGTTGCGGTGCTGCCTGAAGCGGAAGACGTAGATGTGAAAATTGATCAGAAAGATATTCGCATTGATCTGTTCTGTTCCTCCGGCCCCGGTGGTCAGTCGGTGAATACAACGTATTCCGCCGTGCGCATGACGCATTTGCCGACGGGGTTAGTCGTCTCTATGCAGGATGAAAAATCGCAGATCAAGAACCGCGAAAAAGCGATGCGAATTTTGCGCTCTCGCCTCTATGATTTGGAATCGCAAAAACAGCAGGATGCCATCGCCGCCGAACGTCGTTCACAAGTTGGCAGCGGAGATCGTTCCGAAAAAATCAGAACCTACAATTTTAAAGATAATCGCGTCAGCGACCATCGCATCGGTTACACCTCGCACCAGTTGAATTTGTTTATGGAAGGTGACATCGGCGATTTAGTGGACGCACTGGTGGCGTATTACCAGGCCGAGAAGTTAAAGGGAGATTCGGTGCAACAGGCTGGGGCATAACCCTGTACTGCCAGTCTAAGAGTAGATAAATAAAAGCAGTCATTCTCAATTTTCAACTCTGAACTTTCCACTCTATGAGAGGTAAAAAATCTTCGTGAGTTTTTTTCTCTGCTCGGAAGTTGAGAATTGTAAGTGGAGAGTTGAGAGTGCGATTGATCAGTCTGCTATTTTACCCTCACTCGGCAATAATCAGTTTTGATGAAAACCATCTCTGTAACTCTCAAACTCGCCATCCAACAACTCCGCGCTGCTGGTGTCCCCAACGACCTGCTGGATGCACAAACTCTCCTCGCCGCTGCGTTAGGCAAAGATCGAACTTACCTCATCATCAATTTTAGCGAACAACTTACGTCTGAAGCACTGGAGAAATATCAGGCATTGATTGACCGGAGAGCTACTGGTGAACCGCTCCAATATATCACCGGACGCCAGGAGTTTTTCGGGCTTGAATTTATGGTCACGCCTGATGTTTTGATTCCTCGCCCGGAAACGGAATTGCTGGTCGAAGAAACGTTGCGCCTGGCACAGGGCATCAATCAGCCTTTGATCATAGACGTTGGGACAGGTTCCGGTTGTATTGCAATTTCGCTGGCACGTGAGCTTGAAGGTGCAAAAGTGATTGCGACCGATATTTCTGCGGGAGCCTTGCGCGTGGCGCGAGGCAATGCGCAGAAACACGAATTACAAAACGAGGTTGCATTTATTGAGGGTGATTTATTCAGCGGAATTGAAGCCGGGACAAAAGCTGATTTGATCGTTTCCAATCCGCCCTATATCGCGGCTGCGGAGATTCCAGCGTTACAAAGAGAAGTGCGTGACTGGGAGCCAAAAACTGCGCTCACGGATTTTGGTGATGGCCTGGAATTTTATCGGCGCTTGTTGCTGGAAGCTCCGGCATATCTCAAATCCGGCGGTCATTTTATTTGCGAGATGGGCTATGACCAGTCTGAAAAAATCCAGGCGCTGGTTGATCGCAAAATTTGGAATGCGCCAACCATTTTGCTGGATTTGCAGGGCATTGAGCGGGTTATGGTTGTGAGCCTGCAATGATTATTTGATTGTTTCAGGCTTGGCGGGTGCTTCTTCTTTTTTCTCTGGCGTTGCGGGAGCATCCGGTTTGAATATTTTTTCCTCTAACTGAACGTTGAAAGCGGCTTCGATCACGTTACGTTCTTCGACCTTGACGCCATTTTCATAAACAAGCGTTTTGTAAGGAATCACCACTGCGTTCTGGACGATTTTGAAATCCTGAAAATGCAGGCGGTACTTGTTCGGTTTGGCGTCCGGCGTGGCGGGGGTCGTTTCATATTCGAGATAGAGAATTTTGCCTGAACGACGGCTAACCTCATAACGAGTTTTCGCGCCTTCCGCCGTCGTCAAATTAATTGTATCAACTTCCAGCGACGCGATTTTTTTCGTCTCAATATATTCAATTTTGCTGCCATCTTCTTTGTAACGTAAGAGCGCTTCGTAGCTGTGGGCATAAGAAGTGCGAAAGGCGGCGGAGAGTTCCGGGGTTAATTCCGTTCGTTCGCCGTTATTTGTGGCCCAGGTTTTTTCACCGTCAAAGCCCATCGTGAATTTAGTGTCAGGCAACTCAATTTCCAGAATGATCAAATCTTCCAGCAATTTATTTTTGCGGATAAATTTAGTTACCGTGCGACCTTCACGAATATTTTCACCGTTAATTAACTTTAGATTATTTTTGATGATGCCATTTTTCTGGACCTGGAAAACCGCGTTGCGTCCGCCGTAACTGGCGATGGCAAATTCAACCAATTTGTCTACAGTGGGAGTTTTTTCAGCTTTGGCATTTTGCAAGGCCAGATTGAAAATTACAGGAGTTAGGGCTAACGCAAAAAAAGCGACCAGCACTTTGCGCAAAAATGAATGACGGGAGATTAATAAACTGCAAAGATTCATGCTTTCGGTAACCTTTCTGTTGACAGCAACAGGGAGAGAATTTAGATTCTGGTTGACAGCTTTCATAATAACCTACGCTGCTTTACTACTGCCAGCCCCGCACGCAATCATTGCAAATAGACGGGGCAGCAAATCCATCAGCTTTTTTTTCGCCAGCGCATAAAAGTTTGCGGCACTTCTCTTGAAAGCTCGTTTCACATGCTATGCTTTGATGTGAAAATTATCTGTCAGGTTTGATTGTACATGGCAATAAACTGATTTTAAAAATCATTACAAGGAGTCCAGAACATGAAAATAGGAATTCTGGTTGGGATGGAAACTACTTTTCCCCCCGCATTAATCGAAAAAATAAATAGTATGAACGCCGGCGTGACGGCTGAGTATTTAAAGACCGGCGGTGTGCGAGCCGAAGATGCCTGCGAATATCGGTTGATCTTTGATCGCATTTCGCACGAGATTCCCTATTATCGCGGCCTGCTCAAACATGCGGTTTTGAATGGCACGATAGTCGTCAACAACCCGTTCTGGTGGTCAGCCGATGACAAATTTTTTAACTACTCGCTGGCGCAGCGCCTGGGTGTAGCGACTCCCCGAACTGTCCTGATGCCGCAAAAGGCTTACATCAAAGGTGTGACGAATGCCTCGTTGCGGAATCTTGAATTCCCGATCAAGTGGCAGGAAATTGTTGACTATGTCGGCTTGCCGGCATTTTTGAAGCCGTTCGATGGTGGTGGTTGGAAAAATGTTTACAAGGTGCATTCGGTTGAAGAGCTGGTGCAATGTTACGACGAGACGGACACACTCTGTATGACGTTGCAGGAGTCCATTGAATTTGAAGACTATGTGCGTTGTTATTGTGTCGGGCGGAAAGAAGTGCTGGTGATGATTTATGATCCGGCCAATCGGCGCTACGTCCCACGTTTGGAGCGCGAATTACCCCCGGAATTGGAAACCCGCATCATCCGGGATACGTTATTGCTGTGCGAGGCGCTGGGTTATGATTTGAATACGGTCGAATTTGCTGTGCGCGACGGAATTCCTTATGCGATTGATTTTATGAATCCGGCCCCCGATGCCGACGTTAATTCTGTCACGGAGCCAAATTTTAACTGGATTGTGGATTCTGTGGCGCGGATGCTGGTTGATTATGCGAAAAACGGTATCCCGACGCTGCGGAATCACCGCTGGCAGCGCTTCCTGGATAACGACGTAGCGACAGAATTGAAAACGTCAGCCTTGTCGGATGCGGCGGCGCTACCGTTTCCTTAATGCTGAGCCACGGTAATTTTCGGCACAGTAGCTTCGGCTTAAGGCGGCCTCGTTTTTCGTTTTGAGTAATTGCAGTTTGTCGTCAATCATTTTTGGTGCAGCTTTCTGCGGCGGATCAATGAACGCGCATCATCAGATACACGCGCCTTATTTTTTGCGCAATTCCCTGGGTACGCAGGCGTCCCGCCTGCGTGTGGTGTTTGGTAACACGCCATGAAATTAGCCAATGATTCTTTTGCTGATAATTGAGATCACAAGCAGGAAGACGCGCAGGCGGGACGCCTGCGTACCCAGGGCGCATCTCATCCTACTGCAAATTTTTCTGCGTAATTTCAGGTACTGGCTTTCGTACCGCGTGATAACCATTTCTGGTTTGGATATTCACGTTACCTGCTTTTGCCTGTCCGCTTTTGCTGAGTTCCAGTTTGATGCGACGAAAACGTCCATCAAAGTTTGTGTTGTCTGGATAGTAGCCAATGGTGTAACTGGAACGTATCAGACTTGTCAGTTTAATAAAAAGCTCATCGAATTCTTTCCCAAACTCAGCATTTGGGATCAGCGAAATCGGACTCAGCCAAGCCTGATTTTTTGAAGTGAGAAATGAGCCGCCTGTAACATTAACAAATTCTTCAAGTGTGCCAGCCAGTCGTCGTCGTTGATCATATTTTCTAACACGTGATATAGCGAAAAAATATCTATCTGAGGCTCCATAAGCCCTTTTAATTCCATCATTTTCGAGTAAAGCATAAACGGTCGTTCCACTGCTCTCAAGTGATTTTTTCACTTCATCCGCAGTATGAGTAGACGTCTGTGCCATGCCTAAATAAGATCGTGAAATCACAATGATGACTTTGCGCCGTTCGGGTGAAGCAGCCTTTTCAAGATACTGTGTGGCTTGAAAAATTGCATCTCCTGGACGATGCCAATCACGATCCGGGCGCAGCGCTGTCCTGGTGCCATTAAGTACCTCGAAGAATCCCAGTCTATCTTTTAGTCGTTCAGTAATAAGTTCTTGATTTCTTGTGAAGGGCTGCATCAGAACGACCTTAGAGTCCCAGGCCATTAAGGCAATTTCGGCATCATCACCAAGTTGGCGCAATGCTTCCTGGCTTCGCTGAAACTCAATTTCGGGAAAACTAGCACACCCCATTCCGTCAACAAGAAGCACAACAGAAAGCGGCTGACCTTCTTTTACCAGCGCAATTTGTTGCGGCTTATTTTCTTCCCATAGTTGTAAATCATCCACGCCAAGCCCTTTCAAAGGTGATCCGTCTGTACGGTTAATTTGTCCCCAGGTAACAACGAGGTCAGTGTTGATTGTCAAGACATCTTGCTTCGATTGTTGTGCTTGAGCAAGTTTAGCTGGAAAGATTAAGCAACTTCCCAGCAAAAGGGTCGCCATAATTTTTTGGAAAGAGTTTTTCATAGCAATTACTTGTCAGATTTTGTTTTTGATCTTCGTATTGCGTGATAACCAGCCCTTGTCTGGATGTTTACCTTCCCCACTTTTGCCAGCCCACTTTTACTGAGTTCCAATTTGATGTTGCGAAAACGTCCATCGAAATTTGTGTTGTCAGGATAATAGCCAATCGTGTAACTGGAACGAATCTGTCGCGCCAGCCTGATGAACATCTCATCACATTCTTCCCAGCGTCCAGTTAGACTATCCCCACTCGTAGCTTCCACAAATTGATTAAGCGTACCGCCATTATTTCGTTTCATTTTATATATCATAATGGCGTTGTTGCACGAATCAGAAAGGGTAGCTGCGGCAGCGGAAACGTGGTAGATATTTTCTGCGATGAAAAAGAAAACCACGTACCGCCTCCGCAACTG
>JAYSTY010000494.1:0-12243 GCA_043719385.1 Blastocatellia bacterium | reverse complement strand
TAAGTACCTGCGCAAAATCGTTATAGGATGAAAAATTACGGCAGCCCCTGTAAAATAAAGTTGCTATAGATTCAATATACCAGAATAATTTTGCACGGGTACTTATCAATCCAATTGTTCGAGAACATAATATTCAGTTGCAAACAGGGGTAGGTGTTGGATGTGAATATTTGCGTCCGTTGCGACAAATAATCCCGACATCTCACTTTAGCTTGGAAGAGCTTGAGCAGGCAGCATTAATTTATGGGTTTGATTTACTTACCCAAAACTCTGATCGCCGCATCGGGAAACCAAATTCTGCACTTCATAATGACCAAATTGTAGCGTTTGACTTTGAACTTTGTTTTAGTTTTCTTTTGCCGATCATTGGTCAAAAATCACCCTGGATGGTGTCTCAACACGGCATAAATTCTCGGCATATTTTTCGCTCCATGCTAAAGAGAACTACACCTGACTGGAGTCCATTTATTGAGGCAGTAAGGAATTTAGCTCAGAATCGCCTGGATGTAATTCAGGGAATGATGCCAGAAAGCTGGCAGCTTTGGGGACAGCAAGTGCAAGAACACATTAAGCACGTTATAATGAATATTGATCAATTTGAAATCGAATTGCAAAGGAGTTTGCTATGAGTAATGTTCCTTACACCTATAGTATCGTGAAGTATGTTCATGATCCGGCAGCCGCTGAAACATTGAATATCGGGGTTGTGATGTGGGCTCCTTCTTGTTCTTATTTAGGCGTAAAATTAGAGTATCGCTTTGAACGCTTATCACAAACTTTCGCAGATTTTGACGGCGAAAATTTTAAGCGCTCGCTTCGCCAATTTGAAAGTGCGGTAGAAATATTAAATGTGGAGTATAGGGACTCTTTAATACTTCGCCCAGTAACTTCCAGCGATGTCAAAGGCGTCCTTCAGTTAGTTTGGTCAGATGAGGATTTAAGTTTTCGCCTGGGAGCTACACTTGCAGGGATTACCGATAATTTAGAGTACTCACTAAACGAGATTTTTTACCGTATGGTTGAGTCGCAGTATCCGCGTCAAAAAGACAAAAGGCGAACCGAAGAAGAAGTTTGGTCAACATACCATCGAGAGCTGGTAAGTGTTAAAGCGAATAGAAGCCTTCAACCAAAGCAAATTGTTACAGAAGAGTTCTCAATTAAGTTCGACCATGCTTTTAAAAATGAGAAGTGGCATATGTTAGAGCCTGTTTCACTTGACTACGTGAAACCAGAAAGTATTCAGAAACGAGCGACTACCTGGCTAGGTAATGCTACGGCAATGCAAGGACATCCAGAGTTGGGTACTCTCTATATTTTACTTGGAAAGCCAAAACACGAAGACCACTATAAAGCGTACATTAGAGCTAAAAACCTGCTCCACAAAATGCCTGTTAAGCATGAAATCTATGACGAAGATGAAGCAAAAGATTTTGCCCGTGATATTGCTGATTATATGAAAAGGCATGGAGTGGAAAGCGCAGAAGAAAAGTAAGAATAGACTATCGGTCATGTTCACCCCAGATTAACTTAATAAACCGTTAGATCAAGATAAAGAACGGTAGTGATGGATTTAGAGGATGAGGTTTTCAATATCGCCATATTGGCAATATTGATTTTGTTAGCTGTTATCCTTTTTTATCTAAGACAAGATAGTTGAGGAACCCCGATGCCCCTGCTAAAAATTATTGTTTGCCTTTTGATTCTAACTGCTACGACCTTTGCGCAACCGCGTACCGCTACGACGCGAAAAACATTTAGTCATCCACAAGGTTTCAGCTTTGAGCATCCGGCGGACTGGAAGATTGAAAGCAACGATGAAGCCGCACAAATCCTGCCGCCTGGTTTGACCGCCGACGATCAAACCGAAAATTTTCGCCTTCTGACAATCGCGGCTCCCATTGAAGTCACAGACCCGCGCTTTGCTGCCGAGATGGATCAGCTTGCCGCGCAAATTCCCGGCTTCACGAAAATTGGTACAACACAAAGCTACAAAACAAAAAACGGAAATGGCTTGCGCGGCGTCTGGGCCGGAAAAAATCTGACGACGAATCAGCCTGTGCAAATGCGTATGTATGCCACTACTCTAAGTGGCAAGGCCGTAGTTTTGTTCGCTGCCGGAACTCTGACTAAACTTGATGCGCGTGAGGCAACCCTGCGCGAAATTGCCGCGAGTGTTGCACCTGCCACTACAGCCGTCAATCGAGCAAGCCCAGCTACGCCTTCAGCCAATAACGACCGTTCACCGCTCGCGCAACAATGGATGCAAAAATTGCGTGGTAAAAAATTAGTGCAAATGAGCAGCTATAACAGTGGCGGCGGTGGCGGCGGCTACAGCAGTAAAACTGAAATTTATATCAACGCGAACAATACGTTTCAGGCGCGTTCGGAAAGCTCAGTTTCGGTCTATGTGCCGGGTGCAAATGGCGGTTCCGGTGGAACTAAAAAAGCCGCCGGAACATGGCGGATTTATGTCAACGGTTCACAAGCTTTGCTCGAAATGAAATATGAGAATGGGCAGATCGAAACCAATGCACTGCAAGCCAATGGCGAGCAAACTTTCATCAACGGCAAACGATGGTTTGTCACAGAACAGTAAATTTACCGGTAAAAATTATGGATAACAACCCAGTCCGACAAGCTCCTTATCAAGTTGCTAAACCAGTTTATTCTGTCGCTCATCACATGGTGACGACGGCGTTTGAATTACCCGGCTTTCGCATCGTCCAAAATCTTGGCGTAGTGCGTGGGATCACAGTGCGCTCGCGTTCAATTTTCGGTACTATTGGCGCAGGCTTGCAAAGTATGGTCGGTGGCAACATTTCGATTTATACGAAGTTGTGCGAACAAACGCGTGAGGAAGCATTTGAAATTCTGATTCAGCATGCTTCGGAAATTGGCGCGAACGCAATCATCGGCGCTCGTTACGACGCCAACGAAATCGGCCCGGGCGTAACCGAAGTTTTGGCGTATGGCACTGCGGTCATCGCGCACCCCACCGAACCGGCAAATTATCAGCAGTAAAGACAGTTCTGCAAAAGGAAACTCACCATGAAAACTTTGATTTTGACCTGTGTACTCGCTTTGTTTTTTTCGTTATCGGGCAGTGCGCAAATGCCGCGCCCGATGAACTACGACGACGTGATGGCACTGAAAACTGTCGGCGCTACAGCAATTTCACCTGACGGTAAAATGATTGCCTATACCCTTTCTTACGCTGATATGAAAGAGAACGAACGGCACACCGAAATTTGGATGGTCGCAGCCGAAGGCGGCAAATCGCGTCGTTTCACTACCGGCAAAAATGATGCTGCGCCTGCGTGGTCACCCGATGGGCAAACGCTGGCGTTTATTTCGACACGCGGCACAGGCGAAGCCGCCAAGCCACAAATTTATTTGCTCTCGCCGTTTGGTGGTGAGGCTGAAAAACTGACGGATTCCAAAACTGGCGTCAACTCTTTTACGTGGTCGCCTGACAGCAAACGTATCGCGTATATTGCACAGGTTCCGCTCACTGACACGGAAGAGAAAAAGCAAAAAGACAAAGACGATGCCCAGGTTGTAGATACAAATTTTCGTTATTCACATCTATGGACGATTGAGGTGAACAATACCGCGAGCAGTAGTGAGCGGGTGACAGCAAAAGAAATTATTAAAGCTGATCTTGTCCTCAGCGATCCGCAATTTTCGCCTGACGGCAAGCGAATTTCTTACACGGCAAACCCAACCACCAAAGCTGATGACGGTAACTTGAGCGATATTTACGTTGCTAATTCTGATGGCAGCGGCGTACCGCGCAAGCTCTATGAAAATCCTGGCCCTGATTTTAGCGCACGCTGGTCGCCGGATGGAAAATGGATTTCGTTCAGTAGCCGCGATACCAAAAATGGAAATTTAGGCTTTCCAGGCTTACACATTATTGCCGCAGAAGGCGGTGCTCCGCGTCAGGTCATCCCAAATTTCGACAGAACATTTTCATCGGTCGTTTGGGCGCGTGATGGCGCGACTTTGTATTTCAGTTCACCCCAACGCACGACTTCGCAAATCTTCAGCGTCCCGGCATCTGGCGGCGAAGCGAAAATGATTTCGTCCGGCGACGCAGTTATCGGCGGAGCTTCATTCACCAGCAACGGCGACAAAATCGCCTTTACGCGTGGCGATGTTCAGCATCCCGCCGACCTATATATTTCATCGGCTGCCAGCTTCAATCCAACGAAGCTCACCGATCACAATCCGCAATTAAAAGACATCGCACTCGGTCGCAGTGAAGTCATCAAATGGAAAAGCAAAGACGGCATGGAAATCGAAGGTGTGCTGATTTATCCCGTTGGTTACGAAGCAGGTAAACGCTATCCGCTGATTGCCAATATTCACGGCGGCCCGTCGGGTGCGTGGATGCAAAGCTTTCCTGGCTCGTGGGGAAATTTCGCACACGTCTGGGCAGGCAAAGGCTGGGCAACATTTTTGCCAAATGTGCGCGGCAGTTCTGGTTACGGCGAAAAGTTTTTGTTATCGAACGTGAAGGATTGGGGCGGCGGCGATTATCAGGATATACAAACGGGACTGGACGAACTCATCAAACGCGGCATCGCTGATCCTGACAAATTAGGGCAGGCCGGATGGAGTTACGGTGGATATATGACCGCGTGGACATTAACGCAAACAAATCGCTTCAAAGCAGTGATGGTTGGCGCGGGTTTGACGAATATGTATTCGATGTATTCGACGAACGATTTGCAAAGCGTCCTGGATGGATATTTCGGCGGTGAGCCGTGGGACATGACAGATTTATATTGGGGCAGATCAGCGATGGCACACATCAAAAAAGCGAAAACCCCAACCCTGATTTTGCACGGCGGCAATGATACTCGCGTACCAACCGGGCAAGCACAGGAACTGTACATGGGACTAAAGAAAAATAATGTTCCCGTACAATTAGTCTTCTTTCCGCGTGAAGGACACAGCCTGATGGAGCCGCGTCATCAGCTTGATAAAATGAAACGCGAGTACGCACACTTTGCAAAATTTGTGCTGGGAGTTGAAGCGGCAGAAGACAAGAAAACGATGACTGCAACCGTTGAAAGCAGTAAATAATTTTTGTCATTTTGGCTGCCAGCCGACTCTCAACTCTGCACTCTCAAATTTTCATTCTTTGGCAAAGGAGTTGAAAATGGAGAGTGCAAAGTCGAGAATTTTGAGTAAGTGTATTTTGCTTATCAATTTATGATCAAACTCTCCCCAATAATTCTTGTAACTTTGTTAGCAACATTTTTGCTGGCAAGCTCCACCAGCGTTTCTGCTCAACGTAGCAAAACTTCAAAAAAGTCTACCGCTGGCAAATCATTTTCAATGATTGCCGCGCAAAGCCAAATTACGCTTACGTTGACGCAGGAAGGCGTACTGCAAAAAATTCACCCGCTGCATCATGTCGCCGCGAAAAACTTCACGGGAAGAATTCAGCTTCCAAAAGACGAAACGAAAACTCTGGTAGAGCTGGACGCCGACACCAAATCCTTCGTCAATATTGACACCGACATGAAAGATTTTGAGAAGAGCGGTTTTCATAAAGTTTTGCACGGCGAAGTCCTGCAAAGTGACCGCTTCCCCAACATAAAATTTCGCTCGGTCTCTGTGACAAACCTGCAAAAATCCGGCAACAATCGTAGCTTCACTCTCAACGGAGATTTGACGCTTCGAGGCGTCACACGACGTGTCGCCTTTCCGGTCAAAGTCACGCTCAATAGCAATCAGTTACGCGGGACAGGCGAAGAAACGATTAAGCAATCCGACTTCGGCATCACGCCGTATTCAGGCGGTCTCGGTACGATAAAGATTGGGGATCTGTTGAAGGTGAGTTTTACAATTGTTGCGATAGTTTCTTAGAATATAGCAGATTATTAAAGGAAAATTTTATGGCGCAATCAGTACGAATCGAATCCAAACAAATCATCGAAATTCACAGCCCTGCAACGCTCAACAAAATCGGCGAAGTTGCGATTGATTCTGCTGTGGATGTGCGTGTCGCCGTTGGTTCAGCACGTGCTGCCTTTACACGATGGAGCGCATTAAGCAGTAAGGAACGCGCTAAGATTTTGCTTGCGGCACGTGATCTCCTGCTGGCACGACGGGAGGAAATCGTGCAGTTGCTTTGTGCCGAAAACGGCAAGCCGCGCATCGAAGCGATTGTCGAATTAACGTATGTCTGTGATGTCATCACATTTTATGCAAAGAGCGCCAGAAAATTTCTTAAGTCAGAACGCATCACGCCGCATTTGCTGCGCAACAAAAAAGTCACAGTGCATTATGAACCGCGTGGCGTGATCGGTATGATTACGCCCTGGAATTTTCCGCTTGTGCTGACCATCGGTGAAGCAATTCCGGCGTTGATAGCGGGCAATGTAGTGATTGTCAAGCCTTCGGAATGGACTCCCCTAATTGCCAAACTCGGCTGCGAAATTTTGCAGCAGGCATTCACAAATGCAGGCTTGCCAGCGGAAATTTTGCAAGTCGTCAACGGCTTTGGCGACGCAGGCACGGCGCTGGTTGATGAAGCCGAGATGATTGCGTTTACAGGCAGCGTAAAAACCGGAAAATTAATTGCGGCGCGCGCGGCCCAACGATTAATCCCGATCAGCCTCGAACTCGGCGGCAAAGACCCGATGATCGTGTTGCGCGATGCCGACATTGAACGGGCGGCGAATGCGGCGGTATGGGGCGCGTTTACGAATTCCGGCCAGGTCTGCATTTCGGTCGAGCGCGTTTATGTTGACGAAGCAATCGCCGATGAATTTACCAAACGTGTCGTCGAAAAAACCCGTGCCCTGCGCCAGGGCGTTGATGCCACAGAAGCCAATGACGACAGGCGGATTGATGTGGGCGCAATGACTTTTCCGCAGCAGCTTGAACTGGTCGAAGAACACGTCAGCGATGCCAAAGCGCGCGGTGCAAATGTTCTGACTGGCGGGCGGCGTAATCCTAATTTATCGGGCAGATTTTTTGAACCGACAGTTCTCACGGGCGTTGATCATTCGATGAGAATCATGACTGAGGAAACGTTCGGTCCCGTGCTGCCCATTATGCGCGTCAAAGATGAACACGAAGCGTTGCGCCTGGCAAACGATTCAATTTATGGTTTGAATGCCAGCGTCTGGACGAAAGATAAAGCGAAAGGCGAACGTATCGCTGCCAAGGTTGAAGCGGGTCTCACCTGTGTGAATGATGTAGTAATTGGTTTCGGAGTGACCGACGCCCCATCCGGCGGCCTGAAGGAAAGCGGCATTGGCAAACGGCACGGCGCACCTGGCATCAAACGGTTTTGTCATGAGCAGGTAATTGTGACTGATCGTTTCGGCCTGAAGCGCGAGATTCTTTGGTATCCTTACTCCGCCAGCACTGAAAAATTGTTAGTGCGCACAATTGGCTTTCTCTTCTCAAATCGGTTATTGTCCAAATTTAAAGCAGTATTCGGAAAATAAATATCTCCCCTTAATTTTTTAATCGTAATTTCGATTTGAAAGGCATTTTATGACCATACAAGTTGATGCGCCTCCTATTGACGGTGGCAAGCTGATCGTTTTGACGGCTCCGCTGACTGAAATCATTGATCACGCAGGCTATTTTATTCAGATGAGCATGGCTTCGCTGCCGATTTGGTTAGAAGGAATTCTCAACAAAAAATATCCAACGTGGCGCGATGTTGAATACAACGACGATGGGTCCGCAAAATACATGCCAGCAGGCATTCGCGTGGTCGAGGCTTCGTTGCTGCGCCAATATAGTGCGGACGACATCGCCTGCTGTTACCCGCAGGACCTGCACAAATTCGTTGGCCCGAACACGCGCGTCGTTGCTGTGTCTACACATAATCCGCTTGGTGTGACATTTGCGGCAGGCGTATACACTTCGATTTTTGGCTCTTCGCGTGAGCCAATCAATTCGCATTATTCCAAAGAATTATTTGCGGACATCAAAAGCAATCCGCATCGCAGCAATTTCAAAGTGATTGTCGGCGGCAGCGGCGGCTGGCAGATTATTCAGACGAACAGTTATGAAGAACTCAGCATTGATTGCGTGGTCGAAGGACGCAGCGAATCTACGGACACACTGGATTTATTTGCCAAAGCAATTCGCGGCGAGGAGTTACCAAAACAAATTAATGTCGTACATCCGAAAGACCGCGACGCATTTTTGTTTCCTGACAAACGCACGACCTTTGGCGTAGTTGAAATGACAACGGGATGCGGTCGCCGCTGTCAATTTTGCGTACCGGATCTGAATCCGCAAATTGACATGCCCAAAGACAAAATTATGGGCGCAGTCCAGGCGAACGTGCGCGATGGCAACAAGCAGATTTCGCTCGCAACAGAAGACATGTTTATTTGGGGACAGGTTCACACTGACATTCCATTTTATTTCCCGAACCGCGAAGCGCTGCTGGATTTATACGGCGACATCGTTGATACGCCCGGCGTCGAACAACATGTTCTGAGCCATTCAACCATTGCGCCAGCGGTCGTTGATCCGCTGCTGATCAAAAAATTATCAGAAAAAATCCTGGATAAAAGCCCGATTCATTTGCCGTACTTAAGCACACATCCAAAGAAAAAAGCTTTATGCCCCTTGATTGGACTTGAGACTGGTTCAGTTTCCATGGCGAGGAAAATTATGCCCGGCAAAGGCATCCCCTTTCAGACGGAAGACTGGCCCAGCGTTTTTATCGAAGGCCTGCGCGTGCTGAACGAAAATAACTGGTTTCCGGCAGTGACTCTGATGATTGGTAATCCGGGGGAAACAGATGAAGACAGCAAAGCTACGCTTGATTTAATTTATGAAGTTGAGCGACGCGGCTTGTTCGCCTTCTTTATTCCGTCAATTTTCACACCGCTGCATGACACGCGGATGCAGGACAAAAAAGGTGTGACCGAAACGCAGCAACTATCGCCATTGCAATGGCAGTTGATGATGAAATGCTGGAAGATGAATTTGCGGCCCGGGCAATATAGCTGGTGGGCGCCGATGGCGTGGAGAGGTGGCGCAATTGGGTTGTGGGCGTGGAAGCTGCGCAAAATTAACGGCAAGAATTTTACCTGGCCGTTGCTGATGTTTGCCAGTCTGTTGCCGGAAAAAGTAATGGCGAAGCTGGGTAAAATTTATTATGGTCAGCCACTCAAAACAAAATCACGCAAAGAACTACTGGCGACAATTCGCCCGAATCAGCAGAAATTTTTACGGGCGGATAATGGCGATTTGCCGGATGGATGGCAACCATATCAGCCAGCCAAAATAGCCGAGACTGTCAGCGCTGAAGTCAGTGCCGCCTCATAAAAAATGATCACAAAATATTTTCCCGCAGGGAAATTATCAACCTTGAATTGTGGTAATTTTCCTGCGGGGTTTTTATTCCCATGAGTGGTTAAGAATTGCGCAATACATCCGTAAATTTAGTGATATAATCAATTTCTGATTTGATTTGTCAGAGATGAATCTGATCTGCCCTAAGCAAGCGTATTGTAACTGATAATTGCCCCTCTTAATGAGGCCTCACGCTCACCCTGGCAGCCTCATAATATATTTACCCCTTTAACTACCTTAGGAAGGAATTTATTGTTATGAAGAAAGTATCCATCTTACTCTCAGGTATTTTGTTGACGTCCGCGCTCGTTCACGCGCAGCCTCAAACCACTGTCCAGGGGTCAGCCCAAAGCAACACCCAAACACAGATTCACAAGGCACAAGAAACCACTGTTCTTACTTCTGGAACTCAACTAAATGCTGAGTTACTAACCCAACTGGATGCGAAAAAAGTCAAACCTGGCGACGAATTTAAATTGCGCACTGTCAAACCAGTTATGGTCGGTGGCAAACGTGTCCTTAATAAAGGGGCGTTACTGACAGGACGCATTTCCGAAGTAACGAGAGCCGAAGGAAAACGTGGCACTTCCCAAATGAAATTGACCTTTGATGAAATCCGCAATAAGGATTTGACGATTCCTTTTTCAGCCACACTGGAACAAATCACGCAAATTTCTGCGCATAATCAGGCGGATTCTGGTTCGGATGAACTGGGAATAATGGCACAGGGAAATGGTTCTGCTCGTTCTCAAACCAGAGCTTCCGGTGGTGGCGGTTTGCTGGGCGGAGTCACAAATACAGTTGGCAGCACAACCGGAGCCGTTACCAGCGCGACCAATAACACGCTCAGTAATACGACGAATGTAACAGAACAAACATTAGGTCGCGTGATTGCTTCGTCTTCCAGCACAGTCAGCAATGCGACTTCTGGTGTGGGTAAAGGTTCTGGGTTAATTGCGATTTCGTCCAATACGAGCGCTGAGGCAGGCGCAAGTTCGACACTTTCTCTGACAGGGCAAAACGTGCGCATTGAAAAAGGAGCAATTTTTACTTTGCGGACTGATAAATCAATAAATGTTGCAGGCCACAAATAAAACTGTTGTGCAGGAGAGAAGGGTAAGAGCATACCTATCCTTCTCTCCTGCGCCGCAAAATCGTCATAGCATAAGTTGCCCACCATTAACTTCAATTGTCTCGCCGCAAATATAGCTCGCCGCATTGGAGGCAAGAAAAACAATCACCTGCGCCGTTTCCTGTGAAGTCCCAACGCGTCCCAGCGGAATTCCATTGACGAAATTCTGCATCATTTCAGGCGTTGAGAATGTTTCGTGAAAGGGCGTATCAATCACGCCTGGCGAAACGCTGTTGACGCGTACCCCAAAAGGCGCAAGCTCTTTCGCCAGCGCTTTCGTAAGCGTGATCAATCCGCCTTTGGCCGTCGCATAATGAATCGCGCCGGGGCCGCCGCCATTGCGTCCGGCAATTGAGGTCAAATTAATGATCGCGCCGGATTTGCGCTCCATCATTGAGGCTGCGACCGCTTGTGTACAAAGAAAAACGCTCTTGAGATTTAAGTTCATCACATCGTCCCAACGCTCTTCGGTTAAGTCCAAAAGTTTCATTCGTTCCACCAGCGAGCCGGCATTGTTGACCAGAATATCAATGTCTCCTAACTCAGTTGTGACGCGCTCCATCATTGCGCGCACTTCACCTGCATTGGTAACATCAGCCTGAATCGTGATGGCATGAATGCCTAATTTGGTAATTTGTTGCTGCGCTTTTTTGGCGCCGATTTCGTTGCGATGATAATTGATGGCGACGGCTGCGCCGCGTTCAGCGAGGGCGATTGCAGTCGCATAACCAATGCCTGAACCGGCTCCCGTGACGAGCGCGACTTTGCCGGATAAATCAAGCATGTTTTCCATTGTTGCTCCAGCGTTATCCTGAGCAGTTAAATTGCGGCGATTAGTTGCAGCCATTAAAATTCCTCCGAAGCCTGACAGATTGATAAGAAAATTTGTGTGCAGGCGACAGTTTAAGCTACAACCATTGCGACAACCAAAGGGACAGGCAACGATTACGAGATTTGCCCATTCACAAAGACACGTTAGAATGCTTTTACAAATTTATGAACCCACATCAAGCAAGCAATTTCAAGTTTACAAAACCTGCTTTTTTTCGCTTCCTGCTCATTACCAGTATGATTTTGTGTTGCACGTTGTCAGCACCACTGGCACAGCGCAAACCAAAACGCATTTCAAATTCTGTCACGGTTACGCGCATCGCATACAAAGGTTGGAAAGATGCACTCATCCTCAGCAATGGCAAAGTCGAAGCCGTCATCGTCCCGTCAATTGGGCGCGTGATGCAATTTCGCTTTGTCGGCGAAGAGGGTGTGTTTTGGGAAAATTCCGAAGTCGCGGGCCAGTCTGTCAATCCTGAATCCAAAGACTGGATCAATTTTGGCGGTGATAAACCCTGGCCCGCGCCGCAAAGTGATTGGCCGAAAATCACTTCACGTGGCTGGCCGCCGCCAATTGGATTTGATGCGAGTGTCTGGGATGGAAAAATTTTGTTAATGAATACATCAAAGCTGTTTTCATTAGATTTACCAGACCAAAAAAAATATGTAGATAAATTTGTTCTATTACAATCGTCGTTGGATTCGCATTATGGCATTGAGGTTCAACGAACCATTCACGTAGATTTAGAGCAGCCAACTTTAAGAGTGCTTACTACCTTTCGTAAAATTTCTGGCATGCCTGTCAAAGTTGGCGTTTGGGCGCAATCATGCCGTTTTCAACTTTGAAATATTCCGGTAATTCTTTCGATTGTTTATCGTAGCCATCTTTATATTGCGAATTTTTTGGCATAGGCACAAAAATCATTTCGCCT
>JAYSTY010000493.1:0-5097 GCA_043719385.1 Blastocatellia bacterium | reverse complement strand
AAGTGCCGCCGCGCTCAATGGTGATAGGCGTCCCCGGCGTCATCAAAAAAACTCTTGCTGAGGAAGAGGTAAAACAACTGGATCATTTCTGGCAGGCGTATCTTGAACTGAAAGACGAATATATGAATGGATAGTTTCGAGTTTCGGGTTTTGAGTTTCGAGGAAAACGAATGGCCTGGTTTCCTCGAAACCCAAAACTAGCGACTCGAAACTACTTACTTCCTCGTTTAATTTCTTTCTTCAACTCAATCAAATAATTATCAAAATCCACCTGCATCGTGTGCCGTTTGGATTTCACGTAACGCTTCATCATTTGCTCGCGTTCACGTGCTATATCCGCCTGCATTTCTGACTGCGAAGGCAGTTTGTATTCGCCCAGCAAATACGATGCGACCCATTTTGATTGCGCTTCTGCGAGTGGCATGACTGCACCAAGTGGTTGCAGCAAGCCGATAAAAAATACGTTATCAATGTCCGGCTTGAAAACTCTTCGGAAGAGCGGTAAATCATTGTCTGGCGCAGCGATAAAATTCTCGTCAAAAAATGGAAATGTAACTTTGTATCCGGTGCAATACACGATCACGTCAACGGGTTCGATGGAGCCATCTTCAAATTCGACCTGATCTTCCATCAGCCTTTTAATATTGGGCTTCGGCGTCACTGCGCCGTGTGTGATGCGATCTAAAATTCTTCCAGAAATAGTCGGATGCGCTTCGCCGATGTTGTGGTCAGGTTTCGGCAAACCGTAGCGTTCCATGTCGCCAACTATCAATCGCATCATCCCGCGAAACATCAAAAATTTAATCGCGTACGGAATTAGTGGCGAAGTACCGATTTGATCAAGCGGTTTACCAAATAAATATTTCGGGATGATGTGCGCCCCACGCCGCGCCGCCAGAAAAGTCTTGTTGGCAACTTCGCTGGATTCAACGGCAATGTCCATCGCGCTGTTCCCCATTCCCAGAACCAGCACGTTTTTGTCTTCAAACGGTTTATTATCAAGGTAGTAATGCGCGTGAATTACTGTGCCGCTGAAATTTCCAGGAAACGCCGGCTCAGGCCAGCGCGGATTCCAGTGATGACCATTGGCTACGATGAGGGCGTCATAATCGCGCTTCTCGCCCGTGTCGAGCGTAATTTCCCACGTGCCATCGGCTCTGCGTTCAGCACGCTCAACGCCTGTATGAAAAATTATTTTGTCGCGGAATCCGAAATGATCTACATACGAATCGAAATAATCTGCGATCTGTGAATGGTGCGGAAAATCGGGGTAGCTTTCCGGCATCGGGAAATCAGCATACGCCATCCGTTCCCGCGAAGTGTTGATGTACAGATGCTTGTATGACGAAGACATGCCGTTGGAATTTTTGAAAACCCAGTTCCCACCAACCCGACTTCCCTTCTCAAAACAATCGAAAGCGATGCCGCGTTCGTGTAACGCTTTGGCGGCGGCGATGCCGGAACTGCCTGCGCCGATGATGCAAACTTTTTTCATATTGAGTCTTTTGAGTCGGTAGAGTTTATTGAGTCTGTAGAGTCTTATGAGCCAGCGACTCAACAGACTCGATAAACTCTACAGACTGCCTAACTGTCGAAGCGCTTCATAAAGAACAATCGCCGCTGAATTCCCTAAATTCAAAGAACGAACACGTTCATTCGGCATTGGAATCGTTAAGCAATTTTCCCAGTTCGCGTGTAATAAATCTTCCGGCAAGCCGCGTGTTTCGCGTCCAAAAACAAATACGTCACCAGCGGCAAATTGAAAATCCGCGTAGGATTTTTTTGACTTCGTAGTGAAGTATAAAAATCGTGCGTTCGGCAATTTTTCCTGCAAGTCTTTGAGGCTGCGATGATAGTGGATTTCCGTGTCGTACCAGTAATCCAGGCCAGCTCGTGTCACCGCCTGTTCATCGGTGCGAAAGCCCAACTTGCCAACCAAATGTAACGGCGTAAATGTCGCCAGACACGTCCGCGCAATGTTCCCCGTATTCGGAGGAATCTCCGGCTCAATCAATGCGACGTGAAATGGGGATGGATTTTCGTAAACGGAATTCATGATTTTAAATGTCCAACAAACTTCAGGTTGTTGCTCTTTTCCGCCACTGTATCTTTGTTGCAAAGCTTCAACAAACTAAAGTTTGTTGGACATTTCTTCGCACTCAAAATTTATAGTGCGCTGATCTCGACAACCTGCACCTCATTCAAGATTTCAAGCAATGCCCGATGCGCCGCGTCTACTTCGATTTCGTGCTTTGATTCCAGCGTCAGCTTCACCCGATATTCGGGCGTGACAAAATTTGGATACGAGCCAATCGCTACGGTTGGATGCGCAGCGGCGATGATTCGCAAACGATCAGAAATATCGAATTCGTCTTCGAGCGTGTAAATGATGCGCAGGTGAAAAGGCGCAACGCGAAAGCGTTCACGAATCGCCATGAATTTTTTGCGGAATAGTTCCGGCACGCCGGGAAAGATATAAACGTTCGCGCAAGCCAGTACCGGATATTTCAACTCTTCGCCGTAAAGCAATTCCACGCCGTCCGGCACATCTGCCATGCTCAACCGCGTTTCGTCAATTTGCTCGCCAAAATATCGGCGCAATAAACTTTCCAATTCGGGATGACGCACGATGGATTTATCAAAGGCTTTGGCAATACTGGTGATCGTCACATCGTCGTGCGTTGGCCCGACTCCGCCGGAAGTAAAAACATAATCGAAGCGCGAAGACAAATCTTTGACCGCCGCAGCGATTTGTTCCGGCTCATCAGGAATCGTCAAAATACACTGCAACGCGACGCCCAGTTCGCGCAATTCGCCGATTAAAAAACGAGCGTTCTGCTCCTCAGTTTTTCCGCTGAGGACTTCATTTCCGATCACTAAAATGGCGGCGGTTGGAATGTGCATAGAAAATTCATCATACAACTTTGGTGGGCGGTTGTCAGTGGTCGGTGGTCGGTTCATTGCCGCTGGTTTGTAGTTATAGTAGGATTTGATTTTCTTCATTCCTGAAATTAAGCCTAGAGGAAAGTAGTATGTCATCTACAACGATTTCAACTGTGACAAAGATGCTGGAATCATTGCCTGAATTGGCACAAGACCGCGTCGTTGAGCATTTGCGCGATTATATCGAAACCTTGCGCGATGAAATGAAATGGGATCAGTCTTTCAAAAAAACTTCTTCTAAGCTGATCGAAGCTGCACGACAAGCGAGACACGAGATTGCCGAAGGGAAAGCACAGGCAATGGATTTTGAGAAACTATGAATTCTCAAGTCATAAACTCCTTTAGGGCAAAAGTTGACAATCTAAAAATCCGTGCTTAGGTCGTTCTAATGAACTCTCAAACATTACAACTCTTCTGGGACGCATATCATAAGCTTGATCAATCAACCAAAGACAGAGCACGAAAAGCATATAAACTCTGGGAAGAAAACCCGTTCCATCCATCTCTACATTTTAAGTGTATAAATCAGAAAGAAAATATTTGGTCTGTGCGAATCACCATTGCCTTTCGAGCGGTGGGAGTTTTAGATAAAGATACTGTCACTTGGTTTTGGATTGGCTCTCACGACGAGTACGAAAAATATTTTGGATAGCCTTGTTTTTATGAACAAACTTATTATCGCCAACCGCGAATTCGATTCACGCCTCATTATCGGCACGGGGAAATATCGCTCCAACGAAGAAATGATAGACGCCTTTTCGCGCAGCGGCGCGGAAATGATTACGGTGGCGGTGCGCCGCGTCAACATTACGGATCGTTCACAGGGGTCGTTGCTGGATCATATTGATCTCAAGAAATTTTCGTTGCTGCCGAACACTGCGGGATGCTACACCGCCGACGAAGCGGTGCGGACTGCGATGTTAGCGCGTGAAGTTGGACTCTCGTCCTGGGTCAAAGTTGAAGTCATCGGCGATCAGAAAACTTTGTTCCCTGACAACGAAGCGACACTTGAGGCGACAAAAATATTAGTCAAAGAAGGCTTCACGGTCTTGCCTTATTTCAGCGATGATTTGATTATGGCTAAGAAATTAATTGACGCAGGCGCTTCGGCAGTGATGCCGCTCGCTGCGCCGATTGGTTCCGGGCTGGGAATTCAGAATCCTAACAACTTGAGAATTATGCGCGAGCAAATCACCTCCGTCCCGATTATTGTGGACGCAGGGGTCGGCACTGCTTCTGATGCGTGTTTTGCAATGGAACTGGGGATTGACGGATTGCTGATGAATACGGCGATTGCCGAAGCAAAAAATCCCGGACTGATGTCAGAGGCGATGAATCTCGCCGTCAAATCAGGAAGAATGTCGTACCTGGCCGGACGGATGCCGATGAAACTTTACGCCAGCGCAAGTAGTCCAATCGAAGGCGTAGTGCGGTAGCGCAAACTTTCCAGTTTGCTTTTATCTACACTTCGAATTTTCAATAAAACGATAACTTACCACTGTGACAAACTGGAAAGTTTGTCCTACATCAAACTATGAACCGAGATACACTGACCCGCGAAATCCTTGCCGAATTCCTCGGCACATTTGTCCTCATCGCTTTTGGCGCAGCCAACGTGACGCAAGTCGTGATTGGTCACGAAAAAAATGGAGCATATCTTTCGATCAACATCGCCTGGGGCATTGCCGTGATGATGGGAATTATGGTCGCAGGCGGAGTCTCCGGCGCGCACCTGAATCCTGCCGTCACATTTTCCAATGCCGTCCATCGCGGAATGCCTTGGAGTAAAGTGCTACCTTACTGCGCCGCGCAAGTTGCCGGAGCTTTTTGCGGAGCGGCAACTGCATTTTTCCTCTACCACGAAGCCTTTAATAATTTCGACAAAGGCGTGCGCCAGGTTACAGGAGATTTAGGCACTGCCGGAATTTTTGCGACGTATCCCGCGCCGTATCTTTCGACCTTCGGCGGCTTCGTAGATCAATTCATCGGCACTGCAATGTTAATGCTGGTGATCTCTGCGATTGGCGATGCGCGTAACAATGCGACGCTCGGCAATCTTGGCCCGGTGATGGTGGGATTATTAGTGATTGTGATTGGCGCGAGTATGGGGATGAACGCTGGCTATGCGATCAATCCCGCACGAGATTTCGGGCC
>JAYSTY010000492.1:0-12256 GCA_043719385.1 Blastocatellia bacterium | reverse complement strand
TGAAAGGCATCGCCGGCACGAATATATTCCTTGATAATATTGACCGCCGCCTCAAATTCTTCTTTCGCCATGTTTGATTTCAGCCGCGCGGGTTCGGCACGATTGACCGCTGGCAGAGGCGGAATCGGGTTGTTCAGAATTGTTTCCAGTTTCTCAATTTCGTGACAGGCCTGGGCATACTGCGTCTGTAAATTTAAAACTGCGCCGTGCGTGAAAACATTGACGATAATTTGAATCTGATGTTTGACGTGATCAAAGGCGAGCAGGCTGGAAAAAAACATCACAATCGCAGTATCCAGCTTCAGGTCATCCGGCGCTCTTTTGGGTAATCGCTCAAACCATTGCACCGCATCGTACCCGAAAAACCCGACGGCGCCACCCGCAAAAGGCGGCAGGTTGGGAACTTTGACAGGCTGATAGGCCTGCATCATCCCGCGCAAAACATCAATCATTGAATCCGGCGACTTTTGACTTTTTTCATTGGCATTTTCGATAAAAACTTCATTGCCCCGCGCCCGCACGATGCGATGCGGATTAATGCCCAGAAAAGAATAGCGGGCAAGTTTCTCACCGCCCTCGACTGATTCCAGTAAAAATGCGTATTGCGATTCGGCCTGAATTTTCAGAAAAGCCGAAACAGGCGTCAGTAAATCCGCCATCACCGTTTTGATGACTGGAACGACCGTTCCGCGTTTCGCTAAGTCCAGAAATTCTTCGTAAGTTGTCGGAGTAATTTGCGACATAAAATAATTATTTATTATATTTCGGGTGCGCAGTTTTACCTGCACGTTGCCCCAGTTCTACCGCGATGGAATCTAAACCAATTCCCCGCTCAACCAGCAAAACCAGCAAATGATACGTTAAATCTGTCACCTCACCAATCAACTCCCGGTCGTTGCTGTTCTTGGCGGCAATGATTGTTTCTGCCGCCTCTTCGCCTATTTTCTTGAGAATTTTGTCCAGTCCCTGGTCAAATAAATACGTCGTGTAAGATTTTTCCGGGCGCAGATTTTTTCGCTCCAGAATTACATCGTAGAGCGTCTGGATCACATCGCTTACATTATTGTCGTCGGTTTGAATATTTTCTGCTGCCATCAGGATTCCAGGTTCCGAAAAAAACAGGTTTGCTCGCCGGTATGACACGCCGGGCCAAGCGGCTCCACCAAAATTACCAGCGCATCTGCGTCACAATCAACGCGCATTTCAACGACCTTTTGCGTGTTGCCAGAGGTCGCACCTTTGTGCCAGAGTTCCTGGCGCGAACGACTCCAAAACCACGTTTCGCCCGTCGTTCTGGTTTGCTGCAAACTCTCTGCATTCATATACGCCAGCGTCAGAATTTCTTTCGTCCTGAAATCCTGCACAATCGCGGGGATCAAGCCCTGTTCGTCGAACCTGAGTTGATTGCTTTGGACACTCTGCATTTACTTCACTTTTTTTGCCAGCCACTCATCCAGCAATTTTAACAACGCCTGATCCAGCGGACGGCTCAGATCGTTGTCCACTTCCACCGTGGGTGCGCCCTTGTTCGCTTTCAAAAAATAGTCCATCTCCGGCAGCAAGTGCGTTTCAAATTCCTTATGCTCATACAATTTCATGGACTCCAGAATATATGAACTGTCCTTGACCGGAATGCGCCGATCTTTGGCTCCATGAATAACCAGCACCGGGCCAAGCGCCGCCGGATATAAGGGCAGCGGGTCATCCACGAGCCAGCTAAAAGCATAATCGGTGTGCTTCACTAACGGAGCCAGATATTCGTTCAGCATTTCACTGCCGATGTCCTCTGGTTTGTGGCCGCCCCCGGAAAGCGCCAGAATCACTTTATCCAATTTGCTCATATAAGCCGCGATTTCAGCTTCAGAAGCTTTGCTGTCAAGCAGTCGTTGCCGCTCCCAATCACGCAATAATTTGGTCGCGGCGCGGCCTGGCGCGGCAGTTACGATCAAGCCGGCGACCTCTTTATTGGAAGCCACACTCGCGGCGAAAAATGATCCGTCTCCATGTCCGAAAACCCAGACTTTAGCGGGATCAATTTCTTTGCGTCCACGTAAATATTTGACCGCTTCAAGGCCATCCACCGAGGCCAGCGACATTGTCAATTGCGGCGGACAATCACTCGCGCCCAGACACCGACGATCATAGCGCAACACCGCAAAACCACGCGTCACAAAATGCTCTGCCAATTCACGATACGTTTGCTGAACGCCTTTGTTAACAGTGATTCCGTCACGCGTCGAATAAAAATCAGCAATCATCAACAGCGCTGGAACTTTCTGCCCAGCTTTGATTTTTGGCAGGAATAAAGTTCCGGCCAAACTGACATCTTCGCCTTTGAATTTAACCTCTTCAGCCACTAAACCCGCCACCGTTCCGTTTCCGGTCTTTGGCGCATCTTTCTTTGCGGGTTGTGTGGCAACTAATTTAGTTGACTTCGGCATAGTGTTTCGTTTGCTTTTACCCGACCTGGCAGGCTGAGCAAAATCCGAACCGGACAGCCCTAACACAAGGGTAATGGTGAGTATTACTTTCATAAAAAAACTTCTCCAACTGTAAAAAAACCAACTGAGACAGGAGTAAAAGGGTGCACCACAGCCAGTAAATATTGAGTTTTCGTAAATCCTGTCCATCTTGTCAATCCTGTCTAAACCTGCTTTATTTTTGCATCTCTACTTATCTCATCAATATCCCGCGTTCACGTAAATATTTTTTAGCCTCGCCGATTTCGATTTCGCCAAAATGAAAAATCGAAGCTGCCAGCACAGCGCTCACCTGTCCAATCGTTAGCGCATCGTATAAATGCTCGACTGTTCCGGCTCCACCAGAGGCAATCACCGGAATATTAACAGCATTGGCAACAGCCCGCGTCAGGCCTAAATCATAACCGTTTTTTTGCCCGTCACAATCCATACTGGTCAGCAAAATTTCGCCTGCGCCCAGGGACGCCGCCTGTTGCGCCCATTCCACCACATCTATTCCGGTCGGAGTGCGCCCACCGTGCAAATAAACTTCCCAGGCTTGCGGCTGATCTTTGCGTTGCTTGGCATCAATCGCTACGATCATGCATTGCGCCCCAAAGCGTTCAGCGCCTTCGCGGATCAGGTCAGGTTTTTTCACCGCTGCCGTATTCACTGAAACTTTATCAGCACCCGCCGATAAAATTGCGCGAACATCTTCAACTGTCCGTATCCCGCCGCCTACTGTAAAGGGAATGAAAACCTGATCGGCAACGCGCCGCACCATATCGGCGACAATTTCGCGCCGATCTGACGAAGCCGTGATGTCAAGAAACACTAATTCATCCGCGCCTTCTTTGTCATAACGAATGCCCTGCTCCACCGGATCACCTGCATCCACCAGATTGACAAAGCTGATCCCTTTGACCACGCGACCGCGATCAACATCAAGACAGGGAATAAGTCGTTTAGCAAGCATCTAGTTTCGGGAGGCCAGTTTCGAGTTTCGGGTTTTGCGTTTCGAGGACAGAGTTTCGAGTTTCGAGTTTTTGGCGCACAAATAATTTGTCAGTAACGAACTACGTTTCTTCCTCGAAACTCGAAACGCAAAACCCGAAACCCTATAAAGCAATTTGTTTCACGGAACGAATATGCTCTACCGCCGTCAATAATTTCAGCGTCTCAGCATCCAGTTCGTGATCAAGTTGATAGATTGAAAGCGCCAACCCGCCTTTGCGATTGCGGCTCAAATAAAGTTGTCCAATATTAATCCCGTGATCGCCGAGGAAGGTTCCAATGCGTCCAATCATACCTGGCACATCATCATTGCTGACGACCATCAGATGACCTTCGGGAACAGCTTCCAGGCGATAGGAATTTAAATTCACAATGCGCAAATCATTCGCGCCAAACAATGCGCCCGTCACCTGACTTTCGCCCTCATCGCCTTTCAATGTGACCTCAATCAGGCTGGTAAATTCCGGTGAAGTACGCGAAAGCGATTCCTTGATTTTTAAGCCGCGCTCGGCAGCAATCACCGACGCATTCACCTGATTGACGCGGGCGCTGACAGGTGCGAGCAAAGCCGCCAGAATCGCCTGCGTAATTGGTCGCACATCCATTCCGGCAACTTCGCCGCTGTAGCTAATGGCAATTTCGCTGACCGAATGTCCGTGCAGTTGCGACTGGAAACGGCCAAGCTTTTCGCCGAGCGTTAAATACGGACTCAGGTATTGCAAAACTTCAGGCGTCACCGCCGGCATATTGACCGCGCCACTGATTGCGCCAGTCGTCAAAAATTCTGCGATTTGCTCAGAGGTAATGATGGCGACCTGATCCTGTGCTTCATTTGTCGAAGCGCCCAAATGCGGTGTCACAATAATTTCATCAAGTGTCAGTAAAGGATGATCCGGGGGAGCGGGTTCTTTGGTGAACACATCCAGCGCGGCTCCGGCAACTTTGCCCGATTTGACAGCGTTGTAAAGCGCAGTTTCGTCAACCAACCCGCCGCGTGCGCAATTGATAATTCTGACGCCATCTTTCATTTTGGCGATAGCAGCTTCGCCAATGATGCCGCGTGTTTCATCAGTTAAGGGCGTGTGGACAGTGACAAAATCAGCGCGGGCGCAAATGTCATCTAATGAAGCGACTTCCACCCCGGCCCGCACCGCAATTTCCTTTGATAAAAACGGATCAAAAGCCAAAACCTTCATCCCCAAACCAACCGCGCCCTGGGCGACAATTTTTCCGATGTTGCCAAAGCCGACAATGCCAAGCGTTTTGCCACGCAACTCAATCCCCATGAATTTCTTCTTTTCCCACTTCCCTTCTTTGAGCAGCGCGTGCGCCTGGGGGATTTTGCGTGCCAGTGCCATCATCATCGCCAGTGTATGTTCACCTGTGGTGACACTGTTCCCAGCCGCCGCATTCATTACGACGATGCCGCGTTTCGTCGCCGCCGCGACATCAATATTATCTACGCCGGAACCAGCTCGCCCGATGACCTTTAGATTCGTCGCGGCGTTGATGATGTCGGCGGTTACTTTCGTTTCGCTCCGCACGATCAATGCCTCGTAAGGGCCGATGATTTCTTTTAGCTCATCAGGTTTGAGTCCGACATTCTGGTCAACCTGGAATTGTTCGTAGCGGTTCAGTACTTCGACACCACGTTTTGAGAAATTATCGCTGATCAATATCTTCATGAAAGATGTCCTGTAGTTGAGTTATGCAGTGGTTGTTAATGTTGCGAGAATTCGTTGCGGTCTTTTCTTTTAGTAAGACCAGGAGGAACAAGACAAGCAGCGCCAATGAAATGCACGGCAGGAAGAGGTGGGGCGAGAATCAGTGTGCTGAAAACTTTGAAGTGACTTGTGTTGCTTTCCCTGAATCATGGTGAACTCTGTTTGCTTAGTCATCCGCGAATGAAGCGTTAATATAGCTTTCTGGCACCTGAAAAATCAATCAGGAACGGCAAGCGAGGCAATTTAACTTTCGTTCTGCAAATATTTATCCAGGAATTTATAAGCCTCTTCCCGAATAGAAGCGGGAAAGTCATGCCCGCAATTCGGATATTGTGCAATCAGTTTCTCCTGCGCCTGAAAAACTTTCTCATAAACTGGCAGCGCACTTTCGACGCAATCACGAACTCCTGAGTTATCAAAATTTGAATCGTGTAACGGCGCATTGATAAATAAAGCGCGCGGCGCAATGGCTCGCAAAATATCCGGGAAGTCAAACGGCATCTGCGCTGGATCGTTGTGATATATTTTTTCAATCAATGGCATGTACCTTTCACCCGCCCAGCCTTTCAAATTCCCATTGTAATATTTGCTGAATTTGGTAAACCCGCAACTTGTCACCACAGCCTTAATGCGCGGATCAAAAGCCGCAACGAATAACGCATTATGGCCGCCCAGTGAATGCCCGATGACGCCGATTCGATGCGGGTTAACAATTGCCATCGCCTGTAAAATATCCACCGCTCTGATGTGATTAACGATCCCTTTCATCGTGCAACTCACGTATCCATGCGCGTAAGGGTTAAATTGATTTTCACCAAGATAAGGATAATCAGGCACGAGACAAACATAACCATTTTTAGCCAATTCTTCGGCGTACTGCAAATTACGAATGCCGCCCAATCCGGCTGGCTCAGCTTTACCAATTTTCGTTGTCTGATGCAGGCAAATCATCGCAGGCAAAGGCCGATGCCGTTCTCTGGGAATCAGTAAATATGCCGGAACATTATCGCCAGGTTCGCTTTGATAGTTAATTCTCAGGCGAATCAAAGCCGCAGAGTTTTGATTTGCAAGCAGCCAGACTCGGTTCATCTTGCGTGGGAAATTTGGCAGCCTGCCCATCACTTGTTGCATTGCTTCCAGCGTTTTTTCGCGCTGTTTACGCCATTCACTCCGACTCACGTTTTGCGCCCAGCTATTGTGTGAAGCCATAGCAGTGCTTGCGATTCCCTGCAAAAACTTCCGGCGCGACAGGGCAATTGTTTTTGGTGACATTGTCAGTATAATCGTCTCCTCTGTCTTCTCTCTCGGAGCTTTTTTATGAAAAAAATTATTCTCTTCGTTTCATTCTGTTTTCTGGCAATTGTAATTTTCGCAAGCCAGTTCGTTTCAGGCAATACTGACAAAGGCAAAGTTGCTGTCACGTTTGCAAAAAATGTTGCGCCAATTTTTCAGCAGCGCTGCGAAGAATGCCATCGTCAGGGCGGTGTCGCTCCGATGTCGCTCATCACTTTTGAAGAATCGCGTCCGTGGGCAAAATCAATTCGTGAAAAAGTAGTGAATCGCACGATGCCGCCGTTTCACGCGACCGGAGCAATTGGCCGCTATGAAAACGATCCGCGCCTGACCGATGAAGAAATTTCCGTCATCACAAAATGGGTAGACAGCGGCGCAGCCAAAGGCAATCCGAAAGATCTGCCCGCCGCGAAAAGCTGGAAGAATGATTGGAAAAACGGCGAACCCGATGTCGTAGTCAAAGTGAAAAATCCTTATGTCATCAAGCCCAGCAAAAAAGATCAGTATGTTTTCTTCGTCTTCGATTATGTGTTTCCTGATAACACCTGGATCAAATCAGTCGAGACCAGACCGGGCAATTTAGGCGCAGTCCATCACGCGAATACGCACGTCGTTCCGCCCGGACTGAAAGCGCCAGAAGAAGGTTTCATCGCCGGTGATTTCGATCCCGGCGCACGCGGGACGGTGATGCTCGCAGGCTGGGCACCCGGAGTTCAACCGATAGTTTTACCGCAGGGAACGAGTATTCAAATTCCGAAAGGGATGCGGCTCGGCATTCAAATTCATTACGCGCCATCCGAGCAGGAACGCGTAGATCAAACCTCCATCGGAGTCTATTTCGCTGACGGAACCATCAACAAAAATCTTAAAGTTCTGTTCGGAGATCGCAAAGATTTAGAAATCAAACCGAATGATCCAAGCTATTCGTTAACTTCAACGAAGACCTTTGAAAATGATGCGTTGATCAGATTTTTTCATGTTCACATGCACCTGCGCGGCAAGGCGTATAACTTCAGATTTACTTTCCCTGATGGTCGCGTCGAAAATGTTTTTGAAGTTCCTAATTACGACTTCAACTGGCAGCGTGTGTACCTACTGAAAGAACCAATGCGCGTTCCCAAAGGAACCAAAGTAGATTTTATCGGCACGTATGATAACAGCCCGAAAAATAAATTCAATCCTGATCCATTGCAAAGTGTGAAGTGGGGCGAGAAGACTACGGATGAGATGATGCAGGGGAGAATTTTTTATGAATCAGCCGACGAGCAGTTGAACATTCAAGTCAAAAAAGGTCACAAAGTCATAACCGAATCCGCCAGTAAATAAACCAGCTAGTTATGGATGGTACTAATAATTGAGCATCTCGCCTTTGTGATGTGAGCATTTGGCCTGTGCACCAGGATGCTGACATCGCAATACCCCATCACTTGGTCTGTGTGACAGGAACGCTGGCATCTTCATACCACCACATGCCCTCGCTCATCTCATCATTGGGTAGCTTTGGATGCAGCGACCGAGCTATTGGCAGAGGACCCAACACACTGCGAGGCATCACCAATCATCAGTCATTGCTTACCGCTCAATTCCAGCGGCAAGGCAGAATAGCAATGGAAAATTGTGTGCTACGGGTGGGAGCTTAAAATGGTGGGGAGAGAGGTCAAGTGGCAGGAAATTAATTTCCCTGGGTACGCGGGCAGCCTGCCTGCATACCCAGGGCAAATTATTTCGTCGCTGCAACTTGTTGATAGACATTGAGGTATTCGTGCGCGGCGCGCTCCCAGGAGTAATCTGCCGTCATGCCATTTCGTTGTAATTGCCGCCACAATTCCTGATCGTCATACACCAGCAGGGCTTCGTAAAATTTCTCGACCAGGCGGTCTGCCGAATAATCGTAAAACTTGAACCCATTCCCCCGCTGCGTCCCGCGCTCAAAATTCGTAATCGTGTCATCTAATCCGCCGACGCCGCGCACAATCGGGACTGTCCCATATTTCAAACTGTACATCTGATTTAGTCCGCACGGTTCATACGCCGAGGGCATCACATACATATCAGCTCCCGCTTCGATTTGATGCGCGAGGGCGGTGTTGTAGCCGAAATAAACGCCTACCTGATCCGGGCGCGAATCGCGGACATACTGAAAATAGTCCTCATAGCTTTTCCCCCCGGAGCCAAGCAAAACAAACATCGCCCCGGTGTCTAAAATTCGCCAGATCGCATTCGCCAGCAGATCAATTCCCTTTTGCGTCGTCAGCCTGGTAATGATGGCAATCAGTGGACGATCTGAATCTTCGGGTAAATGATATTTCCGCAACAAATCCCGCTTGCATTCCTGCTTACCCTGCAAATGATATTCCGAAAAATGCGCCACCAGATGCGGATCATGCGCCGGGTTCCATTCGTCGTAATCTACGCCATTCAAAATGCCGAGCAAATCATTGTGCCGCCAGCGCAATAATCCATCCAGGTTGTTGCCGTATTCCGGCGTTTGAATTTCGACGGCATATTTGCGGCTGACAGTTGAAAGTGCAGTCGAAAAACTCAGCCCCGCTTTGAGCGCATTGGCCTGACCATAATATTCCAGGCCACGGTTAAATAAATCATTGTCCAGGCCAAGCTGCGGCAGGAGTGCGGGGCTGAAAACTCCCTGATAAGCCAGATTGTGAATGCTGAACAAGGTTGCGGTACGGGCAAAATATGGATCGTCACGATAAACCGATTGCAAATAAGCCGGAATCAGCCCCGTTTGCCAGTCGTTGCAATGAATCACCTGCGGCGGATCGCCCAGGCGTTTTGTCAATTCCAGCACGGCGCGACTGAAAAATCCAAACCGCTCGGCTTCATCATCGCCCGAACCATAAATATACCCACGGGCAAAATATTCAGGACAATCAATGAAATAAAAGGGTGTGTCGTCGAGCCAGTCTTCCCACACCGACGCGTATTTGATCCCGCCGGCAAAAGGCACAGCCAAATCACTGATGACTTGCCAGCCATTGGCCTGGCTCACGACATCGCCGTGCCGGAAAGACATTCCGGTGTAACGCGGCAGGATCACGCGCACATCAACGCCGATGCGTTTTAAGGCTTTCGGCAAAGCTCCGCACACATCAGCAAGTCCGCCTGTTTTGGAATAAGGTACAGCTTCAGAAGCCGCGAGGATGATTTTCATGGGGTAGTAGTCCGACCAAAAATATGTACTGCGATACGAATGTCCGATACTAAGTGGCGTAAGGAAAGCTTGTCAATAAGGAGAAGATTTTACCTGCCGCAACTGGAGCGTAAACTTTCCAGGTTGCGCCGCGTACTGAGCGAACTAATTGGCAGAAACTAGGTCGCGTGATTCGCAAGGTTTTCTGCCAATTAGTTGTCGTGCCAAACGCAATCTGGAAAGATTGCGCTACTTCACTTTTTCATATTCCTTCTTCGCCTCAATCAGGACGGGCAAATCGGCATCGGCGTCTTTCCATAATTGCAAAAATGTTTCATACGATTGCTTTGCTTTCGTACTGTCGCCTTGCATCACTAACGCCCTTGCCAATCCCAAATGCGCGAGCGGATAGAGCGGCGAGGCGGGCGACCAGCCGCGATGCGCCAGGATCGTTTGAAATTCCGCCGCCGCCTCTGCGCCCTTGCCTTCGCCCAGCCAGGCTTGGCCGCGCAGATAGTTTTGATAAAAGAAGCTCACGCTTTCATAGCGGCGCACCGGTTGCAGGATTTGAATGGCCTGCGTGCGATTGCCGCGTTGCAGTTCGAGCGCGGCGCGAAGCAGGGGCAAGTAGACTTCGTTGACCCGCGTGTCTTTGGGATACCGCTTGATGGCTTCGTCGGTGAGCGTTTGTGCTTGCGTTGTTGTGCCACACAGCGCCAGCGCGATGCCAGCGCGGAAGTACGAAAGCTGAGTGCGGGGCAAGGCTGCGGCGCGAGCGAGTTCGGCGCGGCTCTGCTGGCATTGTCCCAGCAAGGCGGCAGCCTCGGCATTCGATGACACAATCTCTCCAGCCACTTCCTGCAAATTGCGTTGCGCGGCCAATTCCGCTGCACGGTTGGAAAGCTCCCGCGCTTTCTGCCATTGACCGGCAAACGCTGCGGCGCCAGCTTGCCAATTCAGATGGGCGTATTCCCCCGGCCTCGCGCTCGCCCAGTCCACCTGTTGCTGCATTGTGGTGGTGTCTCCCTTGATAAAGGCGAGGTTATACAGGGATTCGCGAAGACCAGGGGCGTCATATTTCTGCGCGATCGCTTGTTCGCCCGTTGCCTTGGCCTCTTCATAGCGATGAAGGTGGATTAAAGTTTCTGTCAGGGCTACAAGTGTATTGCTTTGGTTTGGGTTCAGGCGTAAGCGTTCGCGGTATTCTTCGACAGCCTTCTCAATCTGCCCAATTGAGTTATATCGGTTACCTAAACTGTAGTAGATCCCGTCATCGCGCGGATACGTTCGCTTAATCAATTCCAGCGTCTCAATTGCTTTATGTAATTCTCCTGTTGCTATGAAGTAGTAGAGATAAGTGATACGCAGTTTCTCGCGTTCGCTGCCCCGCTCCCGCAACGCAAAGGCCTTTTGTGCTGCTTCCTCCGCCAGCCCTCGTTGCCCAATGTTAGCGTAGTTCAACGCCAACTGGCTGTAAGCGCGGGCGAAATTGGGATCGAGTTCGATGGCGCGTTTGCCCGACGAAACTGCGTCATTGAACTTGCCTTTCGTTGTCTGCTCAATGGCCAAAGAGTAAGCCTTGAGCGCCTCCAATGATGAGGTTGTGGCTTCTTGAAGCGGCGCATCGAACTTCTGAATCGAATTGAGCGATTCACCCAGCTTCTCGCGTATCCTGTTTGCCGCCTCGCCCAGACTCCGCAGCACCTGTTCCTTGCTCTCGGCTTCGGCTTGTTCGCGCGCCAGCACGTCGCCCGTTTGCGCGTTGACCGCTTCGAGGTTGAGTACGTAATTGCGCCCCAGACTCGCTATCGAGCCGGTCAGCAGCGCTTTCAAGCCCTGCCGCTGGCAGATTTCGCGGCCTACCGTCGGCGTCACGCGTTCGTCCGGCGAGTGGTTCATCAAGCGCAAGGTCTCGCGCACGCGTTCATCGGCGAAGAGATTCAGAAACGGTGATTGCCCCAGATGCACCGCCAGCGCCTGCTTGAGCGTGCCATCAAACACCGCATCGCCCGTCGTGTTGGTGAAATCCGCCAGCAGGATTGTGTCTTTGTCGGTCAGCGCGGGCGAGTGTTTGAAATAGAAAAAGGCGGTAGCGGCAAGCGCGAGGACTACGATGAGTGGCAGTGCGAAGCGGCGTAACTGTCCGACAAACTTCAGTTTGTCGTGAGCCGTGGCGACAGGCGCATTGATGTCACCAGCCACTTCGAGTTGCGACGCCGCGACAAACTGAAGTTTGTCGGACAGGTGCGGCGCACGTTCAAGCTGCGCTTCAAATGACAATTGATCTTTCAACGCCTGCAACTCAAGCTGTAAATCTTGCGCGGATTGATAGCGTTGTTCACGATCTTTCTGCAAAGATTTACTGACGATGCGTTGTAATTCCGGCGGCGCTTCAGGCAACGGTTTTGGCTCACGATCTAAAATTCCCGCCATCACATCAATCATATTCACGCCGTCAAAGGGGCGTTGTCCAGCGAGCATTTCATACAGCACTACGCCGAGGCTGAAGAGGTCGGTGCGCGCGTCTATCTTTTGCCCTCGCGCTTGTTCGGGCGACATGTAGCTCGCCGTTCCCATCACGATGCCAAGTTCAGTTGAATCGGCGACTGGGTGAA
>JAYSTY010000491.1:0-12311 GCA_043719385.1 Blastocatellia bacterium | reverse complement strand
CGAAAAATTTAGCTGGTGCCCTGCCTGTAGCGTTGTACAGTCGCGCCGATTTTGTGCGCGCTGCCTTGCCTGAAAACACGCCTTGTCATTTGTTGCATTTGAATTCCGTGCCTGCTGCGATGCAGGGCCGTGAAAAACCTGCCACCGATGCGTTGATCGCAGTTGTTTCCGGCTGGCCTGATTTTTTGCGTTGGTCACACGCCATTTTGGTCGCGGTCGGAATCGAAGATACGGCACTGAATTTGCGCGTTACGTCTGAACACGGCTGGCAACGGGGCCTGCACGAATGCGCCTTCGTGATCGCGGATATGCTGACCGCACGCGAGCTTCCCATTGATTTGGATATTCGCGTGTTTCGCCTGCTGGCCGAAAATTCGTTGGCGGAATTGCGTGATCTGAAATCTCACCACTAGCACACTTCACAAAGTGTGACATTGCCTGCCCTTTTCTTTTTGCGCTTCCTGTATTTTCAAAAAAACAGGAGGAACTTATGTCACGCAAAATTTTTACCCTTTTCATCACTGTCGTGTTGTTGAGTAACGTCGCAAGTTATGCGCAAACGGCTTCGTCAAAACGTGAAGGTGAAAATAAGCGCCGCATTGTCGAGTTAGGAACGAATCAAAACGTAAAACTCAAATTACATTCGGGCGAAACGTTGGAAGGGCGTATCGCAGAGATCAAAAATGATTTGGTTGTCGTGCAATTCGTTGACCAAAATAACGAGGTGCAAACGCGTGATTTACATTATGGCGACATTGAGAAAATTTCTAAAAAAGGAAATCAAACTGCTGGCACTACTTTCAAGCGCAGTGTTATCAAAGGCGCAGGAATTTACCTGGGCATGTTGGCGGTAGGCGCTATTATATTGGGGATTGCGGCTGCGGCGTCTCATTAACCCAGCTCGTTACTGCTCGCGGTACTGTCCCCGAAGCGGTAGCGAGGGGTGATTTTTTATCACTCATCGCTCATCGTTCAGCCTTCATCGTTGTAATACTCCGGGTGCAAAAATGGCAGCAGCGCAAATATCACCGCTGGTTTATACAAATCCAGCCGTGTGATTTTGCCATCCGATAAAATTCCAATCGCGCCTTCTTTTTGTTTGGAGTTGCTGCGGCCAAAAAAAAGATCATCGGCTGCGCCCAGTTCCAGGCCTTGTTCGCGGATTAGGCTGGCGACACCTTCCGGCAATTTAAAGCGTCCGGTTTGGCCTTCGCTGCTCCGTTCGTGGCGATCAACGATCACGACAATTGCCAGTGCCCACATGCCATTTTTGGTGTCAACGATACCGCCTTCGATGCCCACGCCGTAATCAGCCGCAGCGATTTTTTCGAGTGCCTGACGCGCCCGATTGAATGCGCCGGTGTACATTTCGTGTTCGGATTCTGGCTGGGGGCTGACCTGCGAATCAGTGTTGATTCCGGTGACACGAAACTCCGTCCAGAATTCGGCTACAGCGTGCGTGACGCAATTAATTTTAACCGGGTTTTCAGACCCGACGGCAAAGGTAATTTCTGGCGGCATGATAAAAGTCTTTCGTTTATTTCAGGTGCGATGAAATCCTGCGCATTGCGGCAACCAGATCAATCAGGCGTTGATCGTCAAGCGGTTCACCGTTGAGCGCATTTTCGCTATCGCTGAAAGTTCGCATCAATTCGACTTCGGACTCTGTGCTTTGCCCACGCCGCTTCAGGGCTGCGACAATGGTTTGCGGCGCGGCGGAAATGGATAAACCCAGCTTGCGACAAAGCCTGTTTTTGAAGCGCGGATAAATATTTTCAAGCGCCAGATCGCGGGCTTGTGCGGCCTGTTGCAGGCTCGCCATTGAACCCACAAACTCCAGCGGTGAATTGCGATCCGGCACTGGCAAGGGCAAGGGACGGGCAAAGCGTTTGCCGTAACTGTAAGCCATCAATCCGGCGACAAACAGCAATTGCAAAAAGATCCAGGGGACAGGCGTGCCGCGAAAATAATTCGCCAGCGCATTGCCCTGACTGTGATAGCCGTGATGATACTCATCAATAAAAATCTTTTGCCTGCCGCCACCAGCAGCATTTACGAGGTTGATGGCAAGGTTGAGATTCGCCCCCTGTGCCAGGCCGTTGTTGGCGATCACAAACGGATCGGCAAGAAAAATTACGCGCCCTTTGCCGTAGGTAAAATCAACCAGCACCGCGCCTTCTTTATCGCCAAGATGCACGACAGGCGCTGCTAAATTTTCGCTTACTTCTCCCTGCGGAGCTGCCACACCAGCAGGAATTCCGTCTGGCACGGCAATCTTTTCCTGTGGGTTAGCGCCTGGACGTGGCTTCGGCGGTGGCGGTGCTTCGTCTAATAACTTAGTTGGCGCTGGCGTCGGTGTAGGCTTGGGCGGTGGTGGTGGTGGCGGTGGCGGTTCGCCTTTCTCCTCATCTTCGTCATCGCTGTCAGATTTGGGAGTTTTTATCTCGTCACTGGCGGGGCGAAAAGTCAGGCGCGACGCCAGTTTTGAAATTGCGATGCCGCGTACCTCACGCGTCAGAGCGGTCGGTTGCGCAATCAGGACATCACCGTTTGGTTCAACCAATTCCTGCGGCTGCTTATCTTTTAGCTCATAAGTTTTTTCTTTTGTCGAAGTGTAAAGCACACCGTTGGGATATTGGGCTTGCGGAGTGCGACTGACAACCAGCAATTGCCCGCCATTGGCGACCCATTTATGCAATTCATCTGCCTCGTCTGCCTCCAGCGAATCTCCCAACGGAAATGGCCCTACCACGATTAACGAAGCGCCTTTGGCATTGCTGCCGGAAAGATTCAGGTTTTTGTAACTCTCGCGCCAGCGTGCAACTGCGTAGCCGGATTCTTCGAGCAATTGATAAAAGGCCCGCGTCCCGGTTGGCCCGGAATTATAACTTGACCGAATTGGCAAATATTCATCTTCCACCGGACGATCAACCGTGATCGTGCCTGCCGCATTAAGTGCGATCAGCACAATCAACACAATCACAATTGTTGCAATGAGACCGAAATTACGTTTCATCAGATACGCCGCTATGAGCTAAAACCGAAAGGCTACAAAAATCGTTTAGGAGAATAGAGCTTATATCAGATAAAATGCTTGCTCCCCAAGCGATGTTTTCATTCGATTCGCGCTCAACAGAAGTTAATCAGGACTAATCCAGGCAGGCAGGAGACGCTATATGCCAAAAAAAATTATCAAATCATTTGTCATCACAGCTTTTACTTTAGTAGTAATGCTCGCCATACAATTTTCGGCGCACACAGCAATGATGCAACAGCCCGCGTTTTCGCCGGAAGGCCTGGATTTTTTTGAAAAGAAAATTCGCCCGGTACTGGCCGACAGTTGTTATCAATGCCACAGCGCAAAGGCGAAAAAGCCCGCCGGAGGATTACTGCTTGATTCCCGCGACGCAATGCTCAAAGGTGGCGCATCCGGGCAACCGGCTATCGTTCCCGGCGACGTAGAAAAAAGCTTGCTCATCAAAGCAATTCGTTACAGCGACGCCAAATTGCAAATGCCAATGGGCGGAAAATTATCCGCTCAAATCATCAAAGATTTTGAAGCGTGGGTGAAAGTGGGCGCCCCCGATCCGCGCAAAGCTGATGCCGCGCCTGCTTATATTTCTCCGTATGATTTCAACGAAGCGAAAAAGTTCTGGTCGTTCCAACCCGTCAAAGATTCGCCGCTGCCAACGGTGAGAAATAAGGCGTGGATCAAAAACCCTATAGATAATTTCATTCTCACCAAACTTGAAGAAAAGAAACTCACACCCGTAGCCGATGCCGATAAATTAACTTTAATCCGTCGCGCTACCTTTGATTTGACGGGCTTGCCTCCGACGCCGGAAGAGATTGACGGTTTTGTGAATGACAAAGCTCCGAACGCATTTGAGAAAGTGATTGATCGGCTGTTGGCTGCGCCTGCGTATGGCGAAAAATGGGGCAGGCATTGGCTCGACCTCGTGCGCTACGCCGACACCGCCGGGGACAACTCTGATTATCCTGTGCCTGCGGCGTACCGTTATCGCAACTATGTGATTCAGGCTTTCAATAAAGACAAGCCCTACGATCAATTTATCCGTGAACAAATTGCCGGCGACATTTTGGCGAAATATCAACCACCATCAGTTGATGGCAAATTGCCGGAAGAGGAGGAAGACGAAGCCGAAATCCCTGGCGCGAAAAAATCCGGTACGCACGAAATATCGAAAGACCGACAAGAGAAAATTATCGCGACGGGATATTTGGCGATGTCGCGGCGGTTTGGGTCGCGCAATCGTGACATGAATTTAACGATTGATGACACGATTGAAAATTTGAGTAAGACATTTTTGGGCTTGAGTACAAATTGCGCCCGTTGCCATGATCACAAATTTGATCCGATTCCACAAAAAGATTATTACGCGTTTTATGGCATCTTCAACAGCATGCGGTATTCGTTTCCGGGAGCCGAAATCTATCAGCATTCGGCAGAAATGATTCCGCTGGTCACAGGCAAAGACGCCGAGAATTTTTACAAGCAGCAAAAAGAACTCAGCGAAACCGACGACCTGATTGAACGGATGAAAACCGAAACAGGCGTTGCTGCGCGTAATAAAAAAATGAAAGAGTCGGCGGCGGCAAATGAAGCCAAACCCACTGAAACAAAGCGCAACAATGAAACCGGGGCGGAAAATCCTGCTGACAAAAAGTCGGAGAAAAAATCTGAACCGTTGCTGAGCGCCGATTACGATCGCGACACAAATAACAGTCAAACGGCGAATGCTTCCAGGCGAATGCCGGATGAAGTCACCGCCGATAACAATCGCGTCAAAGCGCGTATCGCTGAATTGCATGCACGGTTTTTGAATCCGCCCAAAGCTTACGGCGTTTATGAATCGTTGCCCGCAAACGCACGCGTTCATCGCAAAGGCGAGCCGAAAAATTTAGGCGACGAAGTTCCGCGCGGATTTCTGACAATTCTTGGCGGACAGCAAATCCCCAAAGATCACAAAGGCAGCGGTCGTGAATTGCTGGCGAATTGGATCACGGACAAACAAAATCCACTGACGGCGCGGGTGATGGCGAATCGAATTTGGCATTACCATTTCGGCAAAGGCCTGGTGCAAACGACGAATGATTTTGGCGCCCGCGGCAAAGCCCCCACGCATCCTGAATTGCTGGATTATCTGGCTTCACGCCTAATCGAAGGTGGTTGGTCAATCAAAAAAATGCACAAGCTGCTGATGCTTTCGCATACGTATCAGTTGGGAAGTTTCGAGTTTCGGGTTTCGGGTTCCGAGGGAAACCGTACCCTGACGGCACAAAACTCGAAACTCGCAACGAGAGACGCGAAACTAAATGCTGACATTGACGTGAACAATGAATACCTGTGGCATTTCAATCGGCGTCGTCTGGATGCGGAGGAAGTGCGCGATGCGATTTTGGCGGTGAGCGGAACATTGGATCGCACAATGGGCGAAGGGCATCCGTTTCCGTCTGAGACGACGTGGCGCTTTACACAGCACGCGCAGTATTTTGGAGTGTTTGCTACCAACAAACGCAGCGTCTACGTGATGCAGCAACGTCTGAAAAAACATCCGTTCTTTGAGGTGTTCGACGGCGCAGATACCAACATGCCCGTCGGCGAACGCTCCTTCAGCACGACGCCCATTCAGGCTTTGTTCCTGATGAATAATCCGCTCATGCACGAACAATCCGATCAATTTGCTGTGCGTGTCGGGATGGCGTTTGAGACGTTGCCAGAGCGGTTGAATTATGCGTATCGCCTGGCTTTAGGACGCCCTGCCAGACCTGAAGAAATCAAAGAAGCGCAAGCCTATTTACAGCAAGCGCGTCTGCAATTTTTGGCGGCAAAGACCGAAGCTGAACGCGTGAATCGTGCGGCGTTGGCGAGCTATTTGCGAGTGGTCTTGAGTAGCAATGAGTTTTTGTATGTGGATTAAAAAATAGAACGCGGATGACACAGATTAGGCGGATTAAAGCGGATTTTTTATTATGGATGAGCTATTGCATACAGATTTGACGGATAAAATAATCAAGGCTTATTACAAGGTTTACAATGCACTCGGTTATGGTTTTTTGGAAAAGGTTTACGAAAATGCCTTACTGATAGAGTTGCTTGCAATGGGGTTGCTGGTAGAGCAACAAAAGCCGATAAAAGTTTTTTATGGTCAACACCCGGTTGGCGAATATTTTGCTGACCTGTTGATTGAAGGAACGGTGATATTAGAATTAAAAGCAGTGGAAGCACTCCACTATTCGCACGAAGCCCAATTACAAAACTATCTTCGTGCTACAGAAGTTGAAGTAGGCCTGCTTTTGCATTTTGGGCATAAACCAGAATTTAAGCGCAAAGTTTTTTCTAATAAACGCAAAGCTCTTGCAACTAAATAAAATTGGCAGGGTCAGATATGATCTGCGTAAATCTGCCAAATCTGCGTCATCCGCGTTCTATTAAATTTATGACTAATCAAAATCTTTCCCGTCGCCAAATGATCCGCTCACTATTCAGTGGTTCAATCCTAATGCCCGCCGTTTTCTCGCACTTGCTCAACACTGAAGCACGCGGTGAAGACAATCCGCTGGCGCCCAAAGCACCGCATTTTCCCGGCAAGGCGAAACGCGTGATTTTTATTTACCTGCCCGGCGGTTGCTCGCACGTGGACTCGTTTGACTACAAACCCAAGCTCATCGCCGACGCGAAAAATAACGTGTTGTATCAGGGCAAGCGCAAGCTCGGCCTGCCGCTGTGGGAATTCAAACCGCGTGGTAAATCCGGCGCGTATGTCAGCGATTTATTTCCGCATATCGGAGACATGGCGGATGACATTTGCATCGTGAATTCGATGCGCGGCGATCACAACGATCACTTTCAGGCGACGCTGGGAATTCATACAGGTTCGGTCACATTCAAGCGTCCGAGCCTCGGCTCCTGGGTGAGTTATGGACTTGGTACAGTGAATCAAAACTTACCTTCGTTCGTGGCGCTCGCGCCGCAATTGCCTTACGCCGGAGCGCAGGTTTGGGATTCCGATTTTCTGCCCGCCGCGCATCAGGGCACACGCGTAGTCGCAGGCAATGAACCCGTAGCCAATCTCAATCGCCGCTCGCCTTCGCCCGAAATTCAGCAATCAGAATTGAGCTTGCTCGACCGTTTCAATAAACGGCATCTGGCAACCCGCGACGCTGATCCGCAATTAGCCGGGCGCATTAAAACGTATGAAACCGCCTTTGGAATGCAACGCGAAATGCCAGAAGTTTTGGACTTGTCGAAAGAAACCGACGCGACGTTGAAGTTGTACGGATTGGAGCGCGGACAGACTACGGGGTTTGGTTGGCAAGCGCTCGTGGCGCGACGGATGGCAGAACGCGGCGTGCGCTTCATCGAATTAATTGATGTCGGCGCTTCCAAAAACTGGGATGCGCACGGGGATATGAAAACGCACGAACCGCTCGCCCGCAACGTTGACCAGCCCGTAGCCGGATTATTAAAAGACCTGAAATCACGCGGCATGCTGGATGAAACGCTGGTGGTGTTCACGACAGAATTTGGCCGCTCGCCCACGCAGGAAGGCGATTACGGACGCGGACATTTTAATTCGGTGTTTTCATCGTGGCTGGCAGGCGGCGGCATCAAAGGCGGAATGGTGTACGGCAAGAGCGATGAATATGGTTTCAAAGTCGCCGAAAACGAATGCCACGTGCATGACTTTCACGCGACGATTTTGCATTGCTTGGGCTTCGATCATACGAAGCTGACGTTTCGTCACGGCGGACGCGATTATCGTTTGACCGATGTGCATGGCAATGTGGTGAAGGCGATTTTAGCTTGAGGTCAGATTTTTTGTGAATCGTAAAAGCAATCGCCTTGCTCGACGACAAACTTGAGCGGAATTTTAGGATTGTTGATGTCTTTACCACCATCATCGTGCCATTTATTCTCCCATTTGGAAAAATAAACCTCTAACTGTGCTGGTTTGAGTTGATAGATGGCTTGTAACTCAATGCCTTTGTAAATAGCAAAAATCCAACCTACTTTCCTGTATTTGGCTATGATGGTTGGATTCATATGATGATGCGTCGAGAAACTTTTGGTCAATAACGCATTGACAGATTTCAACTCATACTCGTTCCCTGCCTCATCTTTCGCATCATTGCCTTCACGCCCTCCAATTACTTGCAAGCCTGTCATCAGCAAGACTTGCAAAAGTTTACCACCATTATCCTGAAAGATGTCTCCAATGCCATGTTTTGAAGCTAGTTCCTGATAGAGATAAATAGCCGGAAACAGTTCATCGAGGAGAACCTTGTCTGGGTGCGCTTGCATTAGCGATCTCCTTCTAGTAAAGCTTGGATTGTTGTATCAAGTGAGATGGCGAGTCGCTCCATGTTATCTATGGAAATATTACGTTCACCGCGTTCGACCGATCCAATGTAGGTGCGGTGTAAATCGGCGAGTTCCGCCAGGTCTTCCTGCGAAAGTCCCTTGGCTTTACGCGCTTCACGAAGGTTCTGCGCAAACGTATTTCGGGCACTTGTTTTAGGCTTTTTCACGCGGCAATGAATAGCGAATTGACAACTTTATATCTACAGACTATAAGTATCATTTATGCAGGCAGCAACAATTATGCAACCTCTTTTCTCTCACGCTACATCCCTGGTAACGGCAAAGACAATACCTGTTTACACGACAGCTCTAGGTGGAACATATCAGGGAGATTCAAAGCAGCTTTTATCATTATTACCTGACGAAAGTATTAATCTGGTAATGACCAGTCCTCCTTTCGCGCTCCAGCGACAGAAAGAGTACGGCAATCAAACTCAGGATGATTACGTTGATTGGTTAGAGGGGTTTGCGCGGATTGTGCATCAGAAGCTGAAACCGGATGGAAGTTTTGTCCTTGATTTAGGCGGTGCTTATCAAAAAGGCACTCCGGTTCGTAGTCTCTATAATTTTCGCGTCTTACTTCGCCTTTGCGATGCAGTTGGCTTTCACCTTGCAGAAGATTTTTATTGGCACAATCCGTCCAAGCTGCCAAGCCCGATTGAATGGGTCAATAAACGAAAACTAAGAGCGAAAGATTCAGTTAATACGATTTGGTGGTTAAGTAAGACAGCCTGGCCAAAAGCGAACATAACCAATGTTTTAACTGAATATAGTTTGCGCATGAAAAAACTTTTGGAAAACCCTGATGACTTTTATCGACCTAAGAAGCGTCCTTCAGGTCACGATATTAGCAAGAGCTTCGGCAAAAATAATGGTGGGGCGATTCCTTCTAACTTGTTGGAAATTCCCAACACAGAATCGAATGGCAGTTACCTGAGCGGTTGCAAATCCATTGGAGTTAAACCGCATCCTGCCAGATTTCCAGCTAAACTGCCCGAATTTTTTATTAAGTTTTTGACGGAGCCAGGTGACCTCGTGGTTGATATTTTTGCGGGGTCAAATACTACAGGTTATGCAGCGGAAGGCGCAGCTAGAAGATGGTTAGCATTTGACGAGAGTCGAGAATATTTGGCAGCTTCATCATTTCGATTCTTAGCAAAAGGTACATCTGAAGAAAAGATAAGGAAAGTTCACTCACGATTACTTGCAGGCGAATCTTTATCTGTGTGAAGTCGCGTCAGCAAAAAGTATTCAGCGGCGTACAGGTTTTTCTCATCAGCCAAAGCGAATTTTTCATCTATTTTCTCCCACAAATTTTCATCAAACTCAGGAAAGAAAGCATCTGCTTTCGGTTCAGCCTCCACCATCGTCAAATACATTCGAGCTGCAACAGATAAAGCCTGCGCGTAAATTTCTGCGCCACCGATAACGAAAGCTTTCTGTTCGCCGCGTGATTTTGCCAAATCAATTGCTTCGCCCAATGAATGCACGATCAAGCACCCCTCCGCCTGAAAATCTGATTGTCGTGTGATGATGATGGAGGTGCGTCCGGGCAATGGGCGTCCGATGCTCTCGTATGTTTTGCGCCCCATCAAAATATGATGCCCCAGCGTCAGTTGTTTGAAGCGTTGCAAATCCGCGGGCAAGCGCCACGGCAAAGTGTTTTTGTATCCAATAGCGCGATTGCGCCCCATTGCTGCGATGATGGAAATAAGCATGCGTAGTTGATAATTAACAAGTGATAATTGATAGTTAGTGTTGCACCGCATTAGTTTACCATTTTGCGGCGAAAGGAAAAATTGATGCTCAGATTTTGCACTCTTATTGTTGGTTTATTACTTCCTGTTTTTGCTATGGCTCAATCAAATGATTCGCTTTCTCTTTCGCAGGCGCAGGCGTCCAGCCTGGCGAAATTGCCGCTGAAATGCGTGCGCAAAGAATATCCCAACAAGCTTGATCATGTGATGAATGATGGCGGTGAAGTGCTTAGCCCAAAAACTTTGCATCCGTCGTTTTATGGTTGCTTTGATTGGCATTCGTCAGTGCATGGACATTGGATGCTGGTGCGTTTGCTCAAGATATTTCCGAATTTGCCGGAAGCGAAAGAAATTCGTGCGGCGCTCAATGAAAACTTATCTGCCGAAAATATTAGCGGCGAACTTGTTTACCTCAAACAAGCCAGTCGCCAATCGTTTGAGCGCACATACGGTTGGGCCTGGCTGCTGAAATTGGCGGAAGAATTGCACGGCTGGAATGATTCAGACAGCAAAAAATGGGCGGCAAATTTGCAGCCCCTCGCGGAAGCGTTTGCGACAAAATATGTAAGTTTTTTGCCGAAACAAACCTATCCAATTCGCACGGGTGTGCATCCGAATACGGCGTTTGGCTTAGCGTTTGCGCTGGATTACGCGAATACACTCGGCGATAAAAAATTGGCGGAAATTATTGTCAAACGCAGTCGCACGTATTACGGCAACGACAAAAATTATCCGGCAGCGTGGGAGCCGGGCGGCGAAGATTTTTTTTCTGCAAGTTTGATGGAAGCGGATTTAATGCGGCGTGTGCTGAAGCCTGCTGAATTCAAAAAATGGTTTGCTGATTTTTTGCCGAGCGTTGCCAAAGGCGAACCAAAATCATTGCTCACGCCTGCCATCGTGGCTGATCGCACTGATCCAAAAATTGTGCATTTGGATGGACTGAATTTAAGTCGTGCGTGGTGTATGCGAAGCATTGCTGCTGCGCTCCCGAAAAATGACCCGGCACAGAAAATTTTAGTGAAAGCGGCAGCGGCACATGCACAAGCTGCATTGCCAAATATTACGAGCGGAAATTATGAAGGCGAGCATTGGCTGGCGTCGTTTGCGGTATATTTGCTTGCGGCGGCAAAGCCTGAATAAAACTGCCAGCAATCCTGTTAATGCGTTTGTGCAAGCGCGGCGAGGATTTCTTTTTCTTCAATTTTACTGACCGTGCGCAAATCAAGCAGCAAACAATTATCCACAATGCGGGCGATAATTGGCGGGGAATTACGACGTAATTTTTCTTCCAGTTCAGACGCGCTCGTGCAGGTGATGCTGATGAGTTTTGTGGGCAGCGCTGCCTCTGGTGCAGAGCCGCCACCGACGACGGAATCACCATCAATTAATTTATAGGTCAGGGTCGAATTTAATTTTCGCGCCCGTTGCACAAAGGCGCGCGCCCGCCGTGCGATTTCGTCTTTGGTTGTATGCAACGCCGCAAGCACAGGCAATTCTGTCAAAGCCTGACCATTGGCATAAGCCGCCAGCGTAGCTTCGAGCGCCGCGAAAATCATTTTGTCCACGCGAAAAGCCCGCATCATCGGATTGCGTTTGATGTGGGCGATCAATTCTTTTTCACCCAGAATAATCCCGGCCTGGGGGCCGCCCAATAATTTGTCTCCACTGAATGCCACCAGCGGAACTCCTGATTTGATTGAGTGCTGCACCGTCGGTTCATCGCGCACGCCAATCGCGGTCAGGTCAAGCAAAACGCCGCTGCCCAAATCTTCAAATAACGGCAGGTTGTGTTCGCGTGCCAGCTTTGCCAAATCATCCAGCGCCGGGCGTTCGGTGAAACCCACGATGCGGTAATTCGATGGATGTGAGCGCAAAATTATTTTCGTGTTTTCGTTAATGGCATTGGCAAAATCACTAAGCCGCGTGCGATTGGTGGCGCCGACTTCACGAATGCGTGCGCCGGATTTGGCGATCACATCGGGCAAACGAAATGAGCCGCCGATTTCAATTAATTCGCCGCGTGAAACCAGTACTTCGCCGCCTTCTGCCAGCGTGTTGAGCGTCAAATACACCGCCGCCGCACAATTGTTGACGACCGCCGCTGCTTCGCTCCCTAACAAATCGCGCAACATTTCTTCGAGGCCTGAACCGCGTTTGCCGCGTGCGCC
>JAYSTY010000050.1:0-10265 GCA_043719385.1 Blastocatellia bacterium | reverse complement strand
TGCCACCGAGGCCGCCAAAAATCCCGCCGATGCTGCCAATCCCAGCGCCTGTACCGGCATTTCTGGCCGTCCGTCCGCCGGAATGCCCGCCATTCACTTTGCCCTCGCCACCTTTGGTGCGATATTTTTCATCGTTGCGATAATCGTCAATTGCGACAACGGTTACCACCACTTTTTCAGCCCCATAAGGCATCAGCATATTTTCAAAAGTAATTTTCAACAAAGCTTCTTTTTGACCTTTTTTAGCCCGTTGAACCTGGGTCACGTGACCATAAAACTGTGTGCCTTTGGCGATGGCAAGTCTGCCATCTTCCGTCCGCACATCTTCGTATAAAATTGCATTCACCTCATCCCCCATTTCACTAAGTTTGGTACTCACAGGAGTTTGCAGGGAAAGCTTGCCCATTGTGCCTTCGATCACGGCCAGATTATTTTTGTCGCGGGTTTCTTTTTCAGGCGCATTCGTCTCAGGTGGCGTCGCGGGTTTCTGAGTTTGAGCAAAGGTGCTAAAAACTAACAAGGTGCTGGCAAACAAGACAAAAAGATTTTTCATTTTTACCTCCAAAAATAAACGGGGGCGAACTGGTTTAGCATCAAGCATATCCTCTGTGGAAGCCTGACAGCAACTGAAATCAACGAACGAGCAAAATTGACCTTATCAAGGCTGGCTCATTGCGAGGCCTGAAAAATGAGTTTGCGGGACTGGAATAATTACCAGCCGCGCCTGATGTCACTTTTCATGACATCCCGAATTTCATCATCTATGCCGCGTTTACGATCTTTATTTTTCTCATCCGCTTCGCTCGCTCCAGAGGCGCGACGCAATAAACGAACAGAACCATCACGTGATTTTTTAACTTCACGGCGTCCATCTTCAAACAAAATTTCAATTGCCTGACCACCTTCCAGTAAGCGCACGACCTCGCCGTAATGCATGCCGGAACCTGTGGCGTAAGAAATTTCATCACCGATTTTGTAATCAGTCGGCGTCTTTTTAATGCTGGCAACCATAGTAACTCCTCTTATCGTTTTAATTTCGCTGAATGCAACGCTCCAATCTTAGGAGCATCAGGCGGAACTTTCAATCCCGTATCCAGTGCGACGCATATTTCCGCGCAACACTTGTCTGATTATTTTGTCAGCCAGGCAAAATAATCATTAGATAATTGGACTAACCAATTGATTTTTAGTTTGATCAGGCGTAAATTGCCATTGTTCTATTTTCAATCTTGGGTAGTTCGTACCAAACCGCATTCTAAATCAGTTCGCAGAACCATTTTGCACAGGCGTAAATTGGTTTTATTTTGTTTCGCTGCTTAGCTCAACCAAGGAGGCCCACATTGAGACCAGTCAATTTTCAATTCCCACTCTGGATAATTTTGCTGCTCGCTTTCAGCACATCTGCTGTTGGCCAAACCGTTACCGGAACGATTTCCGGCACGATTACCGATCAATCGAATCAGGTTATTGCCGGCGCCAAAGTCACGCTCAGCAATGACCGTACCAACGACGCCCGAACGACCACGGCGAATGAGTCAGGAAACTTTCTCTTTCCGGCGGTTTCGCCTGGAACCTATTCGGTCAAAGTCGAACAAAACGGTTTTCGCACCTTGCAACGACAAGGCTTTGTGCTCTCTGCCAATGACCGCTTGTCGTTAGGCGATCTGCAATTGACCGTCGGGCAAATCAGCGAAACGGTCACGACCACGGCAGAAGGCTCACTGGTGCAAACTGCCAGTTCGGAGCACTCTGCCCAGCTTACTTCCAAACAATTAGAATTAATTTCACAACGTGGCCGCGACGTCACTTCGCTCATCAAAATTCTTCCCGGCGTTTCTTACCAGGGCGAAAGTGAATCGGCAGGCAACAGTTTCGGCAGCGGCATCCCGAATATTCAGGGCGGGCGCAATACGACGAATACCATCAACGTAGACGGGATGCGCGGCAACGATTTGGGCAGCCCCAGTGTTTTCAGCAGTACCGTCAATTTCGATGCGATTGGTGAAGTCAAAGTTTTGCTCAACAGCTATCAGGCGGAATATGCTAGTAACTCTTCCGCCGCCGTCAATATCGTTACCAAGTCAGGAACCAGCCGCTACCACGGTTCTGGTTATTGGTATAAACGCCACGAACAATTTAACGCGACAAATTTTTTCAATAATGCAACGGTCACGACTTCAGCAGTGACTGGCATCACCAGCACGATTCCAAAGCCGCGTTATCGTTACAGCACGCTCGGCGCAACGTTTGGCGGCCCGGTCTGGTTGCCGATTGCGAAAGAAAAAATTAAAGACAAATTATTTTTCTTCTATTCGTTTGAAGATTCGCAGACGCTCAACCCGCAAGCCTTGCGCACGGTGACTGTGCCGACGGCGCTTGAACGAATCGGCGATTATTCCAAATCCTACACTTCTCTGGATGCTACCTTGAAACCTATTGCGCTTTACATCCGCGATCCGCTCAAAACGGGAACTTGCAGCGCAGCGGATCAAACCGCCTGCTTCGCCGGAAATGTGGTTCCAACGGCGCGGCTGAACAAAAATGGACAGGCGTTAATGAATGTTTTTCCATTGCCAAATGCGACTGATCTTGCGATCACGAAGGGCGCTTACAATTACACCTTTCAGGAAAGCCTCAAAGTTCCCAAACGTCAGAATCTGTTCAGGATTGATTACAAGCCTTCCGCACAAGACAGTTTTTACGTGCGCGGCTCCACCTGGTATGCCGATAATCAGGGTTACGCCGTTCCCGCTGGCACTGCGAATTGGGGACTGGCAGGATTGCATTACACCTTCACTGATAACGGCATCACCGGAAACTGGGGGCATGTGTTCAGCCCTTCGCTCATTAACGAAGGCGCGCTCGGCGTGCGTCACAGCGTCGAGAATGGCCCGTTCCTGAGCGATGCGGAGCTGGCGAGAGTGCAACGCAAAACTTACAACTTCAACCTGGGGCAATTCTTCCCGGACATCAATCCACTCGGAATTATTCCGCAAGCTTCCTTCAGCGGCATCACCAATGCGGCGGCGATTTCGTATGATGGGCGCCTGCCGTTGCGCGGTGCGGATACGCTCATTACCTTCAATGACAACCTCACGTGGACGAAGAGTTCGCACGTCCTGAAAGGTGGGATTTATTTTGAACGGGCGCGCAATTATGAAGGTGCGACTTCGACATTCGCGGGAAATTTCAATTTCTCGAACGACACGAATAACCCTTTAAATTCAGGCTTTGCCTACGCGAACGCGGCATTAGGTAATTTCACAAATTATCAGGAATCCAATGCTCGTCCCAGCGGCGAAGGGCGGCAAAGCATCTTTGATTTTTATGCGCAGGATTCGTGGAAGGTGTCACGTCACTTGAACATCGAAATGGGCGTTCGGTTCAGTTGGTACAATCACTGGTATCAGGACACCGGCAAAGCGGCGGCAGTCGCAATTGATCAATATAGCAAAGCAAAGGCTCCTAAATTCTATCAACCAGGCTGCGCAGGCACTCTGCCAGCTACAGGGATTTGTCTGGCAGCCAATCGTCGTGCGGTAAATCCGGTGACAAACGAACTGTTGCCCAACGTTCTGGTGGGAGCTTTCGTCCCGGGCACAGGCAACGTTTACAATGGAATCGTTCTGGCGACCGACAGCAGCTATCCACGGGGCTTCCGTAAGCAACAGCCAATCCAGATTCAACCGCGCTTCGGATTTTCGTGGGATATTTTCGGCAACGGAAAGACTGCGTTACGTGGTAGCGTCGGGCAATTTAACCAAACCCGCGTGAGCGCGAATGCGGTCTGGAATGACGTTTCCCGCAATCCACCCATTTCGGAAACGCCGCAAATTTTCTATGGCAACCTGGACTCGCTGCTGTCATCAAAAGGCTCGCTCTTTCCGGCGGGGACAGTCGCAGGTTTTGATCCATCAGCCAAAACTCCTGTCACGTACAATTACAATTTAGGAATTCAACACGACGTCGGTTTTGGCACGGTCGTAGACCTTTCGTATGTCGGTTCGCAAAGCCGTCATTTGCAACAAGTCCGTAACTTAAACTTACTGCCTTACGGCGCACGGTTTGCCGCCGCAAATCAGAATCCCGTCGTCGCAGGGACAGCGCTGCCAGATAATTTCCTGCGACCATTTCCAGGTTACGGAACGATCAATTATTTTGAGAATAATGGCACCTCGAATTACAACGCGTTACAGGTTGCGGTCAACCGCCGCTTCATTCGCGGCGTGCAATTCGGGCTGGCCTATACATATTCCAAGACGATGGATTACTCTGACGATGATCGGGGAACCGTAGCCACCTATCGTCCCCTCCGAATCTGGAATTACGGCAAAGCATTGTTTGATCAAACGCATGTGATGGTCATCAATTACACGTGGGATTTGCCCAAAGCCTCAAAGCTCGTGGACAACATTCTGGTCAAATCAATTTTTGATAACTGGCAAATATCAGGCCTGACCGCTTTCGTGAGTGGCACTCCCGCCGGCGTTGGCTATGCCTTAGTTGACAGTGGTACAGACCTCTTAGGCGGTGGTGATGGCGGACGCATCGTTATCACTGGCAAGCCAACACTTGAGGCTGGAGCAAGGACAATTGCTGCGACGGGATTCCTGCAATGGATCAGCCCAACCGCGTTTGCGCGTCCGGCGAAAGGCGATTTTGGTAACGCGCCAAAAGATGTCTTCCGCAATCCCGGCACCCATAACTGGGATGTTACCTTGTTCAAAAATATTCCCTTGAAAGGCGAATCACGTTATCTCCAATTCCGTTGGGAAATTTACAATTTGGCCAATCATACCCAATGGTCAGGGATAGACAATACGGCAAGATTTGACGCGGCTGGTAATCAGGTTAACACTCGCTTTGGTCAGGTCAATGCCGCCCGTAATCCCCGCCAAATGCAGGGATCATTACGACTGACTTTCTAAATTTTGGTGAGCAGGAAAAACCTCACGGCGCTCGGCATTGCGATAATTCCGAGCGCCGTTTATTTTATGGCTTATGACTAAATTACTATTCTCTTTTGCTCTGGCGGTGGCACTTTCGTGCGTTGTTCTCGCACAATCTAAGCCCAATGTAATTTTTATTCTGGCGGATGATCTGGGCTATGGCGATGTTGGCGTGTATGGACAAAAAATTATTAAGACGCCGAATATTGATCGGCTCGCGGCGGAAGGCATGCGCTTTACGACATTTTATGCTGGCTCAACCGTCTGCGCTCCTTCACGCAGTGTTTTGATGACGGGTAAGCATACGGGACACACAACCGTTCGCGGCAACGCAGGGCCAAACAACACGACGATCCAATCACTCAAATCCAGCGACAAAACTGTCGCCGAAATTTTTAAGGATGCCGGATACGCGACGGCTTTAATTGGCAAATGGGGCTTGGGCGAAATCGGGATGCCGGGACATCCGAACAACAAAGGCTTTGATTATTTTTACGGCTTCCTGAATCAAACCCACGCCCATAATTACTGGCCTTCGTTTCTGATTCGGAATTCTGAAATCATAAAACTAAGAAATATTCAGACTGAAGTAAATCCGATTGGATCAGGATTCGCCAAAGAAAAAATTGACTACGCGCCTGAACTGATCACCAACGAAGCGCTGAAATGGATTGACGAAAATCATCAGAAGCCATTCTTTTTGTATTACTCGCCGACACTACCCCACGCGAACAATGAAGCTACGCGAGGCACTGGCAACGGCAGCGAGGTTCCCGATTACGGAATTTACAAAAACGAAAAATGGCCGGAGCCGGAAAAAGGCAAAGCCGCAATGATTACGTGGCTCGACAACGATGTCGGAAAATTAATGGCGAAATTGAAGCAGTACAATTTGGATAAAAATACCTTAGTAATTTTCACTTCCGACAACGGAGCGCACAAGGAAGCGGGTAACGATCCGAACTTTTTCAAATCCAGCGGCGACTTCAGCGACATCAAACGCTCAATGAAAGACGGCGGAACGCGGATTCCTTTCATTGCACGCTGGACAACTAAAATCAAAGCTGGAACTGTTTCCAATCACGTCGGATATTTCGGAGATTTTTTTGCATTGGCTTGTGAATTAACAAAGCAGAAATTGCCAGGTGGATTGGATTCAATCAGTTTCGCTTCTGCGCTTAAAGGTCAAAAAAATTCTTCACACGAATATTTATACTGGGAATTTTACGAAGGCGAAGGAAAACAGGCAGTGCGGTTTGAGCATTGGAAAGCAATCCGCGAACCAATGTTTACAGGCAAAATCCAGCTTTATGATCTGGCGAAAGATGTGAGCGAAAAAAATAATGTTGCCAGTGAGAACCCACAGATAGTCGAACGCGCAATAGTATATCTGAATAAGGCTCACACACCTGACCCGAACTGGCAGGTAAAATCGCAATAATGAAAGTTCGATAAGGCTGCCAGGAAATATATGTTCCAACAAAATTATAAAATTTTATTGCGACTGATTATCGTCGCAATTTTAGCAACAATATTGAATACCTCGCCTTTTGCCAAACCATTTGTTGCAAGCGGGCGAAAGGTAAAAGTAGCGGCCCAAAAATTTTATCAAATGTATCTCCCTGTTTTTGGCGCTCCATTTGGGAATGACCTTGAGAAATTAAAACCATTTCTGAGTCCGCGCCTTTACTTACTTTTTGTGTATGAATCACAGCGTTTAGAAAAATGGCAGGCAAAACATCCGGGACAAAAACCACCACTCAGCGAAGATGTTTTCACCTGTAACAGCCAGGAGCCACCGCAGAATTTTCGCTTAGGTAAAGCTTGGCCCGAGCAAAAGAAAGCTCTGGTGAATGTACAGTTTGAGTATGTAGAAGCAGGCAAAATTATTGATAAATGTCAGGTCAGAGCAACATTTATTTATCAAACAGGAAAGTGGCGACTTGATAATATGGCATACAAGGAGGGCGTTGATTTACGGCGGTTATTATCAAGGAAGCAATATACAGTTTTGCCGAATTAAATTTAAACTGAATATATGAAAAACCAAGGTTTCTGATGTCCAACAAACTTCAGTTTGTTGCGCCTTTCGGTCACTATCTCTCTGTTGCCAAACCACAACAAACTAAAGTTTGTTGGACTTTCTTCTCCACGCTTATTGACAAAACTTTCTTAACTCATTGAGCTTCGCCAAAGCTTTACCATCCGCCACCGCCTGCCGCGCAAGTTGGAGCGAATCTATCAACGTAGCGCCACGACCTGCCACATGCAGCGCAGCCGCTGCATTAATCAAAACCAAATCCAGCGCTGCATCTGTGCGCTGATTATGCAAAACTGCTTCAATGATGGCGGCGTTATCTTCAGCAGTTCCACCCCGTAAATTGTCCAGTGACGAGCGCGACAAACCAAAACCTTCCGGGCTGATGGTAAAAGATTTCACGCCTGCTGACGTGACTTCAAAAATGCTGGTTGTATCAGCCAGCGTGATTTCATCCAGCCCGTCATTGCCGCGCACAATCCAGGCGCGACGCGTGCCAAGTTTTGCCAAAGCCTCCGCTTCACGTTCACACGCCGTCGCGTCCGGGACTCCGATAATTTGAAACGGTGCGTTGGCCGGATTCGTCAGCGGCCCCAGCCAGTTAAAAATTGTGCGCACACCCAATTCACGGCGGATCATGGCTACGCGTTTTGTCGCGGCGTGATGCAATGGCGCAAACATAAAACACATGCCAACCTCATCCAGGCATTGCTGGACAAGCTCAAGTGAAATCTCTGCTCTCACCCCCAAAGCCCGCAGGACATCAGCGCTTCCGGCTTTGGTCGTCACCCCGACATTGCCGTGTTTGGCGACAGGAACCCCGGCGGCGGAAACGACCAGCGCGGCAGCCGTCGAGATATTAAAAGTTTTCGCGGTGCTTCCACCTGTACCACAGGTGTCGATGTATTCGGTGCAATTACCGGCTTTGATTCTCGCGCTTCGTGTCCGCATAATTTCGGCAAAGCCAGCCAGTTCAGCCGCAGTTTCGCCTTTCGCCGCCAGCGCAATCAGGATTGCAGCAATTTGTGCATCAGTCGCAGTTTCTGAAATCAATCTTTCCAACAACGAAGCGGCTTCGGCTTGCGTGAGATTTTCGCGGGCAAGAATTTTCTTAAGAAATGATGTGGGCATTTATTTGGCAGGCTACCTGTCACAGGCTCATACGCTAATCTTCAAAAAGTTGGCGATCATTTGTTTACCCGCCGAGGTCAGAATTGATTCGGGATGAAATTGCACGCCTTCGCAAATAAATTCACGATGCCGCAATCCCATGATCAAGCCATCATCCGTCATCGCTGAAATTTCCAGGCTTGGCGGCAAAGATTCGCGCTCGACGATCAATGAATGGTAGCGCGTGGCGACGAAAGGATTATCAAGCTTGTCAAAAATAGTTTTGCCGTCGTGATTGATCTTGCTGGTTTTGCCGTGCATCAGGTAGGGAGCGCGGATCACTTTGCCGCCGAAAGCCTGACCGATGGCCTGATGCCCCAGGCAAACTCCCAGGATTGGAATTCGTCCGGCAAAGGTGCGAATCACTTCCAGACAAATCCCCGCCTTATCCGGTGTTCCCGGCCCTGGCGAAATCACAATTTGTTTGGGAGCAAGATTTTCGATTAACTCGATATTGATGTCATTATTGCGTGCGACGATTGGATCAGCCCGCAACTCGCCCAGATATTGCACCAGGTTATAAGTAAAGGAATCGTAATTGTCTATAACTAACAGCATTTTTTTTGGTTCGGAATATTTAGATCAATTCTGCTTTGCTCTAAAGCGGTTTACGATTTGTACGGGAGACCCGGTCGCTACGGCTCCCGGTACTGTACCGGGCTAAACTGCGCTAAGGTTTTATCGTCGCCTCGATCAGTTCAATTCTGCTGACCGGACTTTCACCATTCCTTGGCACCTGCTCAATGCGATCCAGCGTCTCGAAACCGTCTACTACTTTACCAAAAATGGTAAATTTACCATCAAGGTTTTGCGCTTCTCTCAGCACAATAAAAAAAGAAGTTTCCGCCGAATTCGGATCATCTGAATGCGCCATCGAAAGCGACCCGCGCAGATGTTTACGCTCTTTACTGAATTCCCCGTTGAGTTTATGCACCCACCGATCTGCCGGATGTGTCTTGTTCGGTTCGCGGGTATAACCGATGCCACCCTGAATCACAAAGCCGGGAATCATGCGATGAAAGGCAGTGTGATCGAACCAGCCTGTTTCGACGAGCTTCAAAAAATTGCGTACATGTTCCGGGGCCAGATCAGGATCAAGTGCTAAGGTAAAATCACCCAGCGTCGTCCTGAGTAAAACTTCTTTGCGCATCTCAGCGACCGCCGCGTCTTTGTAAGGCTCCGTCCTTTTCGGCTCTAACGTGATGCTGATAATTCTGACTGGCTTCAGCGTAAAATTCTTGTCATCGGCGGGAGTCAAAGAAATTTGCTCAATAATCTCAAGGCCTTCGTTGATTCGCGCAAAGGCCGAATATTTTCCGTCCAGTTGCGGTTGCGCCGCTGCGCAGAGGAAAAACTGTACGCCGCCACTGTTCGGTTTATCAGGAATTCGCACGGCAGAAACCGTGCCACGTTCGTGTTTGAGGTCGCTGAATTCATCCTTGAGCAAATTAAGCGCCCCCGCTCCCCACCGATTACGCGGGATGCTTTCTTTCATTGATGGATCGCCACCCTGCACCAGGCTGTGGGCAAAAACACGAAAGAACGAAGTGCCATCATAAATTCCGGCGCGGGCATTTTTGATGAAGGAAGAAACATGCAACGGCGCTTTGTCAGGATAAAACTCCATCCGCATCGCGCCAAGTTCAGTTTTGATGACAGCTTCCAGCTTGGCGGCTTCTTCAGGTGTAATCGGCGCATCAGCCGGAGGCGCATTTTTCTTACGCGCTGGTTGCGCGGCTAACGATAACGGAACAAAAAGTGCGAGGAGCAGAAGACCAGAAAAAATATTTGTGCAAAAAATAATTTTGGTTTTCCTCGACTCGTTTCTCTCTCTCATAACTCCTTCTCCGCCATTTCAATTGCTCTAATACAGGCGCGCGCTTTATTCACGGTCTCGGTATATTCTTTCTCCGGTACTGAATCAGCGACGATTCCCGCTCCGGCCTGAATATAAGCTTTGTTACCTCTGACGAACATGGTGCGGAGCGCGATGCAGGAATCCAGGTTGCCTGAATAATCGAAATACATCACTGCACCGGCGTAAGCACCACGCCGCGTCGGTTCAAGTTCATCAATAATTTCCATCGCACGGACTTTCGGCGCTCCTG
>JAYSTY010000490.1:0-31811 GCA_043719385.1 Blastocatellia bacterium | reverse complement strand
ATTTGGGGAATGACAAAACCAGCAAACCGCCGGAAATTATGGCGGCGACATATTCAGAGCCAGGGAAACGATGAAGAAAAGAAGCAGGCTTCATCGCTGGTTATTTGACTCCGGTGATTGTGAAAATCGTTCTGTCTTTGGTGCAGCTTTGCGAAAGGCGGGAGAATCAGAAATAAAAAACATAGTCACGGCTAAACCAACTGCACTGAGTAAGGCAACGGCAAAATACAAATAGAAAGCGCGCTTATCTTGTGGGGTTAGATGATTCAAGGGCAGCATAATATTCAGTAGTTAATATGACGCATTGTAACAGTCCGAGAGGTTGAGAGAAAGAGCTTTTAATTCTGCCGATACACAAATCTGGCCCGTCCAAATCGTACTTCGCAGCCGTCTTCCAGCCTGGTTGCGCTGGTGATGCGCTGACCATTAATAAAAGTGCCGTTGCTGCTGCCAAGATCACTCACAAGGTGTCCGCCGTTGTCCGCTGAAATTTGCGCGTGGTTTTTGGAAACAGAAGGATTATCAATCACAAAATCATTGTTCAGTGTTCGTCCGATCAAAATTTCAGGGCGATTGAGAATACAGGCCAGGCTCTCTGTTCCGGCAGCAGAAACTAAAATCAAATGTGAGCGGTGATCCAGATTTTCGGCGGCGGTGAGTTTTAAATTTGCTCCGCAGCGCAAACAAAAATTTGCATCCGAACGATTGATTGAGGCGCACACCGGACAAATGGGCGATTCCGGCGGCGACGGGACTGTGACTCCACATTGCAAACACGGCTCGCCCGCGAAACCTTTCGCACCGCAGCTTTCGCACGTGTTCCTGATTTGCAAAAGCATCGTCCCTTCCCGGTGTGGTGAGTGGTCGCGGTGAATACCAATTTGTTTTCGCACCCAGAAAAACAAAGCCAGCAGGGCCGCAATCACGACATAAAACAGGATGATGCTGACGCGCTCTGAGGCCAGCAGCAGGGCATTAAAAATTCCATGCAGGACAGAGGCCAGCAACCAGCCACGGGCAATAATCAGGAACCGTGGACCCACCATGTTCGGTGCTGATTTGGCCTCGCTCAGACTCAATCCCCACAAGGACGAGAACAAAGCGTGACCGGGATTTGAAAGCGGCCCGCGCAATAAAACCAGCAAAGGATTATTTTGGGAAAGATAGATGACGTTTTCTATCGCGGCAAAACCCAGCGCGGCGGTGGTGCTGTAAATTACGCCATCCAGCGCCTCATCAAATTCGTGACGCCGATAGGCGTAAACCGCAACGGCTAATAATTTGGCTAATTCTTCGATGGGGCCGACGACCAGAAAGAGGACTAAAAACCGCGACCAGATGTTGTTGCCAAAAAGGTTCAGAAATAAAGACTGACCAAGTAAATTGAGCGGAACAGCAATCAGTGTGGCAGCGCTGCCCAGCAAAAAAGTAGCGCCGATTAACTTAAGTGGCAGGCGTTTGTAAATGCTCCGACTATAAAAATACCAAAGCCATAACACACACGGTGCAAGCGAGAGTAAAGGGATAAGCAGGTATTTAGACAGCATGGGGCGTTCGGCATTCAGTAGTCGGTGCTCGGTGGGCAGGAAAAATACTGAACCCGGAACACGAACTATTCTCTTTTGACGATAACCATTGTCAGGTCATCTACAGTTTTAGCTTTGCCAACGAATCTCGTCAATGCCTCGTCAATGCGGTCGCGGATTCCGGCAGCAGTGCGAGTACGATTTTTTTGAATTACTTCCAGCAACTGGGCTTCGCCGAATTCATCATCATTTTCATTTACGCTTTCCGTGACTCCATCAGAATAAATGACCAGCACATCGCCCGGATTAAGCTGCACGGTAGCCTCTTCATAAGTACCGAATGGCATAATGCCGACGGGAAATCCACCGACATCCAGATTTTCGACCTCACCCGAAGCGCGTACCAGCATCGGCGGATTGTGACCAGCATTGACGTAATTCAGTTGATGCGTTTGTGGGTCAAGTTCACTATAAAGAAAAGTAATGTAGCGGTTGGCCGGCGTGTTGTCATAAATATACTGATTGATTTGCGAAACAACCGCCGGGGCCGAAGCGCTGGTCGTGCAATGCGCTCTGACGGCGGCGTGCAATGATGACATCAATAAAGCCGCACCAGTTCCCTTGCCCGAAACATCGCCCAGGGCAACCGCATAGCGCCCGGCTTTTCGTTCGACAAAATCGTAATAATCGCCGCCGACTTCGTAACACGGAAAACTGACGCCAACCAAATCATAACCAGCGATTTTGGGCGGATGCGCCGGGTGCAGGCGCAACTGAATTTCGCTGGCGACGGCTAATTCATTGGCTAATCGTTTTTGCTCTACCTGCACCTCCAGCAGACGCGAATTGTCAATTCGAATGGCGGCGACACCGGCAATTAATGTAAGCAATTGCAATTGTGATTCATTGAAGCGATTGGTGCCGAACGAACTGTCAACATACAGCATGCCCAGAATGCGGCCTTCAATCGCCAGCGGCACCGCCATCACCGAACGAATACCACTGAGAACAATTGATTGATTTTGCTGAAAGCGCGGGTCCTGTTGCGCATCAGAGGTCAAAACCGACACCCCTTGTTTGAGGACTTGTTCAGAAATCGAATGGCTGATTTTAACATCAGCCTGCTCATTCGCTACGCTTGGTTTTCTGGTCTTTAAGGCTTTGCACACCAGTTCAATTTCTTTGGTGGCAGGATTTTTTTCAAACAACATCAGATAGCCGCGATCAGCGGGCAGCGATTCAAACACAGAATCCAGGACCTGGCGCAAAGTTTCACCGAGCGAGAGCGACGAAAGCAGCGCCACGCTGACGCGACTGATGACGGCCAGAATATCAGCCGAAGATTCGGCAATTTTCCGGGAGCTGGTGGTGGTTTGCGATATATCAATGGCCGAAAGAACTCTGGAAACTTCAGTCGCCGGATGACCGGAATTGGCGGCAATCGTGGCTTCCGGTTGAATTTCATGGGACTGGTCAATGGCCGGAGCAATCAGCACTCCGGTTTCTCCGCGCAGGGGACTCGTCTCTTCGCGCTCAATAAAAATGACCTCGGTTTCACCCACTCTGAAAACATCCCGATCACGCAAAATCACCGGCGTGGTAAGCCGTGTGCCACGAATAAAGGTGCCATTCGCACTGCCCATATCCGTCAACCAAAAACCATCCTCGCGTTGGCGGATTTCAGCGTGCAAACGTGAGGTGAAAGGATCATCTGTCCATAAATCATTCCGGGCAGACCGTCCAATGGTCGTCCGCAATCGTTGTAATTCGACCGTGGTATCAGCGTTGGCAGAAGTGGATTTGACAAGGAGGCGTGGCATAAAAATTCGATCTCAAGGTCTGTTATCAGTGGTGTTCAGGTGTAGGTAAAACCGACGCACCGGATGCTAAACAAGCGGGTTTTATTCGCTTTCTTTTTTATCTTTTTTAGCCTGTTTCTTAAGTTCTTCACGTTCTTTATTACGCGCCTTTTCAGCGGCATTGCGAGCGACACTAACATAAACTCCGCCATCACATTTTTCATAATACTTTCGCGCCTGAGCATACTTGCCCAGTCCGCTATAGGCCTGCCCCAAAAGGTAATTTACATCCGGGTCATCCGGCGCATGTTGTGAGGCCGAGTGTAATTCAGTCGCGGCCATCTGAAACATTTTGGCACCAAGATATTTTGTCCCCTTCTCTTTGTGATCTCTGGCTAAAGCATTGGCACTGTCGGAGTCTTCGCTATGAGAGAACGCAGGCGGAGGGCCATCCGGTGCGCCGGATGCCAGACGCGGCAGGGTAACGGCCAGGCGCGGACTTTCAGTGTCAACATCAGGCAGTTTGATCCCGTGTTTGGGACGTTTTTTAATGACCACCAAATCTGCGCCCGTCACCGGATCGGTCGTGCGATTAGCGGTTAAATTACTGATTCTCTGTTTGGCTTTGATGCCTTGATCGGTGTTGGGAAAATTGACAATCAGATATTCAAGATCGTCATACGCCTGCTTCCAGAAACCGCGATCATACTGCATATCCGCGCGCTGATACCGCGCCTCACTATTTTTCGGGTCAAGCTCCAGCACACGATTAAATTTCGCCAGGGCATCATCCATTTTCCCAACCGCTTCGTAAGAAAGCGCCAGATTCAGATGAACACCGGGATGATTCGGGCTGATTTTTTCGGCTTCTTCTAATTTTGCAATCGCCGTAGCAAAATCGCCCGTTTCATAGCTTTGTCTTGCATCCGCCACCAACTGATTAAAAGTATTGAGTGGCGCACTAAAATTCAGGGTTGGAGTTGTGCCGGAAACACTCTGATTGCGATAGACCAGATAAGCGCTGCCCAGCAATAAAATCCCGGCAGCCACAGACAGCACACGAACCAGTCCGCCAAAGCGAGAGGAGGTTTGCGATTTGCTCAAGCCAGAGGCTTTTGCCAGTGCACTGGCGGCTTTGGTCAGGGGCGAATCTGAGCGAGAAGCTGCCTGCTTATCTGACACAGCAGCGCTGGTTTCTGCCAACGTGATCCCACACATTGAGCAATAAATCGCCGTCGCTGTCACCGATGCTCCACATTTCCCACACTTGAGCATACTTGTTACCTCGGATAGCAGGGGGTAAGTATTTTACCGCTGCCTGCTAACTTTTGACGATCAATGTTCCGGCCAGTTTGTCGTGCCAGCCGCGCTGTTTGGGATCTATGACCATCCACAAAAAGCCCAGCCCACCACACAATAAAGAGAGCGGATAACCGATGAGATGCCGCAGGGTGATGGTGCGGTATCCTAATGATAAACCATCAGCGCGCACGATTTTGATGCCAACCAGGCGCTGCCCAACGCTTTGTCCCTCTTGTACACACCGATACCCCCAGTTCCAAAGCATAAAGCCAAGCGCGGCTAAATAACCGAGATTAACCAGGAGACTTGCGATTGTCGGAAAGGTGCTTTTGCAAATCATGCCCAATGAAATTGCCACACCCAGGATGAGCAAAGTCAAAATATAATCCATCAGAAATGCACTGGCGCGTAATCCCAGGCTTGCGGGTAATGAAACCTTGACCGGGATTTTACTAACGAACGGACTTTCGCTGCGGGGCTGCGGAACGGTGAATGCTGTGTTCGAGGGAGTTTCCATGTTTGTTTGAGAAGGTAAATCTTAACGCTGCCTTCTTTTGCTTAGTTAATCACAAATTTCAATGATGTGCTGCCGATCCTGACTTCATCTCCACTGCTCAGCACATGTTGGATTTGGGGTAGTAATTTTACCGTCCCATTGATGATCGTGCCATTAGCACTACCTAAATCTTCAATCAAAAACTGTTGGGCGCGCAAAATAATTTTTGCATGCCGCCGCGACACTCCGCCTGCCGGATCAAAGCGCGAAAGATCAACGGACGGGCTAATCCCGTGCATCGGATCAGGACGCCCGATCAGATGCTCGCCTTCGACATCCAACGGGAATTGCGCCGCAATCTCGTTTGTTCCTAAAACTATCAAGCGGGCCGTAATGCGATGACCACCAGCTAAATTCGCGCCACAAGCGGCACAGAATACATCACCAAGACTAATCTCCTGACCACAGACAACGCAAGTAAGCGGGACAGGTTTCTGAATTGGCGCAATTACTTTCGGGGTAATTTTCGGTGCAGTGAGCGGGACTTCGATGGTCGGGTTATCAGCTTTCAATTCGTTCAGATGAGCTTCCAGTTCAAGCCCGAAAGCGTGCGCCGAAGGAAATCGCTGCGTGGCATCATGCTCAACGGCACGACAGATAATTTGCTCCATTCGGGGCGTGATCGCCGGATTGATTTCACATGGTTTCGGGTTCCTCGTAAAATCAAAAATCAGCAGCGGATTTTCCTGGGGGTCTTTGCCGGTCAGCAAATGAAACATGGTGGCCCCCAGCGAATAAAGATCAGACCCCGTCACCACCTGGCCCGAAAAAAGTTCGGGCGGCGCATACCCCATCGTGCCAACTGCGGTCACTCCTTTTTGTGTCGGAGCCACAAACCGCGCGATACCAAAATCCACCAGCATGATCCGTTTGGACCGCGAATCAAGCATCAGGTTGGCAGGTTTCATATCGCGGTAAATTAACGGCGGATTTTGCGAGTGAATATAATCCAGTACCTCACAAATCTGGAAGGCCCAGCGGCTCACCGTCACTTCGTCAATTTTACCGCCGGAGGATTGATGATACGTGGCCAGATCACCACCATCAATAAATTTCATGACGAGGTAATATCGTCCCCGCGTCAGGTCAAAAAAGTAATCATAAATGGTCGGGATTGAGGGATGCTCCAGCCCCGCCAGCAATTCGGATTCGCGCTTAAAATCTTCAATCGCTTTGGTGCGCGCCTGGGGATCGGCGAACATTTCAATCATTTCTTTGATGGCCACAATTCGATTTGCCAGATTGCGATCTGTCGCCTTGTAAACCGCTCCCATGCCGCCCCCGCCCACGCGCTGCACAATTTTGTAGCGGTCAGCTAAAACTGTGCCGGCGGGAAGCTGAAACCCCATGGGCGAATTCTGGACAACTCCGGCAGGCGCAGCAGGCGCCGGTCGCGGCGGACGATTAACCAGTGGTGTCGAAACCAAAGGGACGGCTTCCTGACGCGCACCACATTCACCGCAATATGGATCACCCGTGTTGGTTTGGCTTCCGCAGTTGGGACAAAAATGCATAATTGCTTCTTACGCGATTGCGAATTTAAGAAATATTTTACCGACGATTATTTCGTCTCCGTCCCTGAGCAAAAAAGGTTGACCGCTTTGTAAATGCTGCAACTTTTGCTGCCGCTTAACCACCGTGCCGTTGAGACTGCCCAGGTCTTCAATCCAAAATTGATTGTCCTGGCGAAAAATTCGGGCGTGCCGGCGTGACACTTTGGTTTCCAGGTCAGCCCGCTCCAAATCAATCTCCGGGAAATTACCACGCGTTGAATCCCAGCGTCCAATCAGAGTTTCCGGGTTAGTCAGCAAAAATTCTTTGCCCGCCAGTCCGGCCATGATTAAAGTAATTCGTCCGCCGGAAACCTGCACTTCCCCGGATTCCTCAAACAGCCTGCCAATCGGAGAAAGAGGGCGCACCGGAATGGGCCGCAAATCTTCGCGCAAAAAAGCGGGCGGCGGCGGCGGGACAAACGAATGCTCACTGACATTACTCAGCCGTGCGCCACATTCATCGCAAAATTCCGCCCCGTTCAAATTGTGGTTGCCGCATTGTTGGCATCGAGTCATATTCGCTTCCCGCCAGTCCCTGGAATTCTCGCCTCAATCTTCACCGCAGCGAAATATTACAATGGATTTTAAACTGACGCTATGTTGACAAAGGCTAAATGGAGGTTGCTGAGCATAGATCAGGAGGGAGTTGGGCAAAGCCCCGCTGTGATAAGGACTTTAATTGCTTTCGCGGTAATCGTTCTGTTACCATCGCCGCGGCTTGCGGGAAACTATCTGTTTGCTAAATCGCGCCTGTTATGACCCCACGATTCACCATTGCCATCGTTATCCTGCTCCTGTGCGGAGCCTTTGTAGTTTTAGCCGGAAACGGTTTAAGCGCTAAGCAGGCGCGTGATTTGCTCAGGAAACTTGGCGGCGCAGAATTAAAACCGGAACAAGTTCGCATCAAAACCGTGAGCAATGGCATTGGCAGTGCAAATGCCATTGTCGAAGCACAAATTGAAACGGCCATTCGCTTCAAACAGGAAAAAGGTGAATGGCAGGTGGGCGAAATCAGGCTTGGCGATAAGCATTGGGAGTCAGTTGAATTAGTAACAGAAGCGATTCGCCGCGAAAAAATTCGGCGCACAGAATTAAACCTGCAAAAAGTTGCCGCCGCGCTTGAAGCCTGCAAAAATGAAAAAGGCGGCTATGTGCTGGCAGATAATTTTGATCAACTGCTGGATCAGTTAGCGCCTCGTTATTTGCCCTCCCTGCTCCGCTTTGACCTGTGGGAACAACCGTTCAGTTATCGCGGCTCCGCCAATGAATATCGCCTCAGTTCTGCGGGGCCTGATTTAAAATTGGGAACCGATGACGATCTGATTTTGGAAAAGCGATGAATTACATTTCCAGTGCTCATCAAAAAGCGCTCAGCGTCCGGTATCGCCTGACAGCATTAATTGTCGGAGCATTGGGGATCAGCACGATTCTGTATATTTTGATCGGCTATTTTTTTGCTCCCGCGATGCCGCAGGGAGAATATCGCTGGCTCTCAAACAATTCCCTGGTGATCGTAGTTTCGCTTATTGTGCTGACGGCGGTTTTCCTGCGCCGCTATTTACTTTCACCGACGAAATTACAAATAGCGACGCAGCGCGGGATTGGAACCTTGCTGAGTAATTTACATCTTGCCTCAATCAGCGGTGCGGTTTTTGGAGATTTAATTGGCATCCTAGGAGTCATCGCCAGCCTGATGACTGGAACCAGAGAATATAGCTGGCGGCTGGGAATTGCATCAGTGTTAATAATTGCTTACAGCTTTCCGCGCCGCAGCGAATGGGAACGTGCGGTAGCCAGGCTTGAGCAAAACAACGAAGCGGCAGTCTTACCGAAAGATGCTGTGCGGTTAGGTTTAATGGACTCGGAATAATTTCAGGGGTCAAATGTGGGAGATTTCATGCAGTTACATTGGAAAACTATCATTAAAAATATCGGGCAAAATATCGGACTCGCCTTGCTGTTCTTCATGGCAACAGCACAGGCCGGCACTGCGAGTTTACCCCAGGATCAAAAAGCTGGCGCGCAACCTCAAACTTCAGCTCCACCGCAAACTCCCGCTGCTAAAGAAAATCGCAAACGGGCATATCTGCGCTACATCGAAGCCCAGCGGATGAAATCTTTGCGCACGACTAAAGTGGATGAACTCGTGACGATCTATAAAGAAATTATCCAGCTTGATCCGACGGCGGCTGATCCACACGCAGAATTAGGAGAACTTTATTTCTTTAGTGTGCGCGATTTAGAAAAAGCAGAACAAGAAGGGTTAGAAGCTGTTCGGCTTGACCCGAATTGTCTGAGCGGACAGAAACTGGTGGCGCGTCTTTATACCGTCAGTGTGCGCTTTGATAAGCAGCCCAAGCCTGCCCAGATTGAGCGAGCGATTAAAGCCTACGAGGAAGTGGCACGGCTGGACCCAGGGAGCGCTGAAGCCTGGGCGTTTCAGGCAGATTTGTGGCAAATGAAAGGCGATCAGGCCCGCCAGCTAAAAGCGCTCGAAAAACTTTCGACCATCGCGTCGCCTTCCCCGATGGAAGCTTTTTTCTATCGTCAGGTCATGAATACCGAGTTGTCGCCGGATCAGACTTATTTCCAGCTTTCACAACTTTATCTCAGTCAGGGCAAACCCCAATTGGCAATAGAATCCGCGCGAAAAGCCTTTGAGATTGACCCTGAGTCAACCGTCAATGCACGCAATTTGATGAACATGCTGCGACTTTCGAGCAGCGGCGAGGAAGAGTTAAATGCCTATACCCGCCTGCTCAAAAAAACCAATAGTCCGATTTTGCAAATTGGCTATGGCGCAGCCCTCGTGCGCGTCGGACGTTACCCGGAAGCCATCACAAAATTGCGCGATTATCTGAAAAGCGATCCCAATAATGCCGGCGTCATTGAATTGCTGGCATCTGCCCTCAGACGTTCTGGAAAACGGGCTGAGGCTGCCGAGCTGCTGAAGCAGGCAATTCCTAATGTTGAGTTGAGCGGGCGACAAAAGCTCAGCCTTGAATTGGGCGAAACTTACGAAGAGTTAGGTCGCCCAACCGATGCTATCGCGTATTACGAAGGCGTTTTTAATGACTTAGCCAACAAACCAAAACTGGATCAGCCCGGTACCGAAACTTTCATCGGTTTAGTCGCACGCTTAACGCGGACTTACAATCGGCAGGGAGATAAGAAAAAATCCCAATCCGTGATGGAGCGAGCCAGGCAAGTGCTGGGTGAATCCAGCCTCGCCGTTGATTCGCTGACCATTGATAATTTGCGCGAAGAAGGCAAGCATCGTGAAGCACTTGAGGCCGTCCGAGCCGCTCAAATTCGTAATCCAAATAACCGCGCTTTAAATTTGACTGAGGCTTTGATTTTGAGCGATTTGCATAATTACAGTGAAAGTCTGGAATTATTGCGCGGGATGCTGAAAGGAAATGCGGTTGGCGATACCGGAGTGTTAACGATTATCAGCAGTATTCAAACGCAGGGCGGGCAACTTAAAGAAGCTGAAACCACGATCACTAAAGCTTTGGTAATTGACCCGAATGATACCGATTTGTTAATTCAACTGGGTTCGATTCAGGACAAGACGGGTCAAAAGAGCGAAGCGGAAAAAACGTTTCGCACCGTGCTGCAACGCGAACCGGATAATGCCACGGCGCTGAATAATCTGGGATATTTTTTAGCCGAACGTAATGCGCGTTATCAGGAAGCGTTGCCCCTGATTGAAAAAGCCGTCAGTATCGAACCGTTAAATGGCAGCTTTCTTGATAGCCTGGGCTGGGTGCAGTACAAACTTGGACGCTTGCAGGAGGCGCGTGGTCAGCTTGAAAAAGCGGCCTCGTACACACGCCGGAACGCGACTGTTTACGAACATCTTGGTGATGTGTTGCGTGATTTGGGAAGGCTGCAGGAAGCGAAACGCAACTGGGAATCAGCCCTGGAATATTCCGTCGAAGCGGGCGTCATTGCGCGGCTCAAAAACAAACTCAAAACCACGCAGTAAACAAAAACAGCAGCCTTGTCTCTGGCTGCTGTCTGATAAAAGATCAATCGGAATTTTGTTCAGGTTAAGATTGTAATTCTTTCCCTGGTTTGAAGCGAATCGTTTTGCCTTCGGGAATGGCGACCTCCGTGCCCGTGCGCGGATTGCGTCCGATCCCACGTTTGCGGGGTTTGACGACAAACACTCCGAAGCCGCGTAATTCAATCCGCTCGCCCTTTTTGATCGCTTCCTTCATTGTTTCAAAGAGCGCTTCGACCGCGATTTCTGCCTTCATTTTCGGCACGCCTGTACGCTCTGCTACGTTATTGATGATGTCCAGCTTAATCACAAATCCTCCGTAAAACCTTCCGGGTGTTGCTCCCTAATGCAGTCAGCAAATAGTTTGGGTTAGGTTGGAAACTCTGCGCTATTAAAGAGTTATAAAAGCGAAGCGAATTATAGGGAGACCGTCCAGGGGTGTCAAGCAATGGTTCGTCTGTGCCTCCGAATCCTTGTCTTTCGGCGTGATTATTCGCTAGACTGCGTGATTACATTATTTGGCAATTTGTTGGCAGTACACAAACTTGCCACGCAGCCTATATTAATTCACTTTTTCAGGAGCTTCATGAGTGTCAAATCAGATAAATGGATTTTGCAAAAGTGCCGTGAGCAACAACTCATCATCCCGTTTGAAGAAAAATTAATCCGCACCGTCGAGGGACGCCGCATTATTTCGGCAGGGCTTTCCAGCTACGGCTATGATTTGCGCCTGGCCCCGGACGGATTTCGCGTCTTTTCGCCCATTGCCAGCAGCGAGATTGATCCCAAAAAATTCGATGAGAGTTCTTTGATCAGCGCCCCGCTTAAAACCTCCGAAGACGGTTCGCAATACTGGCTGATGCCGCCCCATACTTATGCCCTGGGTGTCACCGTCGAAACCTTCAACATCCCACGCAATGTGATTGGAATTTGCCTGGGGAAATCCACGTATGCACGTTCGGGCATCATCGTGAATACAACCCCTTTGGAGCCAGGCTGGAAGGGAAGACTGGTGCTGGAATTTGCCAACTCCGCCGATTTACCCGTCAGGATTTATGCCAATGAAGGCATCGCGCAGGTTACTTTTTTTGAGTCCGATGAAGATTGCGAAACTTCGTATGCCGACCGCAGCGGCAAATATCAAAATCAGGAAGGCCTAGTAACCGCACGCTTATAGCCTCTGATTTTTGTGATGGGGCAAAGCAAAATTAACGATGGAAGGACTATCGAATTATAGCGGTTTGCAAATGACTGAAGAGGTGATTCAGAGGTGTCAAGAGTTCAAGCTTTAGCCTGAATCCACGGCTAACGATCTTTGAAAAGAGTAACAGAGGACCCCGCAATCCGATAAAATAAGGGTGCAACAAACATCCTTAGGTTCGGAAAGGAGTCACCTGTTAAGTGAATACTACAATACTTGGGAAAGCTGGCCAATTCACCATTTGTGCGCGGCGCGATCAATTGACGGCGCACGCCGGGATCGCCCTGTTGCGCGACTTTATCGGGCGCTTGGGCGTCGCGGAATTGCTGGATGACAACCTGCATCTCAAGCAGCGCGAACGCGGCTACCCGGAATCGGAGAATATTTTGAGTCTCTGTTGGAACAGTCTGTTGGGCGGGCATTGTTTGCTTGATCTGGATGTTTTGCGCGGCGATCCGGGCTTGCCCGCCTTGCTTGGGGTCAAGTCCATGATGGCACCGACAACGGCGGGCGAGTTCCTGCGCGCTTTTACCCTGGGCGATTTGTGGAACACGACGACTGTCAATTTTTCTACGTTTTTACATGCGCGATTACATTGTGGAAAGGGGCTGACACGGATTTGCCTGTTTTAAATCAAGCCAAGCAGGAAAACGCGAAAGTAAAATAAGCAGCGATCTGCTTATCGCATCATTGATCTGCACGACACACGCACGGTGTTAGCGATTGCATTGCTGGCGGCGTATCAAAAGCCATTCACAGGCACGATGGAATGGGGCGTGTTTCGACATTGAATCCTTGCGCCAATTCAATGCGTAACGCTCAGTCGGTTCGAGTTACTAGCTGAAGCCGGTTGGCCTTGCAGGCTGCGACTTGGGCTGAGATGGATTATCTGTCGAATGCGACTAAAGATAGTTCGTGAACCGCGAGCGTGGCCGCGCCAGCCAGTTGATCGGGCGACGCTCGCGTGGCTGATTTACTGAGAACGCAAGCCTACTGCGGCGGCGTGATGCCCTGGCATAGCGGCGCAAGCGGCTCGACCTTGATGCGCTGGGCTTTGATTGTTGCGCAGCGAGTGGCAATCACTGTGTCATTGGCGTCGCGCACTTCAACGTTGGCAACGCCGACAAACTCATCTTTGTTGACGACGTTGTACCTCACCCGAATCTTGAGGGTGCCGGTGAAGACACCGCTTTGATCGTACTGGTCTGATATGAAGGTTGAGGCAAATACATTCCCCCTCAGGTGAACCCAGGAGCCAAGCTGCTTGGTGGTTGGAAAGCGCCGATCCGCGCCGATGTAGACGCCGCCGCGCGCGAAACTCGCATAAACGAAGACGGGCGCCGGGGGCGGCGTGCCCGGAGGTACCACAACGCTGGCGAGCAGCGTCCATGAACCTTCGATTTGCTGCGCCTGCTGCTCCTTATACTGGCACAACCAATTGCAACGCTCATGGGATGCTTGCGGGGCGGCGGAATCCTGCCCCGCGCTCTCTTGCGCGCGGGCGATGATGGTAGGAACGGTAGGCATCGCCACGAAGATCAAAGCCAACAAAATTCTTCTTGCCGTCATAAAGTTTTCCTTTTTCATTTTATCTCCTCTGGGTCTTGCTCAGGCGAAGGGTCTTCCATCATCGCCTGTCAAGTTTGGTTGAATAACGAGGCGCTGCTTGCCGGGTAAGTATTCGGTCTCGTCCCAGGTCAGCCGATTATATTTATCGGCCTCTGTATCCACGTTAGTTCTTGGTTAGGCGAGATGGCATATTGTTTTCGCCTTCACCTATGCATGTGCCAAGCGCAGCAAAAAACTGTAACAACCACAAAAATAATTTTGCGCCAGCTACTTTGCCTATCGCGCTCCTTCGCACAGAGGTATACTCGCAGCCATTGATTTAGCCGACGATCCGAGAACTTTATGACGACGCCTCCGCACGAAATCACGCAATTGCTGCTGTCCTGGAGCGCGGGCGACAGGGGCGCGCTTGACCGTCTGATGCCGTTGGTCTACGACGAATTGCACCGGCTGGCGAAAAGCTACATGCACCGGGAGCGCAGCGGGCAGATGCTGCAAACGACAGCACTCATTCACGAGGTCTATTTGCGTTTGATTGACGCAAGCCAGGTGCGGTGGCAAGACCGCGCGCATTTCTTCGGGGTCGCGGCGCGCGCGATGCGGCAAATCCTGGTGGCGGCGGCGCGCGAGCACGGGCGGCAGAAACGGGGTGGCGGCGCGCGGCGAATCTCACTCGATGAAGCGCTGTTGATCGGCCCTGAACCGAACGACGATCTGGTCGCGCTCAATGAAGCGTTGCAGGCGCTCGCCGAATTCGACGCGCGCAAAAGCCAGGTGGTGGAGTTACGGTTTTTCGGGGGCCTCAACGTGGAAGAGACGGCGGAGGCGCTGCAAGTTTCGGTCGAGACGGTACATCGTGATTGGCGATTGGCCCGGTCGTGGATGCTACACAAACTGAGCCGGGGTTGAGATGGGGAGATGGGGAGACAAAGACCCAAGACTAATGACCAATGACACCTGAACGCTGGCAACAAATCGAATGCATCTATCACGGCGCGCTGGAATCTGATCCTGATGCGCGTGCGGCCTGGCTTGCGGAGGCGTGTGCGGGCGATGCGGAGTTGCACCGCGAAGTTACTTCGCTACTCGTTTATGACGACAGCCCAGTCAGCTTGATCGCCACGCCCGCGCTGGAAGTCGCAGCCAGAGAATTGGCGGCGCGGGCGAGTGCGCCGGCACCCGTTCGCATCGGCGCGTATCAAATCCTGTCACTGCTCGGACGCGGCGGAATGGGCGAAGTGCATCTCGCGTTCGACACGCGGCTCAAGCGCCAGGTCGCCATCAAGCTACTGCCCGCCGAGCTTCCCTCTCAACCTGAGCACCTGCGCCGCTTTGCGCAGGAGGCGCGCGCCGTTTCATTGCTCAATCATCCAAACATCCTCACCATTTACGAGATCGGTGAGGCCTCGGCGGAAGAGGGCGGCGCACACTACCTCATCACCGAATATGTGAAGGGCGAGACGCTCCGCCAGCAGACAGCCAGCGCGCCCGACAACCGCCTGAAACTTGGCGATGCGCTCGAGGTAGCCGCTCAGGTCGCCACCGGCCTGGCCGCCGCGCACGAAGCCGGGATCATTCATCGCGACATCAAGCCGGAGAACGTCATGGTGCGCCGTGACGGCATTGTCAAAGTGCTGGACTTCGGCCTCGCCAAGCTCACTCGAATGCGGAATTCGGATTTCGGGATGCGGAATGAAGACCGTGAAGATGCCGCAACGTTGATGCAAACTCCGCAGACCAATCCCCAATCCCCAATCCCCAATCAATCTACTGCGCCCGGCACCATCATGGGCACAGTCTCCTATATGTCACCGGAGCAGGCACGCGGTGAGCGGGTGGACGCGCGCACTGATCTCTTCAGCCTGGGTGTGATGCTCTACGAAATGGTGACGGGGCATGCGCCGTTTGTCGGCGCAACGACAAGCGAAACGCTGGCCGCGATTCTGCGGGACGAGCCGCCGCAGGTCGCGCATTTCGTGCGCGAGGTTCCCGCAGAGTTGGAACGGGTGGTCAAAAAGGCGCTCGTGAAAGACCGGGAAGCGCGCTATCAAACGGCCAGCGATTTGCTGCTTGACCTCAAAGACCTCCAGCATGAGTTGGCATTCGAAGCGAAGCCGGCGCGCACGCGCGAGCCTGAGATGGACAAGCGCGAGGCTGTCACTGCCCTACTGCCAACTGTGCGCCCGCACGAGACGGCGGAAAATGAAGCACCACACAGAACCTCCAGTACAAATATCCTGATCGGCGAAATCAAACGCCATCAACTCGGCGTGGCACTGACACTGGTGGCGCTCGTCATCGCTGCCGTTGCCGCATTCTACTATTTCAACCGACAGCCCATCCTGACTGACAAAGACACGATCCTGTTGGCGGATTTCACCAACACGACGGGCGACAGCGTGTTTGATGGCACGCTCAAACACGCGCTGGCAGTGAGTCTGGGACAATCGCCATTTCTGGATCTCTTCGCGGACAACCGCGTGCACGATACGTTGCGCCTGATGAACCGCTCGCCGGATGAACGCGTGACGCCGAGCGTGGGCCGCGAAATCTGCCAGCGGCAGGGTTTGAAAGTGCTGCTGACCGGGACGATAGTGAGTCTGGGACGCAACTACGTGCTCAACCTCGAAGCGGTCAACGCGCAAACGGGCGAGGTGCTGGCGCGCGAACAGACGGAAGCCGAGGGCAAGGAACAGGTGGTGCGGAGCCTAGGCGAGGTGGCAAGCCGGATGCGCGAGAAGCTGGGCGAATCACTCAGCTCTATTCAGAAATTCGATGCGCCGCAGGCAGAGGCCACGACTTCCAATTTAGAGGCGTACAAGGCCTTTAATCTGGGAGAGGGACATGCCGTCGCGGGCAGGTTTCGGGACGCGATCCCCTTTCTTAAACGCGCGGTGGAACTTGACCAGAACTTTGCCATGGCGTACTCGTTGATGGGAACCATGCACTTCAATCTTAACCAGTCGCAATCGGCGGCTGAATACTCCAGGAAAGCCTACGCGTTGCGGGACCGGGCGGGCGAATACGAGAAGCTCCGCATCGCTGCTTATTATTATAACCATGGGAGTTATGAAACGGATAAGCTATTTGAAGTCCTGGCAATAATGAAGCAGACGTTCCCACGCGATTGGCGGACGACCAATCTACTTGCCGGCGCCTATACTCGGACCGGGCAATCCGACAAAGCCATCGCAGAAGCGCGTGAATCTCTACGCCTTAATCCTAGTTTTGCCATCCCCTATCGGTATCTGGGGTTGGCCTTGATCCGCCTCAATCGCTTCGCGGAAGGCAGAAAGGTTTATGAGGAGGCGCTGGGACATAAGCTCGATTTGACCGACTTTCACTCCAGACTGTATGAGATCGCTTTTGTGGGCGGCGAGATGGCGGCGGCACAGCAGGAGCTTGACTGGGCCAGCGGGAGAGCCGATGAGTACGTGGCGTTCGACTGGCAAACCCGTGCCGCAGCCTTTGTTGGGCAATGGCGTAAGGCGCAGGAACTGTCACATCGCACCATTGAACTGAGCGCACGCGGCGACACCCTGGAAGTCGCAGCGCAGTACGCGACCGAACAGGCGTTACGCAGCGCGGTGTTCGGCGATTGCCGCCAAGCCAAAACCGCTGCGGCACAAGGGCTGAAACTTACCCGCGGGCGCACTTCGTTACCGCGCGCGGCGCTCGCCTTGGCATTATGTGGCGAGGCGAATCAGGTGAAGCCGCTCATGGAAGAGTTACACAATCGTTATCCCGCCGACACCGCGACCAACTCGATCTGGCTGCCCACGATTCACGCGGCCATGGAATTACAACGCGGGAATGCGGGACAAGCAATCGAGCAACTGCAACTAACCGCACGCTATGAAGCCGCCGCCGAGTTCTGGCCACAGTATTTGCGCGGGCAGGCGTATTTGCAGTTGAAAAGAAGTGCGGAAGCTGCCGCCGAGTTTCAAAAGATTCTCGACCACCGAGGATATGCGCCGCTCTCGCCGTTGTATCCGCTTGCGCAGTTGGGACTGGCGCGGGCGGCAGCGCTCACGGGCGACACAACACAGAGGCATAAAGCATATACAGATTTCCTGGCGCTGTGGAAAGTCGCGGATGCGGATTTGCCGGTGTTGATTGAAGCGAAGAAGGAATATGAAAAGCTGAGACAATAAGCATCTGGGAGCGCAGGCGACACGGGCTGCTGCGAGCGCGTGTCGCCTGCGCTCGCTCGCGTGGTATCGCTTCAACTTCAGCGGATTCCCTCGCCACGTTGTTTGCTTCGCCTGTGCTCGCAAACGGCAGGCGAGACGTCTGCGCTTCCAGGATGCTGGGCTTTGACTGTCGCGCATCGGATGGCGGTCACTTCCCTGGCGGCATTACGCTCCTCGCCATTTCATTTCAGCGCCCGTAACTACTGCGAACCATCGCTCTGGGCGTGCGCGATGAACACAGAAGACACCGACCGCCCAAGCTGCACCCCGCGACGTTGTCTATCTCATAATGAATCCCCGCCCAAATCCGCGAATCACCCGCTTCTTTGCCACCGCGCGAATGAAATCGGCGCGCGTCGGAAACAGATAGGCCAATATCTCCGCCCGCGCCGTCGAGAACGCGGAGTGATTCGATGGGTAACTGGGGAAGTTCGGCACGGGGAAGAGCGGCGTGATCCCGGCATCAAGCTGATGCGGTCGGATGTACCAGTAGGCAAACTTCGCGTCCTGGCTGGCGATAAAAACATCAAACCACGTCGCCGCAAGCAGTGCGTAGGCGCGCGCCACGTGCGGCGGATTCTGCACTAGACCGTCTTCAAACGCCCACTGGCTGATGTAGCGCAAAGGCCAGAGATTGATGCCTTCCGGGCTTTGCCAGTAAAAGGCTTTGTAGTTGGTCACGAACGTGCGCGGGAAGGTGCGCACGGTGGCTGTTTCGGCCAGCACTTGCGGCGAGTCCTCGCAATGTCACACTTTTTCAACTGTGACATTCCTTCACTGCTGTAAGCCTGACTGCAAGGGAGAAAATCACCACGAATCAGGACGGCTCGACAAAGCAGTATGCCTACGGCGGCTTCGCCTGTGTAGCCGCCGCCGCCGCCACCGTCACCGATGAAGTCGGGCGCAAAACCAGACAAACCAGCGCTGTGTATTCGGATCAAATGACTTAATAATCTATCGCGCAACTTAGGCGCAAATCAGGTAGAGTTGGGCGGCATAATTTCTCCGGCGGTGGAAGCTGAGAATATTCTTTCGCCACAGCCTGACATTCCTGCCAAAATAAAAGGCCGGAAACATTTCCGGCCCTGATCGTGACGAAGCAGCTTACTGCCAATTTATAAACTAATTGCTGCCAGCTTTTTTGATTGTCTTACCTAATTTTTCAGTTCCCTGCCCAACTTTTTTGATTCCTTTCTTCGTGCCTTTGACGGTTGCCCTGCCAACTTTTTTGGCGCCTTTGGCGGTAGCTTTGGCGGCCTTTTTAGTGCCTTCGCCAACATTTTCGGCTCCCTCTTTGACGCCTTCTGCTGTGCCTTTGCCAACTTCTTTTGTGCCTTTGCCGATACTCTTTGCGCCTTTCTTGATTTTTCCGCCAGCACTTTGCCCAGCACTTTGCATGGTTGCGGCGCTGTTGGGTGCAACTAAACTTACCGCCAGCGCTTCACCAGCTAAAAAAAGAGCAAGAACCAAAATTGTCATTATTTTTTTCATTAACGTATCCTCCGTATTGATAATCCGAATTTGGATTTGATCTGGACAGTTAGTGTACGGCTTCAGTGATCCTTTTTCCAAGCCTGACTATATGATTGGCAAAAGCTAATGATTTACTAATAATTATGACAGCGCCTTGATTAAATAGCAGTCCAGAGTAATTTCTGCTCTTGCAAGCAGGGCGCGAAAAACAAATAATCGCTACGAAAATATTTACCTGGTAATTTGAAAATTACAGCTCAGGTTTTAGCCAGCTACAAAAAGCGCAGGCAAACCTGGTTAAAATTACTACTAACCGGAGGAGAATTATGTCTGAAAGCCCCGTCAGCGATACCGTGACCATGATCAACAGCCTCGACAAGCAACAGTTGCAGCAGTTGGGCAACTCACTTGACAGTGCCACGCTGGCAAAAATAAATACCAGATCAATGGGAGGACAAGTCGGCGGCGTGATGCGGAAGCTCGCGGGTCTGGCTGTTTTGTTGTTGATTGGTGCGTTAATTGTCGGCCTTTTTGCGTATCTTTACCTCAAGCAAAAAATCGCTTCCGGTGAACGGAATAGTGCGCAGGCAAGCTGGGGTTACACGGTTGAGCAATATAAATTCCGCAATCGCATGCGCTTAAATTTGTGGAGTGACTCAAGTCTTTTCAGCGGTGCCAGTGATGCGACTTTTGATTTGGATCAGGTGAGTGTGATCAAGCTGACCGAGGAACGCTGGCTGGCAGACAGCCGCGCCGTGTATTTGAATTTTGTGGTGAACGCCGCAAATAAATTAGGCGCTGAACAACCCGCCAAAGTGATTTATGATTTTCAGCGCGGTGAAATGTATACCTCTTCACCCGTTGATTTATGGCGCGTGCCTGGCGAGCCGAACAAAAATGTCCAGATGTCGGAAGAAGAATTTCAGTCGGTGCTGAACAAATTTTCCGGCCAAATACCAATTATGTCATTGCCGCTTCCCAACGCTTCAATCGCACCCGGCAGCACCCCCAGCATAGTGCCAGTGGCCCCCAGCGTAGCGCCGTCAGTGACTTCATCGCCGCTGCCTTCACCTTCAGCTTCGCCGAGCAAAGTGGATTAACCGCAAAGATAAAAGGGAGTCAGTATCGTGGGGAAAAAAATTGGCATTCTGATTTCTGGTCGTGGTTCCAACATGGTCGCGCTGGCTGAAGCTGTCCGCGCTGGAAAAATTCCCGACGCTGAAATCGCAATTGTCATCAGCAATGTGGAAACGGCTGGTGGCCTGGCCAAAGCGCAGGAGCATGGCATCGCCACTGTGGTGCTGGATCATCGCGGTAAAAGTCGTGAAGAACATGACCGCACGATGGCGGCGGAGTTGCGCAAAGCTGGCGTTGATTTGATTTGCCTGGCGGGTTATATGCGCCTGCTCTCGCCGTGGTTCATTCGTGAATTTTCGCCCCGCATTTTAAATATTCATCCCTCGTTACTGCCTGCCTTCCCCGGTTTGGATGCACAACAGCAGGCCTTTGAATACGGCGTAAAATTCTCTGGCTGTACGGTTCATTTTGTAGATGAAGAGTTAGATCATGGCGCGATCATCAGACAAGCGGTCGTGCCGATTCTGACTGATGATACGGCGGAAACTTTATCCGCAAAAATTCTGGCAACGGAACATGAAATTTATGCCGAAGCCGTAAATTTAGTTTTGACGAATAAGTTCAGAATTGAAGGGCGCAAGGTAAAAGAGTAGCGCAAACTTTCCAGTTTGCGTTTACATTAGGAAATGCTCTCGAAGGTAAGCGCAACTTCTCGCATAAGATTACAGTTCAGTACGCAACGCAAACTGGAAAGTTTGCGCTACCTCTTCAGCACTCTACTGAACAAAATCTGGTCGAATGTCGTTAAGGAAAGGCAATTTTTCACGATAGCTGAGCAGGTCTGACAAATTTATTTCAGCGCTGATTACCCCTTCACTATTTCCCGCTTCAGCCAGCAAATTCCCCTGTGGATCAATAATCATGCTGCCGCCGGCGTGTTCTGCTTTCGGGTCCCAGCCGCAGCGATTCACGCCAATCACATAGGCCTGATTTTCAATCGCTCGTGCGTGCAGCAATTTCACCCAGTGATGATGCCGCGTCGCAGGCCAGCTTGCCATCACCGTAATCAAATTGGCTCCGCGTAACGTGGCAACACGAAAGATTTCGGGAAAGCGCAGGTCATAACAAATAAACGGCGCGACCACAAATCCCTGACATTTAAAGGTGGTGACAGCTTCGCCTTTGACGTAGCTGTCCAACTCGCCGCCGAGCGTGAACGGATGAAGTTTGCAATAACGCGCCAGTTCGTGGCCATCAGGTGCAAACGTCACGCATTCGTTGCGACCTTTGCCGCTGGCGTCAGTCGTCACAATTCCCGCCATCAAATACACGCCATAATTTTTTGCCGTGCTGGAAAGAAAATTGTAAGACTCATTCGTTGCGCTGTCAGTGATCGCGGCGGCATTCATGCTGAAGCCCGAAGCAAACATTTCCGGCAAAACCACAAGCGAATCTTTTTTCGGTTGCGCCGTATCCAGCAACCTGCTGACCTTGTCGTGATTGGCCTGTTTGTTTTCCCACACGCAATCCAGTTGGACACAAATGACGTTCATTTTCAGCTCCGGTAAAATCAAGCAAAAGAGTTTCTCATCCACGAAGCTACACGAAGATGCGACGGGGTGAGTGGGCGACGGGGCGACAGGGCGCTCAGGTCATTCGTGCGCCGTTTCGCCCTTTCGCCGTTTCGCCCTTTCGCTCTTCTTCGTGCTACAAAATCGTTTTCAATCCGCGCACCAGTCGCCCAATTCCTTCTGCCACAGTCTCTTTTTGCAACGCGCCATAAGCTACTCGTAAATAACATCCATCGTGCATCCCAAACGCATCACCGGGAATTGCTGCGACGCGATGTTCACGCACTAAACGTTCGACCAATGCCAGCGGCTTCATTTTGGTATCCAGACGCAACAAAAAATAAAACGCGCCATCCACAGGCGGCACAAGACAGAAAGATTTAACCTCATTGAGTTCGCGCAAAACCAATTCCCGCACCGCAGCAATGTCAATTAATTTTTCCCGCGTATAAGCTGAACCAGCCTGCATCGCGCCGACCGCCGCGAATTGCGAAATCACCGGCGGACAAATCAAAATCGTGTCCTGAATTTTTTTGACTGCCGTAAACAAATGTTCGGGCAGCACCATAAACCCAATGCGCCAACTGGCGAATCCATACGCCTTCGAGAGCGAATACAGGGAAATCATATGCTCGCCGCTGCCCGGAATCGAAGCCGGCGAAAAATGCTTTGCTTCATCATAAACAAAGTAATCATAAGCTTCGTCACTGATGTGATAAATGCCATGCCTGCGGCAAATTTCATTCACTGCCCGCAAAGAATTGTCGGCATACACTGCGCCCGTTGGATTATTTGGCGAGACTGTCACAATGGCGCGAGTCCGGCTGGTAATGGCGGCCTCAAGCGCGTCCGGCAGCAATTGATAATTTTCATCCGTGGGAACCAGCACAGCTTTACAGCTTGCCATCGTGATCGCCATTTCGTGATTGAAGTAATACGGCAGCGACAAAATAATTTCATCGCCTGGATCAGTAATTGCCAGCACCGCATTCATAAACGCCATATTGCCGCCTGCTGTGACTACAATTTTATTTCTGTCGTCAACCGTGATGTCATTATCACTCTTCAGCTTTTTCGTAATTTCGTCGAGCAAGGTGGGGATGCCCTGCACGAGTTGATATTTGTGCAGCTCGGGGTTTTTAGAAAACTCGTTAAGAGCCGCGAAGGTTTGCGGTGGTGGGCCGTAATGAACTACCCCCTGACCGAGCGAGATCGTGCCGGGATTACTGCGAATCAATTCACCAATGACCGGAATAATCGGAGCCTGGACAGCTTCCATTCTGTTTGCGAGGCGTGGAATCATATTTTCTTTGCGGTGCAAATTTGGCGTGGGGAAAAATAAAAGTACAGCAGGCTATTTAGTCAGAAAGCTAAAAAACCTGCTGTCCTTATTTTTGAAAAATCGTGGCTCAATATCCCGCTGATTTCTGCGCTGTAATCATACGATAAACCCACAGGACAAGAACTGCGCCAATGATGGCAAAGATAAATCGGGCCAGTCCGCCCGCGTGCCAGGGAATAAAGTTGTCCAGAAACCCACCGACAATGCCGCCGACCATACCGATAATCGCAGTGATAAAAAATCCGCCAGGGTCTTTGCCAGGCATAATTGCTTTAGCAATGATGCCGACAATCAAGCCAATAATAAGTGTCCAAATTAAACCGCCTAAACTGAAAAGAAGAAACATAATCTGCCTCCTTGGAAGATGCGCCGTAACCATTGTGGTTCACGGCTGGTCTGAGATGCAACAGTCGTTGTGATTAACGTCTTCGGTGATTGAGAAGTTGCGCAAAAAATACTGATGAGAACAAAGCGATTCTAGAGCTTGCCAACAAAGTAAGTCAACACTTGCTATTCCTGGCGCTCGACATAATAATTCTTTTGTAGTTCGCAATCTTTTCAAACATAAAAACTAATTTGCTAACGGAGAACACGCATGTCAACTTCAGCACTTTCTCGCAGAAATTTTCTTGGTGGTTTTGGAATGGCAATGACTGCCGCTTCCATCGCGCCACGTTTCAGCTTCGCCGCCGATCCGCTCACAATGGGCGCAGGCAATCACAAATACGAATGGGTGAAGGATTGGGCGAAATTGCCTCCCGGCGTCAAAATCGGCGGCACACACGGTGGCGTCGCAGTTGACTCGAAAAACCAAATCTACTTCAGCACCGACGGCGAAAAATCCATTATGGTATTTGATCCGAACGGGAAATTTATGCGCGGCATCGGCATGGAGTGGAAACCCTACGAAGACGGCAGCGGCACACACGACCTGCAAATCAACAAGGAAGGCAATCAGGAATTTATTTATCTGGTCAGTCTCTTCCGCAATAAATTTGCCAAGATCACAACCACTGGCGAAGTCGTCTGGGTCAAAGGTTTCCCCGACAAATCAGGTATCTATAAAAACAAAAGTGAATTCAAGCCGACGGGCATCACCGTTGCGCCGAATGGCGATTTTTATGTGACGGATGGCTACGGCGCAAATTACGTGCACCACTACGATGCCAAAGGCGAATATGTAAATTCGTGGGGCGGCAAAAGTACTCCGGCGAAAGAAGACGGGAAATTCAGCACGCCGCACAAAGTCCTGATTGACAAGCGCGGAGGTGAAGCAACAGTGCTTGTGACTGACCGCGCCAATCATCGCTTGCAATGGTTTTCGCTGGATGGCAAACATCTCAAAACAGTAGACGGTACGGAAGGCGATGTCCTTCGTTTGCCCTCAGTGTTAAGTATTCTCGGAACGGATTTAGCGATTGGAGATTTAGCCGGACGTGTCACAATTTTTGACAAAGATAATAAACTGGTGACGCAGCTTGGCGACGGTCCCGATCCGAAAAAACGTGCGACGAATAAAATCCAACCCGATCAATGGGTAGACGGTCAGTTCATCGCCGCGCACGGTTTAAGCTGGGCACCAAACGGCGATTTGTATGTTGGTGAATGGAATGTAGTTGGTCGTTTAGTGAAGCTTAAACGAGTGAAATAATTTTCACGCCTGCGAAATATGAAAACGCGCGAAACCCTGATAAAAGATTTCGCGCATTTTCGTGCATTTCGTAAGCTGAAAATTATTTCGTCACTTCGATTTCGCCAACCTTGTGCAATTTCATCATTGACGAGAGGCTCGGTTGCTCAGGCAATCGTCCGGCCATCGCAATAATTGTTTGTCCGCGCTGCACTAATCCGAGTCGCATCAATTCTTCGTCGGCACGCGCTAATAATTCAAAGCTGTGACAACCGAAATCCAGCAGGTGCGGCTCCAGACCCCAAACGGCGGAAAGGGCATTGCGAGTTTTTTCCTGCGGCGTAAAAGTAATGACGCGGGCACTCGGTCGTAAAGCTGCGAGGTGCCGCGCCATTGTGCCGGATTTACTGAATACGATAATCAGCGGGGCTTGAATTTCTTTGGCGGCATACACAGCGGCTTCGGCAATTGCCCGTCCTTCAGTTCCCTTTTGCAAACCATGAATCAACTCCCGATTGCGCTCAAGCTGCGCGGCGCAGGAGCTTTCGGTGAAGTAGATAATCCGTGCCATCGTCTCCACCGCCGCTACCGGATAATCTCCCACTGCCGTTTCCGCCGAGAGCATCACCGCGTCTGTGCCATCAATAATGGCGTTCGCTACGTCAGAAGCCTCGGCGCGTGTCGGACGCGGTTCGTGTGTCATTGATTCGAGCATCTGCGTCGCTGTAATCACAATTTTTTCGGCGGCGTTGGCTTTCGCAATAATTTGTTTTTGATAAAACGGGACACTTTCAACGGAAGCTTCGACCCCTAAATCACCACGCGCCACCATCACGCCGTCACAGGCTTCGATGATGCCGTCCAAATCTTTGAGCGCTTCGAGCTTTTCAATTTTGGCAATCAACGGCGTGTTCGCGCCAAGAAACTCAATTAAGGTTTTAGCGCCGATACAATCACGCGAACTGCGCACAAATGACAGCGCCACATAATCAACCTGTTGCTCAATACCAAAGCGCAAATCGGCGTGATCTTTTTCGGTCATCGAAGGCGCCGAAATTTTGACGCCTGGCAAATTAATCCCTTTATTTTCGCCCAGCATGCCGCCGTTAATGACGCGACACAAAACATCCGTTTGATCGGCACGTTCGACGCGCAATTCAATCATTCCGTCAGCTAAAAGAATGCGATCACCGCTGCCCACATCTTTGGGCAAATGCGTATATGTCGTCGCAACCAACCCCTCTTCGCCAATCACGTCGCGGGTCGTAATGGTCAACAGGTCACCAGCATTGAGCTTGAGCGCCTGCCCATCGCGCAATTTGCCTGTGCGAATTTTGGGGCCGCTCAGATCAAGCAAAATTGCCAGCGGGCGATTTAATTCCTGGGCTATTGCACGTGCGGCGCTGATGGTTGCGGCGTGCTTTTCGTGCGCCCCGTGTGACATGTTCACGCGGGCAACATCCATCCCAGCCAGCATCAGAGCGCGTAATTGTTCGGGTGAGTTTGAGGCAGGTCCCAGCGTCGCAACAATTTTAGCTTTTTTCATAAAATAAAAGCGCGGTCAGCATCAATCATTTACCGCTGGGGCAATGAGATGTGACCGCGTAATTTGGTTCAGATACTCACAAACACTGATTTGCTTTACAAGGCTTTTTGCACGGCTGCTTTGATCGCAGCTTCGTTCTTGTCACTGTGTCCAAGCGTGTGCAAAAGCAACTTTCCATCGCGTCCAAAAACCAGCGTTTGCGGCGCCGATAAATCGCGCGAATCAACGTAACGGATAAAAGTCGGTTCATCAACCTGCGCCACCGGGTAAATCATTCTTTGATCTTTGATGTAGCGGCGGACTTGTTCCGCAGTTGACGATTCAGATTCGATGCCAATGACTTGTAATCCCTGATTGAACTCTGCATCAGTGAAACTATTCATGGTGTCAATAATATGATCGCGTGAATGAACACATTTAATAGCAAAGAAATCAAGCACTACGACTTTGCCACGTAAACCAGCCAAAGAAAACTGGCGACCATCTACGGCACTCAGCTTGATCTGCGCGACAGATTCTTTCGGCGCTTTACCCACATTGGTTACAGCCTCTGACCGCGACGGCAGCATAACCGCCAGGCCCATCAGGCCCAGCAAACAAAATCCAATAACTAATCCAGATGATTGCTTATTTGCTCTCATATTTCTCCTCCAGTTTGGTGATCGTAAACAAATTATTTTTTGCGACGGGGGACAGATACTGCGACAGTTTTAGCTGGGGCAACAGTTTTGGCAGTAGTTTTCGTTTTGGGGGCAGCGGGTTCTGCAATTGCTGGAGCCGCCCCGCCAATTTCTTCCTGAATCAAAGTTGTTAGTTCTTTGGTTCGCTCTTCACTCCAACCAATCCAGCGCTTCAGCATTTTGCCACTTTTACCAAAGAGGACAACCTGCGGAATACTGTGATTAGCGGTGTCAGCGTAATATAATAACACTTCATTCGATAAGAACCCTACTGGATAATTCAGTTTGTATTTTGTGATGAACTCTTTTACATCGTCTTTTTTTTCCTTCGGATCCACTGCCAAAGACAGCATGACAAATCCTTTTCGCGCAAACTGGTTATAAACCTGCACCATGTGCGGGGCGTGATCCTGACAATGGTGACACCATGAAGCGAACATATCAATCACACAAACTTTACCGCGCAGGCTGGAAAGCTTGACCTTTTTTCCGTCAAGCATCGTGACTTCGATTTCAGGTGTATCGGACGATCCATCGGCGGCTGGCAATTCAGGAATGTCTTCTACCACAGACCCCACTGATGAAGAGATATTGGCAGCCCTGCTACGATCAGGCAGGGCAGTTGCCGTCATCAGGAACAACGCCAGCGACAACGCAAAACCGGTGATTAGCGGCTTAAAAGATTTGAATAACATAATAAATTTACTCCTTAAAAAAGAGGGGCGATAATTTCCAGAAAAACTTTTATTGGCGAGGAAGCCAATGACAAGGATTGTCAATTGAGTTGTTTCGTAAGGACTTCCTCAAGTTGCGCGATGCTATGACGCGGGTCATTTCCGATAAGATGCTCAACCACCTGACCAGCGCGCGAAATTACAAATAATTGCGGGATCGGAGCCTCGTTCGTTTCATCTTCTGTCCCGTCCAGAAAAGCCCTGGATATTTTCTCGTTGGCGTAAGCGACAGTATAATTGATCCCAGCCTTTTTCATAAATGGCAGCACCTGGTCGCGGGTGTCTTCTTTGTCGAGGCTTAAGCCGACCACCACTAATCCGCGTTCTCGATATTTGGCCTGGAGTGCCGCGAGTTCTGGCGCCTGCTTAACACAGGGAGCGCACCATGTTCCCCACACATCAACCAGAATAACTTTTCCGCGTAAATCAGCAAACTTAAAACTTTTACCGTCGGATTGTGACAACTCAATATCGTTGACTGCCTGAATAGATTTTTCGCGGAGTACTGCGCCAGGGTCTCTGGTAATTCCTGAGCGACGCGCTGAAGCGGTATTTCCCTGCGCCGAAACAGGCTGCACTTCAGAAACAGCTTTTGGTGGCGGCGCGTTATCACAAGCCCCAAAAAACAGCGCGGCAAGTAAAATAATACTGATTCTCTTAGTTAATGTAACTGTGGTCATCTTCTAATTCCCGATCAATGCTGTCCAAATCTATCAGGTCATCATGCCCAGCCTGTGACAGACGATATTCCTCGGAAGCCCATTTCCCCAGATCAATCATCTGGCATCGCTCTGAACAAAAAGGACGCCACGGATTTTCCTGACCATTGGCATCGCGCCAGTAAGTTTCATTTCTGCAAAGCGGACATTTCATAATTCAAGCCAATCATACCGAATTTCGGGCAAAAATCGAAATCATATCAAAAGCGTGCGATAATGATTTTCAGCAAGGGGAAACCCGAAAAAATATTTTGCATCCAAAGATCGTTATGAAAGCAAGAGTTACATTGTTATTGATTTTCGCAATTTTGTTAAGCACTACGACATTTTCTCAGAGCGGAAGAGCGCGTAACCCGGCTCCGGCTCCGCCCAAGCCTGCTGAGAAAAATTCGCCGCCGCCACCACCAACGCCAAAAATTCTCAACCTGCCTGAAGGTGGCAAGGTCGTGAAATACGATGCCGATGGCGCGACCTCGCGGTTTGTCTTAAAAAACGGCTTGACGGTGCTGATCCGCGAACGCCACTCGATTCCACTGGCGGCGGTCACGACCTATGTCAAAGCGGGTTATTTCAATGAGCCTGACGAAACTGCGGGTCTTGCGCACCTAATGGAACACATGTTTTTCAAAGGCACGACAACGCGCCCGGTTGGCACGATTGAGACGGAAACTGCCCGGTTGGGAGGCCGGATAAACGCCAGCACTTCTTACGAAAAAACATCATATTATGCTGTCGCTCCATCCGAAAGTTTGCCAAAAATTTTAGAAATTCAGGCGGATATGCTGCTCAATCCGACGTTCGATTCCGAAGAATTAAAAAAAGAAGCGCTGGTCGTTATTCAGGAAAGCAAGCGCAAACAGGACACGGCAACAGCATTGGCGCTGGAAAAAATGTATGCCGCCGCCTTCACCACACACCGCATGAAACGCTGGCGCATCGGTTCGGAAGACGTGCTGAAAACCGCTACGCGTGAGCAATTACAAAATTTTTACCAGAGCTTGTATCGCCCGGAAAATGTTGTCTTAACCATTGTTGGTGATGTTTATGTAAATCAAATTATTGGTCAGGTGCAATTGCTTTATGCAAATTTCGGTACCCAGAATAAAGTAGAAACAAAACCTGAGAAAGCAGAGCAGGTCGCGCCAAAAGCTCCAGGCTCAAACCCAAAACCTGAGTCGAAGTCTCAAATCTCAAATCCAAAATCTGAAATCGCAAAAACTCCCATTCCCACGGTTCCCCAACCATCAGCTTCGCTCTACGGCCCGGAAGAACCAGCGCAGGAAAAATTACGCTATGGCAATGAACGCGGCGACATTGGGCAATCAGTAGTGACGATTGGTTATCATGCGCCAGCCCTGACGAATTCGGCAGAGGGAGTGAAAGAACAAGCCGCAATGGAGGTCATCGCTGCGATTTTAGGCCGTGGTCGCGGCGCACGATTAAATAATGTGCTGCGCGAAAAAACCTCTATTATTTCCGACCTCAGCACAGATTATACGACGCTGCCAAATGCCGGAATTTTTGCGGTGCAAATGCGCGTCGCCCCGGATCGCATTGACCGCGCCGAAGGTGAATATTTTCGTGAACTGGAAAAATTCCGCCGCGAGCTTTTGAGTGATGGCGAATTGCAACGTGCCAAATCGCTGCTCGAAAAAAACTTTTACGACTCAACAGCAGCACTGCAAAACGAAGCCGAAAGCCTGGCACACTATCAATCGCAATATGGCGATTTTAAGTTGCTTGATTCTTACCTCACGCGCATCAACGCGGTCACCGCTAAAGACATCCAACAGGCGGCGGCAAAATATTTCACATTGCACAACGCCACTGTTTACGAATATGAGCCGCGTAATGCTCCCACCCGAACTTTCACGCCGGAAAAATTTGCGGAAACCGTGGCGCTTTTTGCGGCTGGCGCGCTGCAGGCAATCAAACCTGAAGACATCAAACCGGCGGTCGCCCTCAAACAATTTCCCCAGGGCAAAGCGCGTGGTGCAGGCGATGACGGCGAAAAAGTTCTCTTTACGCCGTTGCCATTGCCCATCAAAGATTTTTCCGTTTATCACGGCCCCCGCGCTTATGTCCGCGAAGACAAGTCCCAACCCAAATTAACCATCGGCGTATTTTTCCAGGGCGGGCGACTAGTGGAAGATCAAACCACCAGCGGCATAACAGAATTGATGTTGCGCTCAATGCTGAAAAGCACGATGACGCGCAAAGCGGATTTGATTGCGCTCGAACTTGAAAGTTACGGCGGCGAACTCAACGTCGTGAACGAGCCGGATTTCTTTGGCTTCACGCTGGATGTGTTGTCACGCAATGCTGAAAAAGCGCTCGGCGTAATGCTCGAAATTATTGAAACGCCCTATTTCGATGCGAAGGAAATTGCCCGTGAAAAAGACGGCTTGCTCGCACAGCAATTGCAACAACGTGACAACGGCGTGCAACGTCCGCTTGAACTGGCGCTGGCTTCGATTTATCCGAACCATCCGTATGGGCTGCCGCGTTACGGTTTGCCTTCAGGTATCAAAAACGCCAGCGATGAGACGCTTGAAATCTGGTATAAAAAAACTATCAAACGCCAGCTTCCACTCGTAATTTTGGTGGGAGATACGGATGGCTCAGCGCTGGTTTCCAGCATTTTTTCCGAAAGCTTCAAACGCAACAGCAGCGAACTGGATCAAACGCTTAAAGTGAATTTGCCGCCTTTGGTCGCCACGCCGGAAGAACAAATCGAACCACGCAACCGCAAGCAAACGGCCCAGGCGATTGCCTTTCGCACACCCGACACGACAAAAATTAATAATTTTGCGCTGGCTGTTTTGCAAAATTATGCTTCGGGAATGGGCGGCAGATTTTTTACCGAACTGCGTGATAAGCAAAGCCTGGCTTACACCGTGCGCATTCAGAATGAACCGCGTCTGGCTTCAGGAGCATTGTTAGCCTACATCGCTACGGCCCCGGAAAATGAAGCCAAAGCGCGTGAAGGTTTGCTGAAAGAAATGGAAAACCTCAGCAAAATTCCGCCGACCGATGAGGAGTTCGAGCGTGGCAAGAATGCCGCGATTGGCTCTTACGCGATTTCTTTACAGGCGAGTCAGGCACGGCTGCTCGAATATGCCCGCACAATTGTTTTTGGGCACAAAGCAGTTGAGGTGGAGTCCCAGCCTGATCTGATTCGCGCCGTAAAAAAAGATGACATCAAGACTGCCGTTGACGCGATCATCAAATTGAATTCGGCAGGTCGCGGCGTAGTGCGCGGAGAACCATCAACGCCGAATAAAAACTAATCGAAGAAGGATACGGCGAGAGGGCGAAAGGGCGACGGGGC
>JAYSTY010000489.1:0-31981 GCA_043719385.1 Blastocatellia bacterium | reverse complement strand
TCCCACCCGCAGGCAGAGACGGAGTCGCGCCATTATTTATCAGGCTGATGCCACCGATTTCAAAAGTTTGCGGCCCAAATGCAAATTGAAAACTTAACCGCGCATCCCCCACCGCCAGATTTGATGCGGTCTTAAAGGGAATAATGTATTTCGTCCAGACGTTACTATCACACGGAAAAGTCGTGTAAAGAATTTTCGTGCTGGCGGTGGCAAAGCTCACAAAGCCGCGAATGTTGTGCGTGTCAAGCGGCGCGATTTTTCTGACCCAGAATGTTAATTGTAAATTATCGCCTGCGTTCACGGCCTGCGTGTTCGCCCAGCCAATTTGTGAATCACTCAGACTTGACGAAGTTCCATCAACAACGAGGCGATAACCCTGCGTGAATGGTTGAGCAGTAATATTGATCGGCAATGCCGTAGCCGTTGCGCCAACATTGCCGTTGAAATTGTAAATGTCGCTCGGCAAAATTGAGGTTTGCGCCAGGCTGCAAATCGTCAGCAAAGCGGTCAAAATCACAGCCAGGAAAAATCTCTTTATTAAATTTTTTGCTTCGTTCATATTTTGAAAATGTTAACTATTTTCTTGAACTACTGATTGATACGGATCAACCAGCATCCACATCAGCGTGCCAAAGGCGAACACGCCTGCCGCCACATAAAACGGGATCGTCCACGAATGCAATTTTTCGACCGCATAGCCGACCACCAGCGGAGAAATCGCCCCGCCGATATTGGCGATTGTATTCATGGCTCCCGTGACCACGCCAGCGTGTTTTCTGCCCACATCCAGACAAACTGCCCAGGCTGCACTCAACTGGATCATTTGAAAACCTGCCGCCATGGTCAGTAAAGCGACGGCCATAATCCGATTAGCAGTCAGAGCCACAGCGATAAGCGCCAGGCCACTAATTCCATACCCGATCATCCCCACGCCGCATCTGGCCAGGCGCAAATTCTTTTTAGCTAAACGATCCGTCAACCACCCGCCCAACAGAAACGCAATGCCGCTCAGCACCCAGGGCAGGGCCGAGTACCATTTGGCATATTCAGGTGCAAAGCCACGCGACTTGATTAAATACGTCGGCAGCCAGGTCACGTAAAAGTAAATGCCATAGCCGTGCGCAAAGTACATCGCACAAATTAACCACAGATTTTTACTGGTAAATAATAACCGCCAGGGAACGTGGTGCGAAGGCGAAGCTGAGTCTTCGTTGTCGGCACGGATAATTTTTAACTCTGCTTCATTGACCGCCGGATGATCGGCAGGTTCATCACGAAACCACCAGTACCAAAACGCACACCAGACAAACCCAACCAGGCCAATCAACAAAAATGTTGTGCGCCAGCCAAAGGCTCCGACGAGGGGAAAGATCAGCGGCGAAGAAATTGCCGAGCCAAGGGCTAAGCCAAAAAAGGCTACACTGATGCCGCGTCCCTGTTCGGAAATTGGAAACCATCGTGAAACAGTGCGAGCAATATTCGGAAACGCTCCGGCCTCGCCTGCACCAAACACAAACCGAATAGTCAGCAGTGACCAAAATCCCAGCGCCGCACTGGTCAGCATCGTGAACACCGTCCAGCAAAATACGATTCGCGTCAGTGCTTTGCGTGTGCCAAGCGTGTCGCCCAGCCAGCCGCTTGGAATTTCAAAAATTGCATAAGCCAGCGTAAAAGCGCTGAAAATATAGCCCATCTGTGAAGGCGAGAAGCCAAATTCTTTCGTAATTTCAGGCGCGGCGGCGGAAATACAAAGGCGATCAAAATACGTGATGACAGCCAGAAAAAATATCAGCCAGAGAACTTTACGGCGGGCTGTGGACGGGACAGAGGCGGGGAAATTATTTTTCATTACGTTTCTTTTGCGAGTGCTGCCCCAATAAATTGCGGCAATACTTTCTCCCACTGATCCTGCGCTTTGAGAATCATTTCAATTGCTTCGCGGACTGCACCGCCGCCGCCATTTTTAGTCGTGATGAAATGCGCGGCGGCTTTGACTTCGGTAACGGCATTGTTCACGGCGATGGCTAAACCAACTCGTTGTAATAAATGCAAATCGTGCAAATCATCGCCGAGATAAGCGATTTGCTCATCGCCCAGGTTTTCAGCCGCACAAATTTCTTCATACGCTCCAAGCTTGGAATCATTGCCCTGATATAAATAATCAACTTTGAGTTCACGCGCACGGGCTGCGAGCATGGCGGATTGGCGACCGCTGATGATGCCGGTTTTGAGGCCGGCTTGTTTGGCTAATTTGAATCCCAGGCCATCGTGAATGTTGAAAACTTTAATTTCTTCTGCGCCGGAGTCGCCGTAATAAAGGCGACCATCGGTCATCACTCCGTCGCAATCAGTGAGGATCAATTTGATTTGGCGGGCGCGATTTTGGAGTGCGTCGGACAAAATATGAATCCTCACTTCACATCAAAGACCGGAACTTCGCTGAGCTTTAATTTTCCTCCGGCGCGGCTGATGACATAAACAGCACGCCCGGCACCTTCGCGGCTGATAATTTTGAGTTTTACATTAACGTCTACCGCTACACGATCAGCATCCAAAACTTCTGTGCGCAGAATCTCAGTCGCCCACACAGTAGGTTTGCTCACGGTCACGCGCTTGATGAATTCGCGCAGGTTGCCTTGCTCGACAAAAGGATTGACGGCTTCGGCAGAGCCTTGTAATAGAGCGTCATCAAGCTGTTTGATGAAAGTTTTGATGTCATCAGGAATTTTGACGGCATTGGCTCCCTGTTCGGCTTTTAAGGCTCCATCACGCGCCGCCAGCGTTGTCGCCTGATCTAATTCAGCCGCCGCCGCATAACGAAAATGTGTCATCGCCTCGGGGAATTTATTCGTTTGCAACGCGAGTTGCCCCAGTCCCAGCTGCGCCCACACATAAGCCTGCAAGGGCAATGGCTCGTGTTTCAGAGCTTCCGCAAAAATTTTCGCCGCCTCATCGTTTTTATTGATTGCCAGCAGGACGCGCCCTAACAATGCCTGCGACGTTGCTGAACCAGGCTCGGCGGTCAAGGCTTCGCGCAATTTTGTTTCCGCCGCAGGGTACTCTTTTTTACCGAACGCGAGGGCTGCCTGTCCGTACAAATCCCCTGCCGAAGCGCGGCGCGGAAAGCTGTCATTGCTGTAATCTTTTTGCGGATAGAGTTTATCAGGATCAACTTCGATGCGGGCAAGACGCGTTCCGACAGGGAAATTTGCGGCTCCATATTCGCCACCTTTAACCAGAATATTTTGCTTAATTTTTTCGCCGGATTCTGTTGTTGCCACAACCTCAACGGTAATATCTCCGCTGCCAAAATTAACGAGTGCGGCTTCGACTCCGCTGGCTGCATTCTGTGGTTGACCAACGGCGAAATCGGGTACGATCACAGTCTCAATCCACTGCTCAAAAATACTTTTGATCTCGGCTCCATTGGTTCCGGCGGCAGCTAACAAATCTCCTTTGACACTGGCGCAACGGGCGACACGACAGAGTGGCGCTTTCCATTCCAGCAGCGACAAAACATCTACGCGCTGACGATCCAGCATTTTACGGATCAGGTTATCAAAAGCAGCTTTGCCAATTTTCTTTTCGAGTAGTCGCCACACTAAAGCGCCTTTGTTATAAACCGCCGTCGTATAATTTCGATCCAATGCACTCTGCATTAACAGTGCTGTATCTGTGCCTTTCGCCAGCGGTTCATAAGTGCGGCGGTAACGTTCAAAGGCGGCTTCGCGTTGTGCTTCGCCAAATCGTGCGCCAGGATATTGTGCGGCAAAATACATCGGCAACCCATCGCGTAGCATGCCCGTTCCACGCCCACGCAATAAAACCCGACCATCAATAAAAGATTTGGCAGCGGCTCCGGCCAGCAATTCAATCGTGCCCTGATCCATCACGTTGCGCCGAAAATAACTTTCATCAATGGCGACCGCGCCAGGTTCGGAAAAATTCAAGCCACGTGATGAAGTGGAGATGATGCGAAAGACGCCGCTTTGTGGAATCCCAAAATATTCGGTATAAAAATTAACAACGTTCGCGGCTTCGTCGGCTAAGCGTTTGATTTGATCCTTGCCATTACTGTCCAAACCACGCGGCGCATAGATTTCGACTTTGGAGCCTTTGGCGGCGGTCGCGGTCGTTACTTCGTAATCGCCGATGAAGAAAAAAGGTTGGGCGGCGGCGCTTTGCTCAAATGTATTTTCATCTTTGCGATTGCCCGCAGAAATAACTTTCCCTGACGGAGAAGTAATCATGAGCGTGAACGGCGCGGTGTCGTTGCCGTGATCGGCATACGGATTATGCGTGACCGGAACCCAGAAGCTGCCCGGCAACATAAAACTTTCATCGGTGGCGATGTGCATTACGGCACTGCGATCAGCAACCGGAACGGCATAAGTCAGCTCGGCATCGAATTCAGGTGCTGACGCAAAAGCCGAAGTGATGTCAGTTGAAACTGGCAAAAAATTCGCGCGCGTCACTTCGCCAACTTTGAATTGCACGGTTGCGCCATTAACCGTCATCGCACTGACTTTAGTTTTGGGGTTCAGGAAAAAAGTCAGGCGCGGTTTGTCTCCGGCGGAGAGCAAAATCTTGTCCAATAACTCTTTGCCGGAAAGATTGATGAGCCGCATTTTTGCCTGAACATCAACTGTGTTCGCCGCTTTGTTCACGCTGGCTTTGACATCATAATTTTTAATCTCGAATTCCTGCGCAAAACTCGGCACAGCTAATAAAAACAGGGCAAAAACGACAAAGAATATTTTTTTCATAACTTAATTTTATTCAGGTCTTTGGGCTTTGGCTTTTGGTCTTTGGTCAATAAACGGAATTGCTTCGTGCCAGCTAAACAATTCTGCGCAATGCGCAACACTGCGGCGTTAAGTGTTGGGTAAATGGCTTTGTTTTTCAAAAGCCAAAGACCTCACCAGTCACAGATTTTCGCGTCGTCACTGCAAACAACATTGTCCATTATCCGCTGCCTGTTTTCCAAACATCGCGCCGCAAAAAAATTATTATCTGCGGTCAGGAGTAAAAATAAGCAACAGAGAATGGACAATGTTTGAGGTCAATAAAAGTTTTCTCCGTCACTTACAGCAACGGGTTCTAACAATTATTTGGTGGCTGCTTTCTTTTTGCCGTCAGCCTCTTTCAGAATTTTGCTGTCGGCAGTTTTTGGTGACTCTGGAGCCGTCGCCGCTTGTTGCACTGGCGCTGGTAACGCCTTGCGCGGTAACTTCTCGTCACGCATCGCGGCATTGTAAACAAACGCCGCCATCAGCACTGCGGCTTGTTTCATGTCTTCGGGTTGAATGCGTTCGTAGCTGTCCATATTCGAGTGATGCGTCCGCGTCTCGTACTCAATTTCATCCTGAATAAACTGGAAGCCTGGCAAGCCCACGGCATCAAACGCCAAATGATCGGTTCCCCCCGTGTTATCAATGGTCAGCGTCGCCGCGCCCAAATCACGGAACGGTTCCAGCCACGCCCGAAAAATCGGACGCACGGCTTCGTTACCCTGCAAATAAACGCCGCGCACTTTACCTGTGCCATTGTCGAGGTTGAAATAAGCAGCAAATTTGGCGTGATCTGGTTTCAGCGCTAATGGCCCGCTGTTGCGCATGCCAGGAAATGGTTGTTGTCCGTCTTTTTGCGGATCAGGCAGGCGTTCGCCAAAATGTGCTTTCACGTAAGCGCGTGAACCAAATAAGCCCTGCTCTTCACCTGTCCACAAACCAATGCGAATCGTGCGACGCGGCTGGACTCCCAGCGTTTTCAAAATGCGCAGAGCTTCCATGCAAACTGCCGTACCTGCGCCGTTGTCGGTTGCGCCCGTGCTGCCATGCCACGAATCAAGGTGCGCACCAAGCATTACGATTTCATCGGCTTTATCAGTGCCGGGAATTTCGGCGACCGTGTTGTAAGCCATTTGGTTTTCATCACCGTGAAATTTCACCGCGAGATTCATTTCCACTTTGACCGGAATATTTTTCTGCAACAAGCGAAAGATGCGACCGTAATGTTCAATCGCCACGACGACCGAGGGAATTTCGCCCGGTTTCATCGCTGATCCATCCTGTTGCACAAACAACGTTCCGCCATCGCCACCGCGTCCGGCATCAAGCATTGCAGCAACGCCTTCCGCTTTAAGAAACGCCGTGAGCTTGGGAGCAAATTCGCGCATTTTTCTAATTCTCTCAAGGATTTCTGGCGAATATTGCCGACCACCGCTGCCTTCCGGCAGATCGCTCGCCATTTTCCAAAGTTCTTCTTCGGTGAGGCGAGCGCCCTGTGGTTTGAAATGCGCCACGACTTCGCGCATTGGCGCAGTCATCACAAAAGCGTTTTTGAGTTTGCCGCGATACTTGTCAAAATCCGCTTCAGATTTGAGATCGGCAAAAACCACTTCGCCTGTGACTGCGCCGTTGGTGCCAGGCGTCCAGGCTTTGGGAAAAGCAATTAACGGAAAAGGAGTTGGTTCGGTGACCTGCGCCGAAAATCTTTCCAGCGTCCAGCCTTTGCCAAATGGCCCCCACGCTTCGAGATGAGCATTTTGCATGCCCCATTCCGCGAGCTTATTTTTTGTCCATTCATTCGCACCTTTAAGCTGTGGCGAACCGGTCAGGCGTGGGCCGTGAACATCGGTGAGCCAGCTTAACGTATCCATGACCTGGGAACGCTGCATTCCTTCATCACGAATTTTCTTCATCATCTCCAGATCAATTTTTTCAGCATTGACCTGTGCAGGTGCGGGACGTTGCGCGGTGACACTCAGACTAAAAATCAGCAGCGCGATAAGTGGAACAGTAATTCTTTGACGAAACATAAGGGACTTTCCTCCTGGTGGATTAAAACATGGGGCAAATTGCTTGAAGCGTAAGGACTGAGTCTAAATCTCGTAGCACTTGATGGCAAGCAGGACACGTAAGTTTTGGGTTTCGGGTTTTGCGTTTCGAGCAAACTAATTAATCTCTCCAGAAGTTGCCAAAAAAAATGAACTGCCAACATTGCTGTCAACAGTTCACTCATTTTGCCAGTCAATTAAATTTATTATGGAACAGGACAAACACCGGTTGGGGCAAAGACCGGGACGACCAGCGTTGCGCCTGGATGAGGCGTCAGTTTATGCATGGGGCGAATGCCCGACCAGCCTTTCGTATTTTCCGGCACAATAAACAATCCGACGCCGGCACCAATCGGTATTTTCATGGTGCCAAAATTTTGCCCGCCAGACAGAAATTTATTTAACCGATACACCACTTTCGGTGATGTATCGGTGATGACACCTTTGGCCATACAGATACCAATTAAAAACCGGGAAAAGCTCGCTAACCTTTCGATACTGTTATAAACCAGCCCGGTCGCGCTCTGACCTGCGCCATGAATGTCGTTGAGTGAAAGGTCTCCATCCAGACCAACTGTCACAATCGTTTGTCCGGGAATGACACTCGGCGCCTGAATATCTGTCGTTAGATATTTGCCGACCTGGTCGTAGTAAGTTCCGTCAAAGCGGATGACCGCCGTGACGCCATCACAATCAGCCGCCGCGATTGGTTGTTTGGCATAAAAGGCTTCGGCGGTATAAGCGCCGGAAACCGCCCCTGCCGAGGAATGCAACGTGTTCGCCGGCATTTTGAGGAACGCTCCTCCAATTAAAACGTTTTTATTGACTGGACAACCAGTAGTAGAGTCAACTGCTATTGCAATCAAATAGCCATCCTTCACGTCAGGATCAATGTCAGACGCCAGAAGTTCACAGCTTTGCCGCTTGTTAAGACAGATAAAAATGTCCTGCTCTTCACAGAGCTGACTATCTATCATTAAAAGATGAACTATCTGCTGCGTGTCACTGACATTGGAAATCGTCATCCGCGTGTCATGCGTGGCAGGATTGATCATTGAGGAGGAATAATACGGGAAGACCAGGACGGCTCCCGCCCGTTGATCGCTGAGTGGAATATTGACGGGTTCAGGTTGTGCGCTGACAGCGATTGAAGCCATCATTGCGCACAACATTATGATGAGCTTAAGTAAATTTTTCATGGTGGGATTTCTCCTTAGAGGGTTGTGTAGCTTGAGGTAAAACTGATGGGGTAACCAATCTTGCGCAGCAGGCGAAGGATGTTTAGACACGCGGTATTTCCAGGGTGACATCCTTTAACCCGACGGTATGCAAAGGTTGAATGCCGGCCCATTTTCCGCCGGACGGAGTGATTAATAATCCAACTCCACCCATTGTATTAAATTCCAAAGTCCCATAACCGGAACCGCTCAGAGTATTATTGATTTGAATAATATTGGGGTGCGAATCAAGGTTATTTCGACCAAAGCAGGTACCCACTAAAAGCGATGAAATACTGAGTAATTTAGGGCCGGACTTACCCGCATCTCGGACAAGTGAAGTACCTGTAGTAGCAGCCCCGCTAATCACGCCTGTTTCCACGCTTCCACTCAATCCGGCAGTGATGATTGTCTGCCCTGGGGAGAGTGCAGGCTGTTGCACCTGTACGACAAATGAACTGGGTACTTTGTCATAAGTAACGCCGTCAAAATTGAGTAAGGCAGTGGTTCCCGCAATTGGACAAGCAGGGTTTTGATACGCCCAGAAAGCTTCTGCGTTGTAGCCATCGTTAACCGGACCGCCAGTCCCCAGATACCCACTCGGTAACTTGACATATGCGCTGCCCATTAACACGTTGTTCTGAATCGGGCAATTTGTATTGGGATCAAAGGCCACTACGATGAGATAGCCCCGATCTACTGGATAAAGATCAGAAGCAGCGAAGATGAGACTCTGATTGGGGGTCAGAAACATCCCGGGGGTATCCAGCACTGAGCAATTCTCAGAAATATAATAAAAATTGATCGTGGCAGATTTTTTACTGCTGATATTGCTGATTGTGATGCGGGTATCCGCTGTTTTAGTGACATTTGCGACCACCAGTGGAAAGACCAGCACGGAGCCAGCCTTCTGATCACTGGGTCCAAGATTTGGAATTGAACCTGTGGGAGGAACAACCTGAGCGAGGGCGGCGGAACTTAATCCTGCCCACAAAACACACAACACACATGCTATTTTTTTTATCGCGTGCATTTCTATTTTCTCCTTGTTCGGTTAAGACCGGCGAGGTTGGGTTGAAGTGGTGGAAGACCTGATGCAAAACCCGGGCAAGCAAGCGCAGCAGACAAATTTAGCCAGCGCAATAAACTATGAAGTTTGCCGCTGACCGAAAAAAATTACGAATCTAAAAGAGCAAAGATTTCTGGGGACGGAACTGAGTTTTGGCCTGGGTTGTAAGCGGCGAATGAAATGACGGGTACGGTCAGGAGATATTTCGCGCGTGGGCTGGAACTGCTAAATAATTATGCTCTGGCATTTAATGGCGTAGTAGTATTTTTTAGTGGAGAGTTTCAGGGGCAATTTGTCTTACTGCTAAATTTACAGCTAAGAACAGGGCTGAGTCTACGCATCGGCAGAATACGTGTCAATCACAAACATTGTCACCCCGGATGCCAAATTCCGCCAGGTCAATGCCCGGTAAGCGGCGTAATTTCAGGTACAGTCCTTTGCGGGTAATGCCTAATTCCTCGCACACCGCGTTCCGCCGCCCCCGATGACGACGCATTGATTCCAGAATGATCTGGCTTTCCAATTCGTCCACAATATTGCTCAGCGTGCGTCCCCCGGGTTTGTAATCCAACTGGACGAGAGGAACGTTGTGCAGGATTTCAGTGACCGAGGTAAGCGTTCTGTCTTTGATTTCCAGGCCTTTCTGATTGCTGTGGAGAGGTGACGAAAGGTCGCTGGCCGTAATGATTTCGCCAGAATCTTTGTAGGCCACCAGGCGCTGTAATTCATTCGCCAACTGGCGGACATTGCCAGGCCAGTCATAAACCATCAGCAAATCAAGCGTATGCTGATCAATCGTGATGGCAGTTTTGTTAGATTGCTGGCTGTAAATTCTCAGGTAGTGATCTATCAGCAAAGAAATTTCTTCCCGCCGTTCGCGCAGGGGAGGAATACGCAACCGAATAATATTCAGGCGATAATACAGGTCTTCACGGAATTTACCTTCGGCGACTAATTTTTCCAAATCTGCATTCGTGGCCGCCAGCACCCGCACATCAACGCGTGTCGGCGTAGTTTCGCCCAGTCGGTGGATTTCGCCCTCCTGCAAAAATCTGAGTAATTTAGGCTGCACATCCAGCGCCAGATCACCGATTTCATCCAAAAATAATGTGCCACCATTTGCGCTGCTAATTACTCCGATGGTATCTGAAACTGCCCCCGTAAATGAACCTTTTTTATGTCCAAAAAGCTGGGAATTGACGATTTCAGGCGAAGCGATGGTGCAATTGAAAGCAACGAAAGGTTTCTGTCGGCGTTCGCTCAGGCTGTGAATCAGGCGTGCGACGACCTCTTTGCCGGTACCAGATTCGCCCGTAATTAAGGTCGTCACCCGGCTACTCCGAATTTTATGAATTTCGTCAACCAGAGCACGCATCGGCGGACTGGCAAAGACCGCTCCTTCAGGCGTAATTTCCGGCAACAAATTCAGTTCATCGGCGCGGCTTCCCAAGGTTAATTTCGCACGTTTTTCGATCAGCGCCAGTCCCATTTCAGCCAGTCGAAATAACGGCTCAACCAAATGCCGATAAAATCCTCTGGCCTCGCGTGTGCCGATAAAAACAATCAATCGTTTGCTGTTCAGACGTAATTTATAACAAGCTTCTCCCTTAATGGCTTCCTCACTGACTTCGCCAAGGTTTGATGAAGCAACCTGCAATTCACTTGCAAATCGTTTTTTAATCTCCTCGCCCTCACCCCGCTCTCCGCCAGTCTCCGCCAGCAGATTGAGTTGTCCCTCGCGTTCCTCATAAATAATTATCGGCGCACATCCGGTGATTTCGTGCAGCAGTATGGTTAATTCATGCAGCAATAATTCCTGTGATGAAGCAGCGCGAATCAACCGTAAAACGACCGCATTATTGGCTGCCCCTCTTTCATCTTTAATACGAGTTGCAGGCACTGGCGGCTGGTCAACTACATCAATTTGCTCCAGTGCCTGGCTGGCTTTGGACAACAACAGTTTCGCGCCTAACTCTTTACCCGTGAGATATGCCTGACGTAACTCACGGCGCGCTCGCGCCGTTTCGCCTAAAGCCACAAGCGTCTGCCCGAGGTGATACCGCGCAACCGATTCGCGGTAACGATCTGCCACCATCGAAAAAACGGTGATCGCCTGCCCAAACTCATGCTGCGCCTCTTCCTCCTGCCCCGTTTGAACATGCAGCATGCCGCTCACTGTCCGAAAATGTGCAACCAATGAAATATTGGCAGAAAAATCAATTTCCTCGGCGACGCGATCAAGCAGCGTTTGCGCCAGCGGATGATTTCCGCTTTCGACCTGTGCCTGGGCCAGATAAACCTGGGCGGCACAGCGGCTGCGCTTGTCCTCGACGCGATCAGCCAGCGCCAGTTGCTGCTTAAAAGTTTCCAGCGCCTGCGGGTATTTTCCCTGGGCCAGCAAACAACGCCCCAGGGTTTGGACGGTCTGCACTTCGCCATAAGGAAAGTTGGCTTTTTGGAAAATCTGCATTGACTCTCGCAGCGTACTTTCGGCTTCTTCCAAATCGCCTTGCAACATAAATAATTCGCCCAGCGTATCCAACGCCGTTCCATAAGCTCGTTTGTCATTAACACGCCCTAACTTGATGGCAAAATTCAGAATCTGCCTGGCGCGACCCCACAAACCAATATTCGTTAACACGAACCCAAGATTACTGTAGGCATAGGCCAGCAACCGATCATTTTTGGCTTCTTTCAAATAATGGATCGCTTTTTCGAGGGTTTCCACGCCCTCTTTTGCCTGCCCGTATTCCTGCAACAGGATCAGATTTGAAAGGCTGGTGTAGATACTGCCCAATAACAAGGGAGCGCGGCGGTCGGCGATGATTTTGATCGCCTGTTCATAATTTTCGCGGGCGTCCTGCATTTCCCCTTCGGAAACATAGACGTTGCCAAGCAAAAAATAATTTTGTGCCAGCGCACTCCATTGCCCGGCCTTGCGATGAGCGTTAAGGGCGACGCTCAGGTGATCACGAGCAAACTGGGTTTCGCCGATAGCGCGATAGATGCGCCCCAGAATCATATGACACGCGCCCAGCTCCTCAGTATTTTCGCGTTTTTCAGCCAGGGTCAGGGTAGATTTTAAATATGAAATCGCACGCGGATAATCGCCGACATACCCTTGTAACGATCCCAGTCGCAACCATAGCTGCACCAGGATTCCCTGACTTAATCCAGCCCGTCCGGCAACGCTTTCATAATCGGCTAATAAAGCAAGCGCTTCGCGGTAGCGTGCCAGGTTTTCCAGCGATTCAGCCAGTACGCAGCGAATTTTGGCTTTTTGCTCAGTATTAAGCAGTGGACTCGCCACTGCCACGCTCAGCTTTTCAATCGCTTCTTCATGCTGGAAATCTTCTGCGGCACGTCGTCCCGCTTCGATTAAGTCCACGAGTTCCTGTGGCGCAAGGTTGCTCTGGCGATAATCTGTGGTGCGAATACTATTGGGTTGTGTAGTCATACCGGCAAATAAAGACTCCAATCCCGACGGTTAAATGATCAGTGCTGCGACAATTAACACCACAGCAGGCTCGTGTAATGGCGCAATTAACTCACTGTCAATCATTGCTATTAGGCCTCTTGGCAGAGGATGGATGAACGCATTTTAAACAGATAATAAACCTGGTTGCAAGCAGGCTGGCAGGGGTATTCAGTTTTCTATTTGTGCGGCAATGGAACGCGGATGACACGGATTATGCAGATAAAGGCGGATCAGCCTGCCCGCTCCGCGTGATCCGCATTCTCTTCGACTATCGCTTCTGACCAATTCCAAATTGATCGCCCACGCGAATTGGTTTGCCATTAGCAAAATCAATCTCCAATAATTTTTCGCTGTGAACTTCGCGCCCTTCTTCGTCCTTAAGCGCCAGCACCATCTTCTTCGTCTTCGTCTCGTAAATTTCCCCCGTCGAAGGATACGCATACTTCCCGTCAATGCTGAACGTAATCCAGCCCGGCTGATCGCGCATTTTCAGGCTCTTGATTTGCTTCGGAGGCATCACCGTATTGTCAAAAATATGCACAGTTTCGTTGTGTCCGTCGGCCAGCCAGATTTCGGATTCGTCAGGCGTCAGAGCAATGCCGTGACTGGGGCAGCCGTGCCGTTTGACGGGACCTTTTTCAAACCCTTTGACTTCGACGCGCTGCAACATTTTTCCGGTTTTCAAATCGCCAATTTCAAAGCCCAGCAATTCATTCACGTTCACATATACCAATGATTGCCTGCCGTTGACAGTAAAGGGGCGAATCGAATTACTGAACGGTCCAATTTTTCTGACGACTTCGTGCGTCTTCGGATCAGCCACTGCAAGCAGCGGCGATTTCAACCCTGCCAGATAAACTTCTTTGCCATTTGCGCCATAAATCGTATTGTGTGCGCCGGAATTCAAAATAAGTTTCTTGATGACTTCACCTGTCAATGCATCAACCGCCAGCCAATGTTCTTTCTCGAACGAAGGCACATACAAAATCTTTCCATCAGGCGACAGCGACATCCGATCTGAGCCGCCTTCATATAATTTTTCCCACAGTTTCTTTTCCGTGATGAGATCAAAACAGGCGACACGTTGTGGAGTGCTGATATAAATTTTCGCTGTCTTTTCCGAAGCTTCAACACCTTTGACATTTTCGGCAACGTCGCCCGCTTTCCACTCCCAGGTTGGAATGCGTTTGACGAATTTGTGATTGTTATTGATGTCGAAAACGAGAATCCCAACGCCTCCCATTTCGGTGTAATTGCGGATACCGGGTTCGGCGATGTAGAGATATTTTTGTTCGGATTTGGCTTCGTGAAGCGCAGGGTAAGCAAGGCAAACAACGAACACTAACAGCAACAGGGCTAATAAAAATCGCATTTTTGTGAACCTCAAATGATTGGCCGCACAAGGCGAAGGTTTGATAACAGATGATCCGCAAAATTATCCGTAATTTTTGCGAGTGATCAAACTAGCACGCACTGCGAGCAAAAAATGAACGCAGTGCGTGAATAACTGCGGCGAGTAAAGCACGACATTTTTTATGAGAACCCAGCTTCAAGCTCCTTTCCACTTCAAGCAAGGTTACTTCTTCAGATAGCTGCGATGCAGCCATTCTTCGCCGCGCTTACGATCTCGTGTTTCAAAGAAAAGATTTTGCTCAGATTCGCTTTTGACGACGGTCATGCGCGGTGACATTTCTCTGGATTCTGCTTTGCCAGTTTCGGCTTCTGCCATGAAAGTTTTGATAGCATCGGCAGTGACAACCGCAGCTTTGTCACTTTTGTCGAATTCGGCAATCGCTTCGATGGCGCTGGCTTTCAACATTTTCGCCCACAGCTTGGCAAATAAAGCATGTGATGAATACACATCAGCGCTGTTGATCTGCCCGTTGATGGCAAAGGCATAACCAATCACATCATTTTTGCCCGCTACGATTGCGGCTAAGGCTTTGATATATTCGCCTGAAGTATCTTTCACCTGTTTATTTTCAAGCGTCAATTGCAAGCTCGAACGCGAGACGGAGGAGGTGACGTTCACTGTCTCGGCAACTCCTGCACCACCTCTGCCATAACCACCACCAGAACCCGCCGCAGGGCTGGCAGCTACGGCAACATTTTTGCTCAACTTTGCCTGCGATTCGGCAACTTTATCCCAGACCTGATTCTGAGATTTTGCCGATTTTGCGGCGATTTTCAAATCTTTGTGATTAAGCATTTGATCGGATGAACCGAAGGCGGCAGCCGCTTCTCCGCCGCGTTGTTGCCAGCGTCCGTGTTCGACACAAAATGAATCAATGGGGATGCGACCGGAACGCGGTGGAACGATCATATCCAGCGCCAGGACGCGATCCTGCTTGCCGCCTTTCACGATGTCGCCTGATTGGACAAACACTTCGTCATCGGATTTATTTTCAATTGATAATTCGTTCACATTACTGGTTTCATGCACAACTATTTTTTTCTGTACCATTGCTTCCTGTAGTGTCAGCGGTGTTTTGCCATTTGTTTTATTGTCGCCGTGAATTAAAAAAACCGTCAGGTTTTTATGCGTGTAGGGGCCGCTGATTTTGAAATCAGAGGTTGCCACGTGCGCCGGAGTTTTTGTCCAGCCTTCGCCACGTTGCGCCTGTGTGTTGGCGGCACAAGCCAGGGCGATGACACCCGTTAATAAAACCAAGCCGAGAATCAGGATTCGTTTTTGCATATTTCTCCTATTTCAACCGAGGTTATTTATTTAATCGTAAAGCGGGTCGGCGCAATGACCGCTCGCGCTTCAGGATTGTAATAGTCATAGAGAATTGACGCTGCATTCAGCGCCTTTGTTCCATACCTTGAACGAAACTTGAAAGAAAACTTGCAGCCGCCCGCACGCGGCCACAAATAAAAAACTACGCGATCCGGCAACACGTCGTAATGATTAATGCCCCAGCCTTCTTCTTTGACGGCGGCTTCCAGCGAAGCACGGTCTGCATCAACACCGGGCGGCAATCCGACTTCGGCGAGCATCATGCCATAGCCGGAAAATCCGATGCGTTCGGCTTCTACCTTACACATAATTTCATCACCGATTTTCGCTTCGGTTTTGTCGAAGGTGACAGCTAAACGCAGAGCGCGTTTCGCTCCTGATTTAAAATTTTCCGCCTGCGTAGCCATTGAGGATGACCACGGCAAATAATACGTCTCCACCGCCTGCGCCGAAACCAGAGCCGCATTTGACGGGCGTTTGATCTCAATTTTATTTTTCCGCTGCGTTAAGAATTTTGATACATCTACCACGATTGGATTCACTAATTGATTGCTCGGCGGCATCGTGATAGAAGTTGCGCGAGCGCCATTCACAAAAATTTCTGCGCTGGATTCTATTGTACTTTTATTGGAATCGTTGACCGCAATAAACGCATCCAGCACGTTGATCGTAGCCTGTGTTGAGAGCCACACGCCATACCGATCTTTATTACGCAACAACCAAAAAACACCCTTCCCAATCGCCCCGTCGCCGCTTCCCCCATTCGCCTTGTCAGCCGACAACGCCTTAATCACGAGCGCCGTATTCTCAATCCTTCCCGCGAGTCCCCAGCTATAAAATGGCGTGTTCGTTTCGAGCGCCCAGTAATTTCCTCCGGCTTCCGGTTGCGGCAATTTTCGTAGCTCTTCAATCGCCCACATTGCGCGTTCTGCTTCGCCCGCCTGCTGCGCGGCAATCACATAATTCGCCAATGAATACGGCTCGGTGAACGACTTCAATTCTTTTTCGAGATAGGTAAAGGCGCCGTTTAAATTGCTCGCATGTTCTTTTGACACTGCTCCGCCGGAAGTCAAAGCCCGCGCAATCAAAGCCGTATACATCAACGAACGATGCGCGTTTTCTTTGGCATTATAGTAATCGTTGAGAACCCAGCGACCATCAGCATTTTGTTGTTTGAAAAGCCATTGCTCAGCTTCTACAATCACGTCGCCTTTGACATCAATCACGTCATCCGCATCGTTCAGAAAGCGCAGCGCGTATGCCGTCAAAGCCAGATCAGGTTCGCCTTTGCCCCAGTACGTGAAACCTCCGCTCATGTCACGATAGCCGAGCAAGCGGTCATAGCCAGCCTGCGTATATTTTCGCGCTGTCTTTTCAATTACGTGCTTTTCAATGCCGCTGCTTTTGAGCAGACGGAGCGCCATCACATTCGGATATGTCGAAGAAATTGTTTGCTCTCCGCAACCGTGCGGACGCTGCAAAATCCCTTCGATGCCTTCGGTGACGTGGGCGAGAAGATTCGGATAAATTTTCACTTCGCCACGTACTGAACCTGCGATTGCTTCCTTGGGCAAATTTAATTCGAGCGTACCGGATTCGTTGAAAACTCCCGCCGTAGTCTCGGCAATTTCTTCGCCGTCAGGATGAACGTTGACTGTTTTTTCAATCGCATCGCTCGCCGCCGAAGCTATCGCCGTCACACGTTGCTTGCCCTTATTAATCGAAGCGATAGCGCGAAAATCAAAGATTTCATTCGTCGAATCATTGGCTTTGACTTCGGAACGTTTACGCGCCGGGCTAAGTAATTTGAACCAGCTTTCCGGCTTGAACTGCACGTCTACGGATTGCGCTTTGTCGAGATAATTTCGCAGCACGACAGGCAGCGAAATCTCATCATCTTCGGTCAAAACTTTCGGCGGATCAAGCTCGGCGAAGAAGGGTTGAAAAGCGCGAATGTCAGTTTCTACCGATCCGATTTGCCCGTCCACCGTTGAGCCAATCACCGACAATTTCCACGTCGTAATATTGTCCGCCAGTTTGAATTTCAACGTAGCTTTTCCCTGTTTGTCCGTTTCGATATTCGGTTGCCAGAGTAACGTTTCGGGAAAATATTCACGGAGGCGCGGCGTAGAAATATCGGCTTGCGCTCCGCCAGGATTTAACTTAATCAGTTCTAAAAGGTTGCGCCCGTTGAGAGGCAACGATTGCATTTGTTTGACTGTAATAGTTTCTGAGCGCTCAGCAGATTGTGTCTGCACTGGAGATATTGAAGCTGTGACAGTAACTGTCTCTGATGTACTTGCTACTTGCAAAGTAATATCAATTAAAGCTGTCTTTGTACTTTTTAGTAAGATGCCTGTCATCAACCATTTCTTAAATCCTACTGACTCTGCTTGAATTGAATAACTATCCGGCGGCAAACCACGCAGTACATAAACTCCTGTTTCATTTGTCTTTGTTTCATACGTTGCCGATGATGATTGGGCTGTGGCAATGATCTTTGCATTTGGCACGACTGCGCCCGATGGATCAGTCACCTTACCTGTGATTGTTCCAGCCAATCCTGGAGGTGCGAGCGAGCCTTTGACAGAGATTTTGGTTTCTTCTTTTTTCTCACCCTTAGCAACTTGCATTTTTTGTACAGGGGCGGCTTGTTGACTGGACCGTTCTGTCGTCACACGCGCAAATTGAGTGACCGCAAAATCATTGAGCGTACCTTCCTTGTCGTCTTCGCCAACCCCGCGAATATTGATCGTAATGCGTGTTTGCGTGATAGGAATAAGTTCAGTTTTATCAATTGCTTTCTCGCCAAATTTGGTGTACGTGATCGTTTCGGCGCGGTCGGTGTAATAGCTATTTTCGACGATGACGGCAAAAAATCCGTGTCCGAGCGGGTCACGCAGCGTATCAAAATTTATCTTTACGCTTTGCAATGCGGCGCGAAATGTTGCTTCGTCGCCGGGGAATTTTCCCCTTGCCTTTTCATACGCTGTTAACGCTTTTTCGATTTTGTAACGAAGCTCAGCGAAATAGCTGACGCGAGCGTGCCAGATTTCAAAATCATCCGAATTATGGTGCTTTTCCGGCTCGAATTTCTTGTCGTGTCCGGCTGATTCCACGACTAAAAAGAATTCGTCATAATTTTTCTGCAAGCGAATTTGATACGGCGTATCCCACGGATCGCGCAGCGCATCCAAATCAACTCCTTCACGTTTCAATTCATTTTTTAGCGTCGTTGCATCACGAATATAATCGCCCGCCTGTGCCTGGTAATTGGCGACGGCGCGGTTGATGGCTTCGCCGATGAATTTGAAATAGAGCCGTGAAATATTCAGCGCTGTGAAATCATCATTCGTATCAAATTGTTTATCTGCGCCCGCACAGCGAATGGTCATTTCGTCATGTTCACGATTCGTGTCAAAGCTGATGCGATACGGCGTGCCCCACGGATCGCGCAAATCTTCGGGATCAACATCAAGGCGATGCAACATAAATTTCAGCGCTGGCAGCGAACGTGGATACGCCGCGCTGGAGATGTATTCACGTTCCAAATATTCTTTGAGTCCGCGAAATTGATCGTCAAACCACGTTTTGAAAATTTGTTTTTGATCGGTGCGATATTCTGAATCGTGATGGTTTTCGATGCGATTTTGATTACTGTTTTGCAGCATGATTTCGGCTGCCAAATCATAGCCATCGGGAATCGGTTGTTTGAGATCAAGCTGATCAAAATCGCGCCGCGTCATTCCAGCAATATTTGCATCGCCGTAGTAATAACCGTAATAACTGCCAGAGCTGCTACGCCCGCGAAATTCATTGTCGGTACGTTCACGTTCGCCAACTGCGGTATCAACAATCATCGCGCCAAGCACGCTGTTGACAGGTTTTCCCTCCGCAGTTTTCACCAGCAATTCGGCGTGCGCCTCTTCGCCGGGTTGATATTCATTGCGCGAGAGTTTGACCGCCATTTTCAATTCACGATCACGCGGAAACAAAATCGCGCGTGAGGCGTACACAAATTTCACTTCGTCATCTTTTGTATCAAAAACATTCGCATAAACGACCAATTTCATCTCATCTTTCAATGCTGATTTATAAGGGATATTCACATTTGCGGAGCCGTCGCGCACCTCAACCAATTGCGAACTCAGCACGCGCCCGGTTTGCAAAATCTCCAATACTGCACGAGTATTTGGGATGCTGCTTTTAATCGTAGCGTTACTGGCTTCGCCTGCGCGATAGAGCGATTTATCAGTGTTCACACGAATGGTCGGCTCATCGTCAATACGAATTTCGGATTCAAGCTTCCCTGTTTTTCCTTTTGCATCACGTGCCTGCACAACCAGTTTCATGTTCGTCGTGTCATCGTCATCAGATTTGAGGCGACGCAAGCCTGAAAGTCTGGCAAGCCCGAATTTATTGGTCGAAATGCGCGTTAGTAATTTTGGTTCAGCTTCTTTGTTGGCTTCGGCAGAATCCACATTTTGGTAAATTTCGATTTCACACTCGGCAGGTGAACCATCGGCATACGAAGCGTTCACATAAGCGTCAATCAATTCATTCGGCGCGTAGTGATTTTCTTTGATGAGATAAATATGAATCGGGTCTTTGGTGAGGCGCAAATCGAATTTGCGTTGTTCGGTGCGGCCTGTTGTGGCGTCCGTAAAATAAGCCGCAAAATGTACGTCTTCAAATTTGCGGTAATCGTTGGCTTCAAATTTTTCGTGCAATTCTTTGAGATCAATTTTGGCAGTGAACTTACCGCTTGTGTCTATTTCGCCGCGCCAGGTTTCGCCTTCTTCAATATCGTATTTATAAGTTTTGTAATTCCAACTGCGCTCTGTTTCGCGCACAACTTTGACGGAGCCCTTCGTCACAGGCTGACCGAATAAATAATCAGCTTTGATCTCGACTTCGGCATTTTCATTCGGCAAATAAAAGGGCTTGTCGGCTTTCGTTTTGACTGCGAATGTGGGCAAATCGTAGCGCGAAATTTTCACGTCTGCTTCGCCCCAAATTCGATAAGGCAATTGAATACCAATTTTGATTTTGTAGCCGCCAGGTTTTGCGTTGTCAGGAATCGGCCAATCGAATGAAGCTACGCCAAATTTGGATGTTTTGATTTTGGTGCGAAAAACAATTTGGTCGTCGCTGTCCTCAATCTTCGCGTCCATTTCATAATCGGCACGCGCTTGTTTTTGTCGGTCGAATAAGACCAGACGCGTGTGAATTATTTGTCCTGGCTGATAGAGTGTTTTGTCGGTTGTGACAAGATAAGTATCCTGTTGCAAGAGGCTGAGGCTAATTTCTTCTTCGCGCTCAAGGCTACCTTTTTTCGCGGTAAATTCAATCTGAAAGTCATGAAAGTCTTCGCCTATATCCTTTGGCAAATCAAACGTCATCACCGCATAGCCCTCCTGATTCGTTTTTGCGGCGACTTTAATCGTGTGTTCTTTTTCATTTTGTTCATATTTCGCCAGCCCCGTGATGCTGACATCACTGACCGGATTTCCCGTCAACGGATGCGCCGTGCGCACCCGCGTTTGATATTTCGTTCCGGCGTAAGCATCCGGCGAGGCAAAAACTTGCAGGTCAAAAATTTCCGGCGTAATGAGCGAAGCCGAAATGATTCCGGTTAACGTCGCTGCGGTGTTTTCCTGCGGCGTAATTTCGTAACGTAACCGCCACCAAAGCTTATCTTCTGAGAGCGAAGAATCTTTAAATTCAATTTTGCTCAGGTCAAAGGAAAGCGCGGAAGCGCCTGATTTTAGGGCTTCGTCGCGGTCGGAGTGGTAGCGCACGCGCTCTTTCTGGTCAATCAATTCCAATTTAATGTGCGCAGACAAAATCCTGCTGGTGTTGTTTTCCAGCGCCAGCACAGTTTTGACGTGCGCTTCGCCGAAGTTGAGGCGGCAGGCTTTTTCATCAAGGCGCAGGGTTACGCTCTGGGCAAAATAGCTGGCAACACAAAGTGATGAGAGCAAAAAAATAACGCTGGCAATAAAAATCAGACGGCGCGGGTTGGGGTGAATCATAAACATTCTCCTTGCATAAACGAGGTTTCGGCGCTTCGGATTTATTGCACCGAAAAGCCGTAAAATCACCGATTCAGGAATGTTCACCCCAAGCTATCTGTCTTTTTTTTTCAAATGGGTCGGGTATCAGTCCGTCGCTTCTGCTTCGGATATTGTACCAGGCTGAGACATAAACGTCTGCCATTAAGATTTTGTGACAGCCTCGGCAAAAATCTTGCACAAAGGTCATCTGACAAGTAAGATCAACCGCGTGATTATCCAACCAAACAAGGCAACGCCCCGCCGTTTTTCCGCAAGCTGTTGTTGCGACAAACAATGTTGTTGTCGCTAATCACTCCCGCAGTATTTTCCCTTTCAACAACTTTTTCAATTACTTTAAGGAGCTAAATTATGTCTATCAGAATCGGTGATGTAGCACCAGATTTCACCGCAGAAACCACAGAAGGAACCATTAATTTTCACGCCTGGCTGGGCGATGGCTGGGGCGTTTTGTTTTCGCATCCACGCGATTACACGCCCGTTTGCACTACCGAATTGGGCGCGGCAGCAAAGCTGAAACCTGAATTCGACAAACGCAATGTCAAAGTCATCGGCTTAAGCGTTGATCCGCTGGCTGACCACATTGGCTGGACAAAAGATATTGAGGAGACACAGGGCTGCACGATGAATTTCCCGATGATTGCCGACCCGGATAAAACCGTCGCCAATCTGTACGAAATGATTCATCCGAACGCGAGCGACACGTTCACTGTACGTTCGGTTTTCGTCATCGGGCCGGACAAAAAAATTAAATTGACGCTCACGTATCCCGCCAGCACAGGCCGCAATTTTGCTGAGATTTTACGTGTGATTGATTCGTTGCAATTAACCGCAAAGTATCAAGTCGCTACGCCAGTAAATTGGCAAAGCGGCGATGATGTAATTATCGTTCCGGCGCTGTCGGACGAAGCGGCAAAAGAAAAATTCCCGCAAGGCTGGCAAACCGTGAAGCCGTATTTGCGCGTCGTGAAACTCTAGTTTCGAGTTTCGAGTTTCGAGGGCAGAGTTTCGGGTTTTGCGTTTCGGGTTTCGAGTCTTTGGCTCACAAATAATTTGTCGGTAACGAACTACGTTTCTTCCTCGAAACGCGAAACCCGAAACCCGAAACCGAGTGAAACTCATACAGTTTTCGTCACCTTCGACAGTGACCGCGAAACGTCAGGATTGATCCCTTTGGCGACTGACAGCAAGGCGGCAAAAAGTTGCGCCGGAATAATGTAAGGAATGGGCGAAAGCATCTCTGGAATTTTATTTTTGAGTTGTAAGTTGCGCGTGCCAAGCTTCAAGGCAGCAGCTTCACTGGAAATAACTAATGTCTCAGCATGCAGTGTTTTCAGTCGTTCCAGCAATTCAATTGTGCCTTGTAAGGTTGGCCCCGGCGGCGCAAAAACAAAGGCTGGAAAGCCTCTTTCAATCATCGCAATCGGGCCGTGCAAAAAATCCGCGCCGGAAAATCGCTCGGCAATCACATAACAGGTTTCCATCAGCTTGATCGCAAATTCGTAAGCGTTGCCATAATTCAAGCCCCGCCCGATGACGACACAATGATCCATAAAAACGTAGCGTTCGACCATCGTTGCGATTTGTGCCTGAAGCGTCAATGACTCCGCTGCCATTTCCGGCAAGCGTTCGATTTCGTGTCCCTTAATTTTTTTTCCGGCGAGGGCTTCCGCCAGCAAATGGAACATCAGAATTTGTCCGGTGTAAGTTTTGGTGGCGGCCAGGCTGCGTTCGCGTTGCGCATGAATTAAAAAAGTTTCATCGGCAATTTTGGTCATGGAAGAAGCGGCTTCGTTAGTGATGCCCAGCGTCAGCGCCCCGCTTCGTTTGGCATTTTCCAGCGTCAGATTGATGTCTACGCCTTCGCCGGATTGCGAAACACCGATGACCAGCGCATCACGCAGATCGAGCTTCGCGCTGTAAAGTGTGTGCACCGCAGGCGCGGCGAGCGAGACCGGAATTCCGGTGGTGATTTCGAGCAGGTAACGACCCAGCGACCCGGCGTTATCGGAACTACCACGCGCCGCAATGACAATTAAGCGGATGCCACGTTTTTTGATAACTTCAGCAAAGCGGTTGACTTTCGCGGCTTCACGTTTGATCGTGCGTTCGAGCGCGGCGGGCTGCTCAGCAATTTCTTTCAGCATTAGGGACATAAATAAATTTCCAAAAAAAATGTGACGTAATTCATGGCCTTCGAGTGATCCCCTCGAACCCGACCAATAACGGCAGGTGAATTCCCAGTTCCAATTCGATTTCGTCAGTTCGCTGCAAGGGCAATCGCACCCTGAGCCGCTGCAAAATTGCCACCTGAAAATGTGCTCGAAAACCATTTTCCAGCAGGATACTATGAACATTATGTTTGAATTGCTGGGCGAATATTTCTTCTGCCAATTGCTGTATTTCAAACCGGGCAAATTCTTCTGCCTGCGCTGTTCCGGCGCCTAATTTGTCCGGCTCAACTTTTAATTGTGCGCGGATATATCCTTCGATTTTGGGACGGACAATTTCGGCATAGCCCCAGTCTTCCAAATACCGCGTCAACAGCAATTCGACGTGGGCGCGTTCCGGGCGGCGCAATTGTTCCGCGTCCAGATTTTTGCGTAAAACTTTCGCCGCAATCAGGCGCATCGAAATATGCGCCAGCGCCTTGCCGAATGCCTCATCCGGCGCTTTTGACGCGGCATACGTTTGCAGCAAATCCAGTTTTTTACCTGCGCGTAATTTACTTATCAAAGCATCAGCCTGACCGGACACATCGGCGAGTGCAACGTAATAACCTGAAGCCAGCGTTCTGGCAAGTGCGTCATTGAAATTTGTGAGTTTGGTTTCGTCGGTATTCGGCGTGTGAATAAAAAGAAAAATATCGGCTTTGCCGGAAGCTACAAACTGTCCGCCCACAGCGGCGATTTGGCGTTTGAGAGCCGTCAGCATTTCCGGCGCATACTCAGCCGAAGCGATGGGCATAATTTTTGGCGGACGCTGATTCAGGTGATTGAGAAAACGTGCGACCAGCAAATGCGCAACGTCAGGATTTTCAGCCGTAATCAACAAATCATCAAAAACCAGTTTACTGATTTCGTCATTTGGCTTTTGTACAAACCCATAAATTGGCAGATCAGCTTTACGCTGACGGAGCCAGTTAATAAATTCAAGGCGTGATGTAATCTGCTCTGGCGTGGCATTTCCGGTCAAGCCATCCAGCGAAACGATCACGCCATTGATTTGGTCGTAATCAAGTTTTTTGGCCCACGCGATAATTCCGTCAGCATCAATTGGCTTAGAAAAATCGCCCAACAATTCACGCGGCGGAAAAACGATTTCGTAATCGGCGACACGGGCCACCAGGCGCGGGAACTGCCACGAAATCGGGCGCCCATCCCGTGGAATCAATAAGAGCTTGCCAGCAAATTGCGCGTTCTGTGGCGGGAGTATTTTCGGGCGTCGTTTTTGGGCGTCGCAAAAAGGCGCGATAAATAAAACAATCGTGACGAAAATTAATCCAGCTTGGATGATTTTACCGCAACCTTGCTTTAATGCGCTGAAATTCATTTGTATTGTTTGTCCCGCGTGTGTCGCTGCCGCGCAGATTGCTGCGAATCTCATTGATCGTGTTTTCGGCGCGTTCGCCGGCGGGTGGATGGCTGGCCAGCACATTGCCCAGCAGGTTAGGATTTTGCTGACCAATTTTTTGCAAAATCTCAAACATCTCCACCATGCCGCCTGTGTTGTAACCAGTCCGCTGCAAATCATAGAGTCCCAGATAATCGGCCTCGCGTTCGGCGTCCCGGCTGTGTTTCATCAACTGTCCGCCAAAAATTAATTGTCCCGCCGCCTTGCCCACATTGGCCCCGCTCCTGCCACCGATTGCTGCGCCCGCAATTCCGGCAATGGCCGCCAGCGTTCCGTATTTCTGTGATTGCTTGACGTTTTCCAATCCGTGCCGTCCCGCGATGTGACCAATTTCATGACCCATTGCGGCGGCCAGTTCCGCTTCGGTATTCGCCGCCTGGATCATTCCGGTATGCACATAAACATAACCACCAAGTGTCGCAAAAGCGTTGAGCGATTTGTCATCCACGACAAAAAAGTGATAGCGCAAATTCGGTCGTTTGGAATTTTTCGCCAGGCGTTGCCCCAGCGCGCTAATATACGAAGTAACCCCTGCATCATTGACCAGTTTAGTTTTTTTCAGCAATTCAGCATGAACCTGTGCGCCCAACTTTACTTCATCTTCCTCGCTGAGATACCCACGATTTGAATAACTGCGATTACGAAATTTGTCGTAGGCAGTGTCTGCCGCCCAAACAGTCATCACCATGACACACAACAACGTGATGACTCCGAAACGATTTTTGCACGAAACCATATTATTTACTCCTGTGAAATCAAAATAGCAGCAGTGCGCAAAATTATAGGCGACAAACGAAGCCGCTTCAAATTGGGCATTGTTTGTGACAGTCAAAAAACCATCACAAAAACATCTCCGATCTTTACCGGGGTCTTTTACGCTATAGCAAATTAAGGCTCTACAGCTACACTGTCGTTATTCGTGAGGAACTAACTATGGAAATCCTGTTTGCGCTGTTTATTGTGCTCGCCATTATTACGGTGATTGGTCACGTTATCTGGATAGCGATAGCCGCCATTTTGCGAGCAATGTCCGGCGGTGGTCATCAGCGGGAGACGACTGAATTAAATCTGCGCCAGCCGGTTGCCCGACAACCACATTTTTGTCTTCATTGCGGAGCTTCGTTGCAGGCGGTCGGCAGCATGTGTTTTTCCTGCGGACGTAAGCAGGAAGAAGCCGGCAAAGGGTCTGAGGCGCTGAATGATTTAGCCGCAACGGAACGACAACTGCAAAGATTTCGTGAACAGGGCATTTTAGACGAACTAAAACTCAACTGGCTGATGCGCCTGATTGAAAACGAACGGCAACGATTGAAGGGTATTGCGGCTCCTGAATCCAGACCGATAGTAATTGAAAAGCCCGTTCAAAGTGAAGCACCGATTCTTCGGGAAGCTGAAGTCAAACAACCTGAGCCAACAATTCTATCAGTGCTGTCAGAGCCGATTTTGCAACCGCAAATAGTTCTTGAAGAAGCAGCGCCTTACCAGCCACCTATTATTATTCCTGCACCAGCACCTGAAATTGTGGCAAGGGCCGAGGCTCCTCCGCCTGAACCTCCAGCTCCCAAAAAATCCTTCGCCGAAATGCTCACGTCATTTATGGAGGAGAAAAATATTCGCTGGGGCGAATTGCTGGGCGGCATGCTGATTATCGGTTGTTCGCTCGCACTGGTGATTAGTTTGTGGTCACAGATTGAACAAATTCCGTTACTGAAATTTTTTATTTTCACCGCGATGACCGGAGCGTTTGCCGGGCTCGGTTTTTATTCTGAACTGCGCTGGAAATTGCCGAACACCAGTCGAGGGTTACTCATTATTGCGACGATGCTCGTACCGTTGAATTTTTTGGCGATTGCGGCTTTTGCCAAAGACATTTCCGCCAACAGCCCGATAGTAATAATAAGTGAACTCGTCTCGCTGGCGCTGTTTGTTTTGATGGTCAATCGCGCCGGAAAAATTATCACGCCAACGCTGGAAAACTGGCTGACGATTGGCGCGGTTGGCGCTTCCGCGACACAACTTATTTTGCGGCGGATCGCTGCGCCTGCATCATCAACGACAGTCCTGTGTTTATTGGCGGCGCTGCCAATTGCCTGTTACGCGCTCGCAATTTTTGGCATGGTTAGAAAAACCCGCACAGTCGAAAACATTGCAGCCAGCCAGGCAAATCAAAATTTCACCCTGCTGGGCGCTAGTTCATTCGCTGTGCTGACATCGCTGGGATTATTACTTTTCAAAACCGGAAATTATTCCGGCACGTTGCAACGCCTCGCACCAATGATCAGCCTGTTAGCGATCCCGGCGCTGTTCGCCAGCTTAATGTTGTGGCAACGAGTCAAAAATTTGGAGCCGCAATACCTGAGTTTGGCGAGTGCGAGCAGCGCCGTTTTCAGCGCGATGGTGATGCTGGCAAGCTTGGTTTTCGCGTGGCCTGACGCAAAAACGATGATGATTGTGGCAGTAATTAATTTCGCGGTGATTACCGCTGCCTCTTTTATTTTCAGCCTGCCCAGCGGTCACCTGCTCGCGCTGCCTTGTTTGATTTTTGCATATTTGTTGGGCGTAAATCTCACGCTGGGGCGCATCAATAATCTTTCCAATCCGATGGGGCTTTTCAGTGCGCTGGCATCTGTCACCAGCGGCTCGGCTCTGGCATTTCTCTTTGTCGCGGTGGGGCTTGCCGCTGAAATGTTGCACAAACGTAAGCGCAAAGACGACGGCAAGTTTTATGCGCTGGTTGCCGCTGCGATTGGTGTCGCCAGTTTATTTTTAGTTAGTGTTTTCGGGTTTGGACAAACAGGCGATCCGCATCATATCGCGTGGGTATATGCGTTGTTTGCCGCGAGCGCTTTTTATGTAACGTGGCGCATGAATTTTGTTTACGCCAGCTTCGCCGGACTCGGACTGGCCTTTCTCGCGCTCGTGCAATTTTTATATTTTGGCTTCAGCCAGAGTTTTAAGATCACCGCGCTGATTTATGCCAGTATTGTTTTAGCAGCTTCATTCGCCTTACGACGCGGCGCAGAAAAATTGTCAAAACTTTTTGCCGTGCCGTGCCAGCATGCGGCCTTGGCAGCGTCAATTTTATCTGCTGTGATTTTGGTTATTACGGCATCAGTGAACATGGCGTTTGCCCTCGGCTGGCAATCGCTCTGGCTGGCGCTGCTGGTCGTTTTGCTCGCGTGGTTATATCGCTCGCCAGTGCTGTTCACAGCGTTCCAGACTGTTACTTATACCACAGTATTTCTGGCGGTCACGGCGGTTTTGTATCCCGCCACATTGCTGGCTGATTTGCCCTTTGGGTTGAGCCATTATCGTCCGCAAATGATCGCGCTGGCGTTGCTCAGTCCGCTCTGGATTTTGTTGCGTCTGAGCTTGCGAAAATTGAACATCACCCGCGAAGAAGCCGTGTCACAAAACTCATCTATTGCCTGGCACAACAGCGCGTCGCGTTTGCTTTATCCTGAATTCCCAACGTGCGATCAGGTCGTGACGTGGTTGCTGATTTTCTGTTTTGTCGCGCTCAGCATCTTTAGAATTTTGCCGGGAGTCATTGAAGATTTGACGCCGACCCTCACGCTCAATCTCAGACCAGTTCACCTTTCAGCGTTGAGCGAATGGCTGCTTTTAGGAGCGTTGTTGCTCGTATTAATCGTCAGTTTGTGGGAGCAATTTACCAAATGGCGCGTGCTGGGAATTTTGTTATTGCTGGCCATGATTTCCCCGTTGTATGCGCTGAGTAGTGGCTCGCCGGCGTCAGCATTGCGCTGGATGGCGGCGGCATATTTGCTCGTGACTTCGAGTGCGATTTGGTTCCGCAACGAATTGCGGCGGGCGGTGGAGCCGTTGCGCTTTCCGCTAATGAATAGTGAGGCGGCGGAATTGCCCGGTTATGCCCGCGCTTTGACCTTAGCGTTAGCAGGCTTGCCAATTATTTTTATCACATTATTTGTGACAACGTTGCGCCTTGCTTCCGGCACGACGCTGACGCCTGTTCACTCGCCCTTTTTCGCACGTGTTGGCGCAACAATTTCTTACCTTGTGCCGCTGTTAATTTTGAGTTTTGTGCTGGTTGGTCATGCGATTCGGGAACGCAGCGCGGCGTATGCTTTCAGCGGCGCAATCGTCCTGAATTTTTCGGTGACTTCTTTGTACATCATGTCGCTGCCCTCGCTAAACGGCGCTTCATTGATGAAGCTGGCACAGTTAAATTCCATCACGAGCGCAGGCTTTGCACTGGCCTGGCTGGGAGTTCGTGCGTGGTGGCAGCAACGGCAGGCAAATGCAGACGAGCCAATAAACACTGGTGCTTTACTAAAAATCCAATGCTTGATCGGAGCAACAATTTGCACCGGGATGTTCTTACTTTCCGGCCTGCGAATTTTGGCTGAGCCTGTTTTCCCAGGCACGGCGGTGAGTGCAACAGGTGGAGCGTTCGGATGGATTGCGTTTGGGATGTCGGTCTTTGCGCTGGCGTGGATGAAACGATTGCAGCGCACGGTTTTGAGCTTAAGCAATATCGCGTTTGCGTTATTCGCAACCGGAATTTTACTGGCCTGCACCCTGAGCAAGTGGGACAACGGAAACTGGTTGAGCTATCACACGCTCCTGCTTTCCAGCCTGCTAATTTCGGCGTTGATGTTACTGGCAGGATTCAAAAATCAACAAACCGAGTCATTCGTAGCGACGGCGGCTCCACGTGATGCCGTGCGGCTGACAATAATTTTTGCCTTGTTGTCATTGTTATTTGGCTGGCGCGGCCTTGGCGTTGAGCCAGACAGTCCGTGGTGGACAATTGCCACTTTTGCGGCGCTGAGCTTAATTGTTACTGGTTTAGCCAGACTGACGCTTGATCAACTCTATCTGTATGTTGCCGGATTTCTGGTCAATGGAGCCGTGACAATCTGGTACGCCTGCACCCGAAATATTTCGACGCCGCACAATTTCCTTGATTTGCTCACCGTCAATATTATCGCGCTAGCATTGGTCGGGATTGCATTTTTTGCCTTTGAGAAAAAAGCAATGCGTGAAGCTGAGAAGAGCATGATTTCTTATCATCATTGCGCAGCGGTCGTTGCGACGGCTGGTCTTTTGCTTCCGGTTGGCAACGCGCTTACAGCAGATTTTTTTACTGAATCATTGCTGCTAAGTCCGTTTTTTTACTGGACAGGTTTAGCCTCAACGATTGCGCTGATGATCGTCAATTTGTGGGATGCAAGAGCAAAATTCGCCGTCGCTGGATTGTATGTGCTGGGCTTGATTGCGGCGGGCATGATTTTGGATCAATTTAATCTGGCAGGACGTTCATTAACCTTTGCCGCAACGATGAGTCTGGCTGTTTATGCAGTCGTCACAAGTTTTGGCTGGGCTGAAAAAGCAAAATTGATTGAATGGTCAGGGGCGTTGGGAATTCCGCGCCGCGAGTCTTCGGCAAATAACTGGCTCGTAGTTGTTAACGCACTTTTGATTACGACAATTGTTATCACCAGTGGAGTCATAATTCTCAATTTTGATTTATTGAGCCAAAGAATTTTTGCGGCGCTGGCAGTGCTGTTGCAATCGTTATCGTTTGTGTTTCTGGCGCGTGGCACAAAATCTGATGCGACCAGATCGTGGTTGCAGACGTTTACTTTTGGCGCGGGATTTGTCGGAGCGATTTTCCTCGGCTGGGCATTCCTGCAACCAGGCAATGATTTCAATTTAATTTCGCGCCTCGTAATTATTTTGGTTGTTGCGCTGGCGGCGGTTGAAATCATCGGACTCTGGTTCATCAAACGATTTGCTAATGAATGGAGCGTCGCCGCCAAACGATTGATTCGTCCGCTGTGTGGCGTTACGGCTGTGGCTTTAAGCTTTGTGCTTGCGCATGAAGTCATCCAGCAAATTTCTGCTGGCAACGTAGCCATGCCGATGTGGACGATCATTGCTGTTGCAGTGATTTTGTTTGGCCTGAGCATGCAGGCAATTTATTTTGCGGTGCGAGCCGCAAGCGATCCGTTGCAACTTTCGGAGCGTGGACGAATGGGTTATGTTTACGCGTCCGAAGCGTTACTGGCGACCACCTTCATCCACATTCGTCTGACGATGCCCTGGTTGTTCACCGGGTTTTTCCAACGATACTGGCCGCTGGTCATCATCGTGCTGGCATTTGTGGGTGTCGGGCTGGGAGAATTTTTCCGGCGGCAGGAACAAAATGTTTTAGGGCAGCCGTTGCTGAACACCGGGTTTTTCCTGCCGATATTTCCTGTCGTTGGTTTCTGGTTCGCCGCTTCAAAGGTTGATTATTCGGGCTTGTTGTTGATGGCTGGAATCCTGTACGCGGTGGTGGCGGCGTTGCGGCATTCATTCGGAGTCAGCCTGCTGGCGTGTCTGGCGGCGAACGGTTCGTTGTGGTATTTGCTGAGCCGAACAGATAATTTCAGTTTGCTGGAGCGTCCGCAATTGTGGCTCGCACCCGCCGCTGTTTCAGTTTTAATTGCCGCTTATCTGAATCGTGAACGTTTGTCTGCGGCGCAAATGACCAACCTGCGTTACATCACGTTGTCGGTGCTTTACGTTTCTTCGACGGCTGAAATCTTTGTGCGCGGCGTCGCGCTTTCTCCCTGGCAGCCGTTGGTGTTGATGCTTCTTTCCGCCGCCGGGGTCCTGCTCGGAATTATGTTGCGGGTCAGAGCGTTTCTTTATCTCGGTTCATCGTTTTCGATGATTTCGATTTTGACGATGGTCTGGCACGCCTCGGCAAATTTTGGCTGGACGTGGTTGTGGTATGTGACGGGCATCGTTTTGGGACTGGCGATTATTTTACTGTTCGCCATGTTCGAGAAAAAGCGGAGCGAGTTTTTGAGCTTAGTTGAAGGGCTGAAAACCTGGGAGGCGTAAAAATGCAGAAGCCCGCACGAAGTAAGGGCGAAAAAGCTAAGCCCTTACTTCGTGCG
>JAYSTY010000488.1:0-12373 GCA_043719385.1 Blastocatellia bacterium | reverse complement strand
TTCTGGATTTCGGTAACGGGCATTTCCTGTAACAGTTCGCGGGTTCCGTCTGTGGAGCCATCGTCGACAATAATCAATTCTTTGCTCGCCCCGGGAATCGTGATGGAGTGAACGCGGGCAATAATTTCTTTGATGGTTCCGGCTTCGTTATAAACCGGCATCAGGATCGAAACTTTGGGGGGATTTTGCATGAATACTTTCCCGTCAATTTAGCTTGTAAAGCCTGAAAGCACCCCGTCGCTACGGCTCCGGGTACAGTACCACGAGCCGTAGCGAGGCGGGTTTCACTCACTGAACTCTAATGTCAAAGTGGGAAAGAATAAACCAGGCGGACAAGGCAGGCAAGGCAACGAGGGCGCGGGAGCAAAGACCAGCGATTTCCACTTTGTGATTGTTGCAAGTGAAAGCCCCCTTATAAGAACAAGTTACTATCACTTTTTCGTATCTTCGTGTCCCTTCGTGTGGCTTCGTGGGTGAGAAATGCCTGCCTGCGATAAAAGCAACTATTCAATTTAAGCTAAGAATCTTATTTAACATTGATCTTAACCGTGTTGGCAATTTTGCCTTCGATTGTTAACACGACATCTACTTCGCCGCGTCCGATCAGGCTTTTCGGAATCTGCAAATTGATCTGATCTACGCCGACATAACAACAGTGCGCACCAGCATATAAAACCGGGACTTCGATGCCGCCAACCGTCGCCTTTGTATTCGCCAGGTCGTTACGGAAACGAACACCTGTCCCGAACATTTCAATGTACGCCGCATCTACCACGCTTAAATCCATGGGCTTGGGAACACAGCCGCCAGCCCCGCAGGTATAATTCAAGTCGAAAGATTGCACTCCGTTCTTAACAAATATCAGCGATGCGGCGGCGGCTCCCTGACCGTCAGAATTTCCGCTGAATAACCCAGCCTGCGTCGTAACAATTTGCAGTACTTCGGTGGCTACTGGCGACTCGCCATTCATCACCGTCACCGTTGCCACACCTAAAGCTGTGCCTTTTGGAACCTGATAATTCACCTGATACATCGAAATAAAGTAAAGCGGGGCCAGGCGCTCTATGCCCGCGCTGTCTTTGACTTTTACTCTTGTTGTTCCAAGCTGCGTCGGCAATGGCAACTGCGTATTGATGATCAATGATGAAGCCAGATTCGGTCCGAAAGCGGAGATGACCGATTCCGGCGCAACAGGAAGGCCGGGAAAATAACTGGCGGCGCTGACCGAGGTGACAGAATTATAGGATTTGATTTTGATCACGCGATGGTTTTCAGTATCGGCAATATAAATATTGCCCTGCTGATCCAGCCCTAATCCGGCGGGTGAATCGAGTTGCGTCGTGCGCACATCTGTCCCGTCGCCATTGACGCCCTGAACTCCGCTGCCGACAACGGTACTGACTTTGCCATCAAGTCCCATTTTGCGGATGCGATGATTCAGGCGATCCGCCACGTATAAATTTCCCGCCGCGTCAATTGAAAGACCGCCCGGAGCATTAAGTTGCGCATTGATGCCTGGCCCGTCATCGCCGCTGAAACCAGCGGTCTCTGTGCCCCAGACAGTGTTGATAATTCCGTCAGGAGTAATTTTGCGAATGCGATGATTGCCTGTATCAGAGAAAAAGACATTGCCCGCATTATCAACCGCCACGCTGGTCGGAAAGTAAATTTGCGCGTCGTTTGCCTGTCCTCCATCTCCCGTGAAACCATCAATGTTGACCCCGGCAATCGAGCTGATAACACCAGTCGCCGTCACTTTGCGAATCCGGTTATTATCAGCATCCGCGATGTACAGATTGCCGTTCTTATCAACCGTAATACCTCTGGGTAAATTGAGGCTGGCAGCCACCGCCTGGCCACCATCGCCGGAAAAATCCTGAGCGCCTGTGCCAACTGTAGTAGTAATAATCCCGGACGGTGAAATTTTCCGAATGCGGTTGTTTTGCGAATCTGCCACAAACAGATTTCCCTGCGCATCAAAGGCTACACTGGTTGGTTCATTAAATGAGGCATTGATGGCCGGGCCACCGTCACCGCTGGAACCTAACTGCCCTGTGCCGGCAAAAGTTGTGATGATGCCAGCAGTACTGACCTTGCGAATAACGTGATTGCCACGATCTGCGATATAGACATTGCCAGCGCCGTCAAGCGCGACATTTTCAGGACTCCAGAGTTGTGCCAGTAATCCAGAGGTATTTTCTCCCGTATAACCATTGGTCAAATTGCCCGCCACGGTGCTGACATAGCGGGACGGATTAAAATTAACCGTGAGAATAAAGTTGCTGGCATTGCCACTCAAATCCCACGCCGTCACAGTGATGATATTGATGCCTGGTTGTAAGATAATATCCCGTGCCGAGGTAAGCAGGTTAGGATTTAATGGCGTTGTGGCCCAGGCTCCGGTTCCCACGCAAACGCCGTTGCCGCCGCGATTATTGCTCCACGTCACGTGCGTCACCATCACATTGTCAGAACTGCTGCCTGTCAACCGCAGTGTCGGCGACGTAGTGGTATAAGCCAGCAAAGTGGTGGGTGAACTGAGCGCAATTGTGGGTACAACATTTTCGCTGATGGGAGTATCCAAAACTTTGCGAATACGATTTAAACTGTCAGAAATATAGAGGCTGCCTGCCGCATCCACTGCCACATCTATTGGCTGCCGAAAGACGGCATCGGTCGGCGGCCCGCCATCGCCAAAATCAGTAATGCTGGAAATCGAATTTCCATTGCCGGCAACTACTGTACTTGTACCGTCCACGCTGTGTTTATAAACTATTCCGCCAATAAATGAGGTCGCGTATAAATTTCCATTTTTATCCAGTGCGAGGCCAGTAGCAGAAACGACATTGCCAAACGTTGTGACGCTGCCATTCACAGCAATCTTTTTGATCCGGCTGGCAGCGGTAAACCCCTGCGAAAAATAAATATTGCTGGCGGTGTCTATCACCAAATCAGTAACCGAACCCAAATTGGCAGCAAGTGCCGCCGCACCTTCGGCAGTTGAGCCGGACGAACCTGCCCCGGCAATCGTCGTAATAATTCCCGTGCTGGCCGTGACTTTTCTGATGCGTCCCAGTTGCGCATCACCGATGTATAAATTTCCATTGGTATCAACGGCAATAGCTTTGGGCTGATTTAGTTCAGCCTGTGTTGCCGCGCCTCCATCGCCCACAACATTATTGCTAAGGCTGCCATTACCAGCGACTGTGCTGATGATGCCTTGCGGCGTTACTTTGCGAATGCGGTGATTGCCTTCGTCGGCAATATAAAGGTTGCCAGTGCTATCCAGTGCCAAGCCAAAAGGTGAATTCAGGTTTGCATTGACGGCCTGACCATTATCACCGCCGAAGCCCTGTGTGCCGTCTCCGGCAATCGTGCTGATGATTCCACTCGGCGTAATTTTGCGCACGCGATGATTGCCACCGTCAACAAAAATTACATTGCCTGCGGCATCAATTACCAGACCGCGCGGATTTCGTATTTGGGCAATCGAAGCCGCTCCGCCGTCACCGCTGAAACCGCCAACATCCAGCGTATTGCCTGTCCCGGCCAAGCTAATGATGGTACGCGGAACATTGTAAAGAACTGAGATTTTTGCGGTGCCAATATTTCCCGCCGCATCGCGTGCAACGACGGTCAGGTGATTAATCCCGCCATTAATTTGAATGCTCAATTCCCAGTTTGGACTGGTGGCCGGCTTGCCGATGGAAACTTTTTGCCCGTTGCTGTCATTGATGTAATAAATCTCTTCGATGGAACGATCATCTGTGGCAGTCCCACGCAGCGTGATAAATTTACTTGCCGGCTGCAAAACCTGCGTTGGATCGGGAGTCGTAATTTTGATGACTGGCGGAGTCGAATCAGCCGTTGAAAAGGAGCCTGCCGCATTTGGCTGAGCGACCGAAAAACTGGTTCCCCCAACGGTTATCGTTCCGACGCGCGGACGGGCCTGAGTATTTGCAGCAACCGAATAATTTACCACGCCATTGCTGGTCGAAGTGATCGTGATCCAGCCCGCGCCGCTTTGATTGATCGTCACAGCCCAGGCGCAATTACCAGTGACGCCAAAGCTACCGGTTCCCCCGACCTGACTGAATTTTTGACTGGCTTTTGAGAGCGAGGTTTTGCAACCGCTGCCGAGGGCGAGCCGCCACAATCCGCGTCCATGTGTGAAGGCATAAAGCGTGGTCACACCACTCACCGTATTCAACGCCAGCGTTTCAACCGGAACATTGGCAAATCCGGTGTTTTCGACATTCCACGAATTGCCACCATCAACAGAAACGAAAACGCCCATGTCCGTACCAATGAAAAGCCGTGCGGTATTGGTTGGATCCACCACGATGCAATTCACGGGAATGTCAGGTAACGCTCCGTTGCCAGTGCCATCAATACTTGTCCAGGTAAGCCCGCTATTCACGCTTTTCCAAACATGCGCTCCGCCAAAAGTTGAATATGCAGCGTAGGCAATTTGCGGATTCGTTGGATCAAACGTCAGCCCTGAAACAAAGCCTGCGCGTGGGAGGGCAGTTTGCCAAACAGTGTCATCATCAGCGGTCAGCGCCGCGCTAGTTTGCATAATCCCTGAATTCAAACCAGCCGCCAGCACATAATTTGAATCGCTCGGCGCAACCGCAATGGCCGTAATTTTCATGCCTGCTTGTTTGCTTGCACGCGTCCAATTGGCTGCGCCTTTATCGGTGCGCCATAAAGAACTGCCACCTGTCCATAAATGTTGTGGATCACTCGGATCAATCAGCAGCGGCGTAATAAATAAACGCTGATCGTCATTTAGCCCGAACAGCGAGCGGCTGAAAGTAGCGCCAGCGTCAGTTGATTTTCTGAATCTTCCGCCGGGATTGGAGACAAAAAGAATATCCGGGTTGGTCGGATCAAGCGCGACAAATCCTCCATCACCTTCAGTCAAACCTTCCCACCCGCCGACACCTTTTGCTTCCGACCCGCGAATCGTGCCATTGCCCTGTGTTCCGCCCAGCCAGGTTTTGCCATCAGGGTAAATTACCCCGTGATAAAATTGCGTGACGGCATAATTATTGTTCAGCGATTTCCAGACCACTTTGGTGTTCACCGGATTACATGTTGCCAGCGCTCCGGTCGCAACCTCTGCGCGTGCGTCATCAGTCCGAAAGATTCCGCCGTCATTGCCGACAAACATTTGTTTGTTCGATGTGCCGTTATAGTTGGGCGGAAAAACAATCAGATGTTCATTGTTATGCACATATCCCGATGAGCCTTTGCCAGCCCACCAATACGAAGCCAGTCCCCAATTTTTGCCGCCATCATCAGAGCGGAAGAGATCAGTGCCGCCGACCCAGACTCGATTTTCATCTTTCGGATCAACCGCAATTGCATTGTTGTACCAGCCCTGACTGTCTATTTCATTACGTCCGACAAAGCCGCAATCACGCACGGTTGCGGCTAACGAATTGCTGAATAAAAAAGTATTCAATTTATTTTGGTCGGTGTTCTGCACCTGCTTTGTCCAGGTTCCCGCATCGCCGCTACTGCCTGATTTGAAAACTGCGTACAAACCATGTTTGTACGCAGTTTCCTCAATGCTGGAAGCCGCCGCATAAATTATATTTTGATTCGAGGGGGCAAGCGCGATAGTTGTCCGGCCCATGTTTGGTTCCGATAAAACTGTCACCCAGGTATTCGTGGTCGCGCCGTCAATGTTGCACTGGATGCTGCCCTGATAAAAAGTGCCGCAGGAAGCAAACAGATAATCGGTTGTTTTGTCGGTCCGAATCACTAAATCCAAACATCCGCCAGGAATGTCGTAGCCATTTAATGAATGTGTCCACGTCGCTCCACCATTGAGCGATTTCCAGACACCTGTCCACGTCGCAGCATAAATCCGCTGTGTGTTATTCGGGCTAACCACTACTTTATTGACGTAATAAAAATCATCCGTGTTCGTGCTGATAATTTGTTGCCATGTGTTACCACCATCCAGTGATTTGAAAATTCCGGCCCCGCGAATTGCGTTGTAATTAAAAAAGCCTTCGCCCGTTCCGGCATAAATTATATTCGGATTGGTTGGATCAAACGTCAGGCAGGTCACTGCAAGGTTGCTCATCAAATCCGTCAGCGGTTGCCACATCGCACCGCCGTTGGTTGTTTTCCAGACACCTCCGGCCACACCTCCGGCAAACATAATCTGAGGATTCGTTGGATGAATAATTAAAGCCCGCGTCCGTCCGCCGATGTTGCCTGGCCCCAACGAAGTCCACGCGCCAACCGCTTCTGATGTTGCACTCTCTCCGCCATAACCGGAACGTCCGAATTGATTTTGGGCGCTGGAATACTGGCGCATCTCGCGCATCTGCTCGCGCGCCGTTTGATATTTCTCGACAGGAATTTCTTTCGCCCCTTGTGGCAACCGTTTGAGGCGATAATATTCCATCGCCTGCGCCGGATCGCTCTCAGCTTTTCCCTGACCCAAATCCTTTTCCTGATTACCAGAAACAATTGCCTCTTCACGCGTACCAGCATCACGCCTGCTGGTAACCGTTCGGTCTTGTGCATCCTGCGCCGAAGAATTTTTGCGGGTGGGTAACGCAGGGCGGTTCACCCCGATGCGGCGTTCTACTTTCCTTAAATTCTCTGCCGCAATGACGACACCGAGAGCTAAAAACGGTAATAGGACAGTGAACCAAAGCTGCTGCTTTTTTGCTGAGGTAGTAATATTTTTCCAATCCATAATTTAGACTCATGCGATTGGCCTGGGGCCTCAGCCTGCTTACAATTAATATTTTTCTACTTGCCAACTAAGTCCGAATGATGATCAGACAATTGTTCGGCGACTAAAAAATTGAAAGATCATAATTGCGCAAAGATTGAGTTCCGGGCGGACGGCTTGGGGGGTTGATGGGGCGCCAATGGTCGGGGTTGAAAAGCGCGGAGCGATTAAGATACCGCTACCAGAAGGTGGGCGTTACGATCCCACAAAGACGGGTGGAATATTACTGAGAATAGCGACTTAAGTCAATTGTTTTCTTAGGTTAGCAGCAATCCGCAAAAGACGGAATTGACCGAATTTTCCGGTCATTCAGCGTTATTTTTTTGTTATCTCGGTCAATTCCATCAATTCTGTTCTAAAACTGTCCCATTATAAATTATAAGGAAGATAGCCTTCCCATTTCCACGGCGTATATTTGTCTCTGATGAGGGTTTCCAGCAACTCCTTGAAAATACTGTCGCCATTTGAGCTGTTCGCCATCAGGACAAGCGCAATTTTTTTGTCAGGAAAGGCAACGACATGATTTTCCCAGCCATCGTCGTGTCCTTCTTTGAAATACGCTTTGCCGTGTGGTGTCTGGAATAATCCCCAGCCGATTCCATACGCCAGTTTAATCGCTCGATTTTCTTCGGTTGTTGCAGACGACAGCGTAGGAAATTGCGTTTTGGAATAAATCTGAATCTGCGGCGACAGCATGATTTCTTTCGCTCGTTTGGTAATTCCTTTGCCCTGCATCAACGCTTCCATAAAACGCGCAAAATCGCTGATCGTTGTATCCATTGAACCAGCGGCGCGGACACCTCCACGCTGTTTGTGACCGAGCGGCTGTTCTTTTTCATCGTAGCCAAGCGCCAGATCATTTTTAAATTTTTCATCCCACGTCATGCTGGTGCGCGTCATTCCGAAAGGCTTGAAAACGCGTTCCTGCATCATTTCGCCGACATCTTTTTTAGTGATGGCTTCGACGACGAATTGCGCCAGATTAATGCCTTCGCCAGAGTAAGCGTACTTTGTTCCCGGCGTGAATTTGATGTCCAGTTTTTCGTCAGGATTCAGAAAGCGAAAGTTAGGAAAGCCAACCGTATGGCTGAGCAGCATGCGCATTGTAAGCAATTTGTATCGTTCATCTGAAGCCAGATCCTGATATTTTTCGTACTCCGGCAATGGCTTCGGAAAATACTGATAAATCGGCTTGTCGAGGTCAACAATTCCTTCCGCTACGAGTTGCATAACCGTGTAGGCAAACACCGATTTCGTGAAGGAAGCGCCATACATCACCGTGTTTTCGGTCAACGGCTTTTGCTCTTCCTTGTTGCGAAAACCGAAGCTTTTGACATAGGCAATTTTGTTGTCGTTAATGATCGCAAGACTCAGCCCCGTGACGTGTGCTTTGTGCATGAGCCTTGTCACGGTTTGCTCAACTTCGGAAGTTGAAATGCGGCTGCCATCAAGCCGCTTGAGCATGACATTTTGTGCAAGCGTAGCGATTGGTAAGATTAAACTTAAAAAAACAAGGCTTGTTTTTAACCGCATATTTCCGGTCTCTCCTGTCTGCTTTTATTCTGCACGCCCTGATAAGCGTTCGGCGATGATTTAAGCGTGGCTGGCATAGGTTGTCAACATTCACAAGTTTGGTTCATCGCAAGGGAAGGTAAGGAAAGATTGCTACTTCATAAAAGAAACAGGCAGAGCAGGAACAATTTCAACTCTGCCTGATTTTTATGAATTATCCCCAACTGCAATTAGCGTTGGATCCGCGCTGAGCCGCCTTTGGCAAAGGCTCGCACTTGATCCACTGTTGCCATTGTCGTGTCGCCGGGGAACGTGGTCAGCAACGCTCCGTGCGCCCAGCCCAGCTTGATCGCTTCCTCGGGCGTTTCGCCGCTGAGCAGGCCATAAATAAAGCCCGCCGCAAAGCCATCGCCGCCGCCTACGCGGTCAATTACGTCAAGCTCGGCGGTGGGGGCAACATAAGTTTTGCCATTGATCCAGGCGACTGCGCTCCAGCTATGGCGATTGGTCGTATGAACTTCGCGCAGGGTTGTAGCGACAACTTTGATTTGCGGATGCAGCGCGATGACCTGATCTATCATCCCAAAAAAAGCGGTGGGATCGAGTTTCGACGAAGCGGCTACCTCCGGGCCGACAATGCCCAATCCTTTCTGTAAATCCTCTTCGTTGCCGACCAGCACGTCAACATTTTCCACGATGCGGCGAATGACTGACACGGCACGATCCTGACCGCCGGAAATCTTCCAGAGCTTCTCGCGGAAATTCAGATCGAAAGAAACAATTGCGCCCGCTGCTTTTGCCGCCTTCATTCCTTCGATAATTAATTCTGCGGTCGTCTCAGAAAGCGCCGCGAAAATGCCGCCGCTGTGGAACCAGCGCACGCCACCGGCAAAGATCGCTTCCCAATCAAAATCACCGGGCTTCAACTGCGCCGCTGCTTCGTTACAACGATTATAAAAAACTACTGGTGCACGAACGCCGTGCCCCTGATCGCTGTAAACGGTCGCCATGTTTGGCCCCATCACACCGTCATGCTCAAATTTTTTGTAGAAAGATTTGACGCCCATTGCTTTCACGCGCTCGGCAATCAAATCGCCCATCGGGTAATTTACTATCGCTGAAGCGATGCCTGTCTTTAGTCCGAAGCAATCCGCCAAATTCGCGGCAACATTGAATTCGCCGCCGCTGACGTGAATCTGGCACATCTGCGCCTTGCGAAAGGGAATGATGCCTGGATCCAAACGATGGATCAGCGCTCCGAGTGAAATCAGGTCGCGTCTGGCATCCTGACGGATATTTAAACCGTAGTTCATTATTTTCTCCTTAGTGATTTCTGCTTAATTTAAAATAGTGGACGACTAATTTATAACATTTTTTCTTTTTTTGACATCTTCCTCTTGCAGAAACACGCACGAAGTAAGTGTGATTCTTCGCCCTTACTGCGTGCGGGCTTCTGCCTTACCTGACTCTTCGCCCTTACTGCGTGCAAGCTCACGCATGGCTTATCTGCTTTATTTAAAGAACAACGAAATTGCCATTCCGACGCCGATCACAATCACGGCCCAGCGGACAAATTTCGCGCCTAATTTTCGTGCTACTCCGGCTCCACCATAACCACCGATAATCGCGCCCAGTCCCATGACGAAAGCTTCCGGCCATTGCACAAGCCCGACGTAAATAAAATATAGCGCCGCTACCAGATTGATCGTCATACCCAGCATATTTTTCAGCCCGTTCATTTGATGGATGTTGACAATCCCCAATACACTCAATGTTGCCAGCATCATGATTCCCATGCCGGCACCAAAATATCCGCCGTAAATTCCGGTCAGAACTTGCAACAACGCCGCCACCCACAACCAGCGTGGTGTCGTCGCAACGTCCGTCGTGGCGGGTTTGTCGCCGCGCAATTTGCGCTGAATCGGCGCTTGCAAAATAAACAGCACGACGGCAAAAAGAATCAGGAACGGAACGATGGCGGCAAATGTTTTTGGGGGCGTGTAACGGAGCAAAATTCCGCCGCCCAGGCCACCGATAAAACTGGGTATCAGCAACAGGTAATGCTGCGGATTACTATTTTGCAATTCCCGGCGATAACCCCAGACGCTCGCTAATGCGCCGGGAACCAGTGCCACAGTATTGGTCGCATTTGCATTGAGCGGGATCAGCCCAGCCCAAATCAGGGTCGGAAATGTCAGGATTGTCCCGCCTCCCGCCACCGCATTCATCGCCCCGGCAATTACGCCAGCGCCTAAAATCAAAGCTCCCTGAATCAGTGTCATAATTTGTTTTTAGTGCTGTAAGCTGATAGCTTGCATTGCTTTCAAATTGGGATAGACCACGCAAACTAGCAGTTTGTTGCGCAATTGAAAAGACTCCCAAAGTGAAAACAACTGAAGAAAGCAAATTTATGACGAATCTCTCCTGGCAGGTAATAAAATCAGAAGTCGGCGTGCGGCTCGACAAATGGCTGGCGGATACGGCGCGGCTTGGCTCACGCTCGAAAGCCTTTGAAGCGATTGCGCGTGGCAAAGTTTTCATCAACGAAGTCGAGCAAAACGCGATGGCGGCTGGGCACAAGTTGGAAATGGGAGAAAAAGTTCGCGTCTGGGTTGATCGCCCCGGCTCATCAAAACAACATGTTTTTACGGATCGCAAAGTTTCCAACCTCCACATCATTCACGAAGATGATGACCTGCTCGTCATCAATAAACCGTCCGCGTTGTTAACCGTCAAACTGCCCAAACATCCCGATGAGTTTTCGCTTTACGATCACGTCACGGATTATTTGCGCGAGCGCAGCAAAATCAAATTGCACGTGGTTCACCGCATCGACCGCGACACTTCGGGGCTGGTAGTTTTTGCCAAAAGTTTTGTCGCCCGCGAAAACCTGAAAGCGCAATTCGTCGCCCAAAAACCGGAGCGGACTTATCAGGCGCTGGTGTATGGAATCCCCACGCCTGAAAAGGGCGAATGGCAGGACTGGCTGCTGTGGGACGAAGAGAATTTAGTCCAGCGCCAAAGCAATGCGCGTGACCAGCGCGCCGTCGAAGCAAAATGTAAGTATTCCGTGCTGGAAAAATTTCCGACGACTTCGCTGCTGGAAATAAAGCTCACGACGGGCAAGCAAAATCAAATCCGTGTTCAGGCGACAATTCACGGTCATCAATTAATCGGCGAGAAACAGTACATGGCAAAACCGCCGCAGGAGACCGTTAAATTTAAGCGGCAGGCGCTGCATGCGTTCAGGCTCAGCTTCCGTCATCCGCGTACCAATCAAATAATGAATTTTGAAGCCCCGCTCCCGGACGATTTCAAAACCCTGCTCAAAAAATTAGCTGAAAAACCAGCCGTGCGGTTTCAGTCAAAATAAAAATCAATTAACCGCTTACCATATTTTTTAGTAGAAACCCTGGCAAGCTTCCCAAAATAATTTTTACTGCCACTGACCTTAGTCACAATTAGAAACAACCAGCACGAGCTGTTCGGATAAAACTCCCTGCCAGGAGTTCGAGCGGCTTTACCCGCTCATTACTTCTTCTCACCTGCTTATAGTTGCGAGTGATAGGCTCTTTGACGATTTATCGGCCTGCGCTACCTCGCGCTCCTGCGACTAAAATATTGGCCATAATAACTCCCTGAGTTTATGCACAGGAAATTAACAAGCTTATGCAGATAAGTAAAATAAACCCTAATTTGAGCTTGACACAATAAAGCAATGCGATAACATTCCAATGTTAACAAATCTTTCTCTCATCCGGCACTTCACTTCTCTCAAAAGATTTGTTCCTCCTCCGGCAATTAACTCATTTCACTGGTAACTGACAGGAGAGTGGCTTTTCCAATTGTCTCTTTGAGGCAAAAACTGGAAATCCTTTTTCTTTCGTTCTATAGCGTTTATAGCACTGAGCGATAAATTTATCTTCCTCTCAAAAAACAGGGAGAGTTTATCGGCTTGTGTCTTTTTACTTTCTAACTCACAACCAGGTTCGTTTCTATTAAGGAGAAACCACACATGAAAACCTCACTCATTAGTAAAATCGTCTTGTCATTGACGGCCCTCATCGGGATCGCGTCAATGGCTTTTGCGCAACCAAA